>CAIUOX010000025.1 GCA_903900935.1 uncultured bacterium
ATTGCGGAAGATTCTCGACTGCAGCCACCCGTAGGTGTATGGGCCGTGTCTCAGTCCCATCGGTGGGGGTCACCCTCTCAGGTCCCCTAGGCGTCATAGCCTTGGTGAGCTTTTACCTCACCAACTAGCTGATACCGATCAAGCTGTTCCTAGAGCGAAAAACTTTGCTCTTACGAGATTATCGGGAATTACCCCGCCTTTCGGCGAGCTATGCCCGACTCTAGGGTACATACTTAATTATTACTACCTCGTCTGCCGGTTGCCCTTGCGGGCCCCCTTGACTTGCATGCCTTATCCACGCCGCCAGCGTTCATCCTGAGCTAGGATCAAACTCTTAACTAAAAGTGAACGGAACAAAATAAAAAGTGTTAAATTCTGAAAGAATTTGTGTCGAGGCTTTTGACCAAGACTGCTTTTACCTTATATTTCACTTACGTATTGATCCTAACCAGTAGATCTATTGAATTTATAGATCTCCAAAATCATTTTTTTGAATACTTGTTTCTTGCACTTGTCTGTAGACTCCGCTAAGAGTTTTACAGATGAATCTTTTTCAACCCTAGGTTAGAAGGGCTAAAAAAGACGTAATATTACGTTCTCTATGAGACTTTCAAAGTGCCGCCTTATTTCTAAGACGTAGGGTCTATATTACAGGCCCTAAAAATAAAGTCAAGCTCTTTTAACACAAGTCTCTATTTCTTTCTACTCCACTTTTCAATCGTAACCAATAGTGGTGAACCAATAAATATAGATGAGTATGTACCAACTGCAATACCTATCAATAATGTAAGTGAGAAATGCTCAGTTGTAGATCCTCCAAAAATGTAGAGAACAACAAGTGCAATTAGTGTTGTAAGTGATGTATTGATTGAACGAGTGAATGTCTGACTGATACTTTCTCCTACCACATCAGCAAATGGCTTATTTGCAGGTGCATGCTTTAGATTTTCACGAACACGGTCAAAAACCACGATAGTATCGTGAACTGAGAAACCAAGTATAACTAGAAGTGCTGTCACAAATAATGTATCAACTTCATAACCAAGATAGTGGCCGAGAATTGAAAAAACACCAGCAGGAATGATCACATCATGAGCAAGAGCAATAACTGCAGTAAGTCCATATTTCCATGAAGAAACTGGTTCTGAAACTTTACGAAATGCAAATGTAATAAAGAGAACAATACCGATAAGTACAAGTAAGATAGAGACGAGAGCTTTGCGTAATGCTTCTGCACCAAGAACTGGACCAATGGAGTCAAATGTCTTGATAATAGTTGGCACTGTATTATTGAGTGATAATGTAGACATAATCACTGCTTTTTCAGCTTGATCAACCGGCTTGAGGCGTATGATGTATTGATCTGAACCAGATTGACGAACTGATGAAGAGGGATCTACTGCCGTAAGCGCTGTAACAAGAGTTGTTTGGTCTGGGCGACCTTGTGGATACTGAACATCAATCAATGTTCCACCAGTAAAATCAATTCCAGGCTTCAATCCCCATACAGCCAAAGAAATAAATGAGGCAATAATAAGTATGCTCGATATGCTATAGAAAAGTTTTCTGTTATTTACAACCCACATGGTATTATTTTCTGAATCCATTACTAATAAGGAAGGTCGACAACTTCGTAGTACGTGAAGGCGAAACTGCGTACAAGAGCAGACGTGAAGCAGTTATCGCAGTGAACATTGAAACGATCACACCAACAACAAATACCAAAGCAAATCCAGTAACTACTGACGTACTACCAAAATAGTACAAGACAGCACCAGTGATGATACTTGAGATATTCGAATCACGAATTGATGCCCATGCGCGCGCAAATCCTTCATGCATGGCATCCCAAATACCACGACCACGTGCAAGCTCTTCCTTCATGCGCTCAAAAATAAGAATATTGGCATCCACTGCCATACCAATAGACAATATAAAACCTGCGATACCAGCAGCAGTGAGGGTTACTGGAATAAGTTTGAAGAGAGCAAGCATCAATATTGTATAAACAGCCAATGCGATGATAGCAATGAATCCAGGCAATCGATACCAAATGATTAAGAAGATGGCAATAATAATGAATGCAACAATACCAGTTTTGATGCCACCATCTACCGCAGCCTGACCAAGCGAAGGACCGATTGTTTGAGTAGAAATAAGTGATATAGGCACAGGAAGCGCGCCATAATTTAGATTTCGAACAAGAGTCTTTGCTTCATCAAGAGTAAATGTGCCATTGATCTCAGCCTTACCATCAGCAATTTGTTCACGTACTACTGGTACTGATATAGGCGAGCCGTCAAGGAATATTCCTATATAGTTACCGATATTGTCTTTGGTGACTTTTGAGAATATATCGCGACCTTCACTAGTAAATGCAAGACCAACAACTGGCTGATTTGTAGTAGTGTTAAATTGAATATTCGCTCTACTGACCATGCTTCCATTCAAACCTGTATCAGAAAATATATTGAGATATGCCACAGTCTGATCAGATGTTGAAGCAAATGATGTGCTCGAAGCTTGAAATGCTCTCATATCATCAGCAGTTGCAACACGGAATTCAAGACGTGGAGTTGCGCCGATAGATTTGACTGCTTCATCAACGTTTGTGATACCAGGTAATTCTATGATGAGCTTATATGCGCTTTCTTTTGAGCTAAGTGCTGCACCCTGCTCTGTTTGGACCAATGGCTCACTGACACCAAAAAGATTCACACGATGTTCAACAACATCACGCAATGATGCCATAGAGTCTTTTATATCTTCAGGGGCAAGCTTTGAAATATCTGCCTTATACACAAGATGTGTGCCTCCAGAAAGATCAAGACCGAGTTTGAATGCGTGCTTTGCACTTGGTTGCTGTGAGCTATATACAAAATAGCCGATGGCGGCTGCGAAAATGAGTAAAAAGACTGCTCGTGCGCGGTGTTTTAACATATTGGCGTATTATAGCCTCAAACGAGGAAAAATGGCAACTTTTTAGTTGACATGATTTCCGAGTGCAGAGGATATATGAATTTAAATATAGCCTCAAACGAGGAAAAATGGCAACTTTTTAGTTGACATGATTTCCGAGTGCAGAGGATATATAGAGAATATGCCTACCTCCCACTTCTCTTTAAAAGAATCTGAAATGTCCTGAGGACTATTTTAATATCAAGAATAAATGAACGTTGCTTTATATAATACAAGTCATATGAAAGTTTATTGCGAGTCTCTTCAGTCGCAATGGCATGATGAGGGTGCGCCTCATGATAGATTTGGGCCCAACCAGAAAGACCCGGGGTTACGAGGTGGCGAGCACTATAGTATGGTATTTCTTTATTATATATTGAAACAAGATTCGGAAGCTCTGGGCGAGGGCCAATAAGAGAAAGGTCACCCTTTAGAACATTCCAAAGCTGGGGTAATTCATCAATACGAGATGCACGGATGAATCCTCCAACTCTAGTAACCACATTCATGGTCAACCCATTTGATCCATAGTTGCCATGATCATTTCCTGACATACTACGGAATTTGAATATCTTTATGACTTTTCCATTCTTGCCGATACGGTCTTGTGAGATAAATAATGGACCACGGTCATCAAACTGTATTCCAATATATACTAATGGATAAAATATAAGCGAAATAAGACCAGCAATAGAAGCGATGACTATGTCTGTGGAACGCTTTAAAACATCATAAATACGGCGACTAGCCAATGCGGCACCAGAATTTTCGACAAGCCAGCGCTCGCCTACCATAGACAAAGGAATGCGATCAAATACATTCTCATATAGCTTACCCGCATCAATAATCTGAATTCCTGAAAAAATAAGAGAATAAAGAAATGGCATAACATCCTCTATATGTGGATTATATAAATCAGCCACAATGATAGAAATACCTTTTTTCTGGACGATATCTGAAATATGATTGGCTATTTTTGACACTTCACCACTTGGCTCTATGGTCTCAGCAAAAAAGAAACTGTATTGCCCATTGTTCACCTCTTCTCTCAAATCACTAATATCATCACCTTTCCCCACCAAAAGCACTGACTGTTTTCTACCAGAGGTAAAGACCGGTGCCATCACAATACGCCACAAGAAGATAGCACATGTAGAAATAATAAAATAAATAACAAGGTTTGCTTTTGGTGTGATTGATACTGGTGCAAGATAGAAGAATGCAGTTCCAAGGAATATATTTATCACTTGAACCTTGAGTATCAAACTGAGAATACGGCCACGAGCTGTGGCAAGCTGTTTATCATAGAGACCCGCGCTTATATTGACCACTATAAATAGAACAAAAAGCACAAGAAATGATGAGAGATGTATCATCACCAATGAACGAGATGGTATCTCTTCATAGCGTATAGCCAGAGTAATGATGAGAGAAAATGCATAAACAATAAGATCACCTAAAGCAAGAATGGATGATCCCCGAGATTGCGCCTGTTGAATCATAAAAAATACCTTACCATGGATTGATAAATAATTCAAGGACTAAGCCATAAAAATAGCTCAAGTAAAGGGTTCTTGGCTGTTTGCTCTTATTATGGTAATTTAATAGTAATGAGAATCCTCTACATCATCACCAAATCAAATTGGGGCGGAGCCCAACGGCACGTCTTTGACTTGGCAACTCGAATGAAAGAAAAAGGCCATGAAGTGTATGTTGCACTAGGTGGAGATGGCATACTTAAACAAAAACTCGAGGACACAGGAATATATACATTTTCTATTTTAGCTCTTGAAAGAGATATATCTGCCACAAAAGAAACATCCTCATTTAAAGAGATTTTTTCTATCATAAAAAATAAGAGGCCAGATGTACTTCATCTCCATAGTCCAAAAGCTGGTGGTTTGGGTGCATTGGCAGGACGTATTCTAAGAGTCAAAAAAATCATATACACGGTACATGGCTGGGCTTTTAATGAAGACCGTCCTGTACATCAGAAATGTTTTATTGCACTTTTCTCATGGTTCACAATGATTCTTGCACATACAACGATACTGCTCTCTGAACGTGAATATAAGCAAGCATTGACATTTCCATTGGTAAAAAATAAATTAGCGCTTGTATCATTAGGAATAAAACCACCAATATTCATATCTTTAGATGGTTCTCGACAAGCTCTAGCAAAAAAAATAGGCATACCACTACATGATTTCAATAAAAAAACAATAATTGGCACTATTGCGGAGCTTCATCCGAATAAAGGATTGCCATATTTGATCAAATCAATAGCAACTGTCGTAAAACAATACCCAAATACTCTCTGCTTGATCATTGGTGATGGTCAAGGCAAGGCAACACTTCATATGATCATCAAGGAAAACAAATTAGAACAACACGTATTCTTACTTGGATATATTGATCAGGCATCTGACTATCTCAAAGCGTTCAATATATTTGTACTTCCTTCTACAAAAGAGGGTCTGCCATATGTGATACTAGAAGCTGGTTGTGCTTCCCTTCCAATAGTATCAACAATAGTCGGAGGTATTCCAGAGATAATTGAAGATATGAAATCTGGTATTTTAATCCAATCCAAAAATAGCCGTGAACTAGCGCATGCCCTTTCATTCATGATTGAGCATCCTGAAGAACGTAAAAAATATGGCAATAGGCTCAAAGAAAAAATTGTGACTAATTTTTCAATAGAAAAAATGATAGAAAATGTAGAAAGAATATATCAAAACTAAAGTCTCAAAAATATTTTATTGTGGCCCCAAGAATTCATTCTTGATTGAGTCCTTATGAGCCGGGCGTGCATAGCGACGCATACCCATAAGAATACCTAGCGCCATAAATTCACTAAATATATGCGTACCTCCATAACTCATAAGTGGCAAAGGTATACCTGTAACTGGCAATAGATGCATATTCATACCAACATTAACTGTGATATGCACAATAAAGAATATTGCTACACCTGCACCATATAAGATCTCAAAATTGGTTGCACCTTGCATTGCATTCACTATGATTCGCCAAATGATAATTCCATAAAGTGAAAATAAGATAAAAATTCCTACAAATCCCCACTCTTCTGCAAATGCCGCAAAAATAAAGTCAGTTTGATATTCTGGCAAGAATTTGAGGCGTGATTGAGTACCATAGCCTAGACCCTTGCCCAAGAAACCACCAGAACCAACAGCGACTGCCGACTGATATGCATTGTATCCTGCTCCACGAATATCTGAAAATGGATTTACAAAGTTGCGAATACGATCCTTCTGATATTCTTTGAAACCAAAACTCCATAAAAGCAAAAAGGCCAGAAATGCTACACCAAACATCGCTAATAGATGTTTTTTTGAGATCCCGGATACCATTACCATCCCCAACCATACAAAAAAGATAATCATTGCTGATCCAAAATCAGGATGCACAATAACCAGCAAAAAAAATACGAATGCATACGCACCAGAAACGATTATGTGTCTTATATTTGCTATCTCTATATGCCGTCGAGAAAAATATTTTGCAAGTATAATAATAAGAACAACCTTTGCCAAATCAGATGGCTGTATAGCAAATGAACCAAAAGAGAACCAGCTTTGGGCTCCGTGTGAGACTTTTCCGAGAATGAGTAGTGCTACCAGTAATCCTGTTGAGCCAAGAAATAATGCAACAGACACCCATGTTGCACGCAAAAAACGAACATCAACAAAGCTCATAACAAAAAAAACTACTATCGAAAAAGTTAGCACAATAAGCTGATGTGATGCAAATGAATTATCTCCAGTAAACGAATGCATTGTAACCAGACTGGCAGCCAAAATAGGAATTATGGCAATAAATAACCACCAATCAATACTGCGACGACGCATATCACCTGCAACATTGTATGTAGATACTGATTTGAAGAGACGTTCCATGAACTTATTCTGACACAGGTAAGACGTCAATGGAAATAACAGCACCCTGACGATTTACTGGCCATGTAAAGGGCGCCAGCGTCTGGCCAAATGCAGGAATCTCGTCGACAATAGTCTTTGAGAAGCCAATGGCATTGCTATTCTTATCATACAAGACAACATATACATTGAGTGGATTAATAGTATATGCAGTACTATTTTTGAGGGTTATTGAAAGCGATCCACCTGTTTCATCTTCAGTATATTGCTTATCAGTAATCTGAAGTCCTGAGAGTTGGTCAGATTTTTTATGCCAATTTGGATTTTTGGTAAATTCAAACAATGCTTTTGCAGGTATACGCTTGCCTGTTGAGATAGATCCTTGAAATGCCAATGTATTGCGATGAGGATGCAGAGTTACCTTTCCAACAGTATCAATAATAAGTACACCACGATCATCATAAAGTGCAATATGATATGGAACATCTATTGCTTCGCCTTCAATATTTGGATTAATTATGTATGTAGCAACATTATAAATACCTGGGGCCACTTGCTCAAAACGAGTCCATGAAGGATCAGGTGCCAAAAATGCGCTCGGGCAAAGTCTTTGGCATGAACCTCCACAATCTAGACCCTGTTCATTGCCATTTTTAATACCATCAAAACATGTTGGTTTCTTATATATAAGAAAAAAAGCAGGAATGCCGATAATAACCAATCCGATAAATACTATTGTAGAAATGTAAGCAAATTTACGCCTTTGTGACCATGATGACATGAGGATATTATCGCATACAAGATACGAAATTTACAGCATTACCTTGAATACAAAAACACCCCCTAAGGGGTGTTGTACTAAAGCATCTTATTTGCAAGCAGTACCATGAGGGAGACAGCTGCAGTCTGGGCAGTCTTGCCGTCCTTTGCTCCTGCAAAGGTGTCCCAACGTTTGATGATTTCAGTATC
>CAIUOX010000026.1 GCA_903900935.1 uncultured bacterium
AATACATTTTTTTGATACCAGAATATGCTATAAGTTTTGCACACGTAGGACAAGGAAATGTAGTCACATACATTTCAGCACCTTCTAGAGAAATACCTTTTCTGGCTGACTCTGCAATAAGTTGTGCTTCACAATGAAAAAACAATGATAAATCAACATTTACTCCTTTACTAAAATCCGAACGAGGGTCACCTTCTGTATAATGTATATATTCATCAGGAACACCTTTATTGTGTACCTGCATAATAACTTTGCCATCCTTAATAATAGCAGCACCAATTTGTCTCCAAAAATCTGTACTCTTTTTCGCCTCTTTCTTGAGATTTACTATTATATTCTTATCAAAAACTGCACTAGAAATCTTCTGATCAGCCTCTACTGGCTTTTGTTCAAAAGATTTATGTTTATCCCAACGAAGAAAAATAGGATCATATTCAACTGTTGCTTCTGAAAAATACTTTGTATGCAATTCATGCATAATATCTTCATCTGGCATAGTAATATGCATGCTTTTATCATTACAGGTTTTCAATTCAGGTATACCTACAATATTGATTTCTTTAAAATAACCGAGTGAAGCTATCACAGTCTTCATGGTCTCTGGCGAAATTGCACGTATATCTTTTATGAGGGGTTTGAATTCTTTTATGATATCTGATCCCAATAGAAGAAGACTATCTGCACCACTATGCTCTTCAAAAAATCGTCTATACCCTTCATGAAGAACTGGTACATATAATATGATCTTTTTTTTGCCAGAAGGCTTCATACTACTTTTTTTTATGTTTTGGTGCAGATTGACTCAACACTTCATTCATCATATTTGCCAACTTAGGAGCAAGAGCATTTTCAAACTTCTTGGCGATTTTTATCTGGAGGAGACGGATTTTTGCACTCGTAGATGTTGTTGCTTGGGGTTCAAGAATCTTTATCTCTCCGCAATATTTTTTCATAGCTTTCATCTTTTCTTTGCCATATTTATCAACCGTCTCTCTGGTAACAATCAATACATCTGGACATACTGATTTTATGAGATGCCACTTGGGCATATTGTGTTCTTTGAGAGTTACAATATCAACAGAACGAAGATGGGTAACCATTTCTAGACGTTCAGTTTGTGGAACAATTGGACGATCTGGACCTTTGCGATTGCGAACCTTCTTGTCACTATCAACTCCAACGACAAGAATATCACCATGCTTCTTTGCTTCTTCAAAATAACGTGCATGACCTATATGAACCATGTCATATGTACCCTGAGTCAGCACAACCTTGAGACCAAGGCCTTTGCAATGATCAGCAATCTTTTTTAAATGCTTATAATCAGGAACAAAACGGTCCTCAAAGTTTGAACCGAAAGAAAATATGCCCTCTCTAGTAGTAAAACCTTTGCTTGTCATAATAGTCTATTAAAACTATCACAATTAAACACATGGTACAATATTGACATGAATATAAAAATATTTATTATCGCCGCTCTTTCAGCCGACGGCTTCATTGCACGAGATCCATTGGCACCTTCAACTATATGGACAAGCAAAGAAGACAAAAAACGCTTCATAGAATTGACCAAACGTGCTGGAGTAATCATCACCGGCCAAAATACATGGAAAACATTTTTTGGTAAACCTCTCAAAGATCGCCTGAATATAATATACTCGCCCGAAAGACTTCCTGATATGCCTAAGAATGTAGAAACAACTACAAAAGAACCCATAGAATTGATCAAGGAGCTAGAAGCACGAGGATTCAAAGAAGTTGCTATTTGTGGTGGGTCTCAAATTTATACAATGTTCATGAAATCAGGACTAGTAAATAGTCTTTACCTCACTATCGAACCTACCCTGTTTGGGAATGGTGTACGACTTTTTAAAGAAACTCTTGATTTCAAATTGGAGTTGGTAAATCTAGAAAAAACAGAAGGAGGAACAATATTGGTAGAGTATAAAGTGGTGAAATAAAAAATCCCCACCCCTTCGGGGCACTCATTTTTTCAAATGAGGATTTTATTTATAGATTACTTCACATCTACTCCCATCTGACGTGCTGTACCAGCAACAACTTTCATGGCTGATCCAATGTCATTTGCATTGAGATCGGGCATTTTCTTTTCTGCAATCTCTTTGAGCTGAGTCTTGTTGAGTGTGCCAACCTTGTTGGTATTTGGCTTGCCTGAACCCTTTTCGAGCTTTAGCGCCTTCAAAATGAGGCTTGAAGTAGGAGGAGTCTTGAGCACAAAATCATATGAACGATCTTCATAAACAGTAATAAGCACAGGAATCATGTCGCCAATCATGTTTTTTGTGGCTTCATTGAACTTCTTGGTAAAGTCACCGATATTGACACCAGCCTGACCGAGCGTAGGGCCGAGTGGTGGAGCTGGAGTCGCCTTTCCAGCAGGAGCAATAACTTTTACTTGTTTTACAATCTTTTTTGCCATAGTAGTGGGATATTACGCTAAACTTTCTTAACTTGCAAGAAGTCCAATTCGACTGGTGTCTCACGACCGAACATTGAGACAAGGACTTTTACTTTGCCACGCTGTGTATCAACCTCTGAAACCTTACCTTCAAAGTCCTTGAATGGACCATCAGCAACCTTGACCAAGTCACCTATTCCAAGGTCAATCGTATGCTCAGTGTTGCCTTTATTCATACGAGCAAAGAGAGATTCAACTTCCTTTGCATCAAGTGGAACTGGAGACACACCAGCACCAACAAAACCAGTTACGCGTGGAGTGTTGCGAACAACGTACCATGAATCATCGGTCACAATCATCTCTACGAGCACGTATCCAGGGTAGATTTTCTCTTCCTCTTCAATGCGCTTACCTGCTTTGACCTTGATTTTCTTTTCAGTAGGAACAATAACATTGAAAATCTTGCCCTCCATACCAAGAGACTCAATACGTTGCTTCAAATTGCGCGCAACAGCATTCTCATAGCCAGCATAGGTATGAATGGCATACCATGAACGCTCTCCTGTAGTGTGTTGTTTGGTCATAATAAATAAATGCTTGTATTAGTTTGGCAAAAGTAGAGTAAGCAATTTTGAAAATACAAAGTCTGAAAGACCAAGAAGTATTGAAGTAGCAATCGAAACTCCGATCACTAGCACCGTAAAATGGATAGTTTGCTCACGAGTTGGCCAATTGACGTGAGTCAATTCTGCGCGTGTGTCTTTGACATATTGTGTGATTCTCATGGTTTTTGTATTAAAAAACTCCTGTTGGGAGTTACAGAACTATAGTATCAGATTGAATATTGTAAGTCAATCTACATATTTCAAATGACTTACTTATTTAGAAAAGTATATTTTGTGATAATTGTTAATAGCAAAATATTAGATATAGTGAATCAATTAGAAGTCCAACAAAAAACCGCATATGCGGTTTTTTGTTTTTATATATAGAGATTATTTGATCTCATAAGTGATCGTAACATTACTTGTCACCTTATTCTCACCTGCTGGAATAGATGGAGTAGCAAGTGATACATCTCTTGCACTTATTACATTACCGCCACCACCAATACCATACGACATAGGATTTCCCTGATCACTTGAATCATAGAAGCTATTTACACGAACCAATGATACTCCGAGTTGGCGAGCGAGTATATCAGCCTTTTTCTGTGCATCAATGATAGCCTCTCCACGAATCTGATCTTTGACTGCATCAATATTATCAATGGAGAATGACAAACTATCCACACTTTGAACACCTAGAGCACCAATAGAGCCAAAAATAGTCCCTGCTTTTGATAGGTCGCGGACCTTTACTTGAATTGACTGACTTACTTCATATCCAGCAAGTATTGATTTACCTGGACGGCAGGTTTGAGGATACGTCTGTGTACATAATCCATCTTGATATTCATAATGAGGATTGATGCTATATGAGATAGTCTTAACATCCTTATCATCTACACCAGCAGTACGGATAGATTTGAGTGCATTGTCAACCTTGGTAGCAGCTTTGGTCTGTGCATCAGCAACCAAAAGAGCATTTTCAGTGACAGAAAATGAGAATGTTGCTATATCAGGCTTCTTGAATGTTTCGGCCTTGCCTGAAACAGTTATCGTATTTATTGTTTGGTCATTTTTGCCGACATAACCGATAGACTTGAACTCTTTGATAGAAATAACTGCGAGAAAAATAATAGCCAATATCCCAACTCCAGCACCAATATTCCATATAACTTTTTGATTCATAAATATTAAAAATAAATTACTAATAATCAGCACATATAAGTATATCAGACTGTCAAGAATTCTATACAGCCTTGCACAGATCCAATAGATTTTCGAATAAAGCGCATACGGTCATAGGACCAACACCGCCTGGCACTGGCGATATTGCTCCTGCAATATCTTTGACTGATTCAAAATTTACATCCCCAACCAATGAATCTGTTGTAATACGAGTAATTCCAACATCTATTACCACAGCACCTTTTTTCACATGTATTGCCTGAATAAGTCCAGGCTTGCCAACAGCAACAATCAAAATATCTGCTTTTGTTGTTTCTTCTGCCAAATTTGGTGTTTTACTGTGGCAAACAGTAACAGTAGCGTTTTCATTCAAGCACATCGCGGCTATAGGTTTGCCAACAAGCATAGATCTACCAATCACTGTAACTGGTTTACCAAACAGATCAATATGATAATAACTTAATAACTCTCGAATACCTCTCGCGGTTGCAGGCATTACACAATCTTCTCTACCCTCGAGCCAACGCTTGGTATTTATAGCAGTGAGACCATCGGCGTCTTTGCGCGGATCTATTGCATCAATGATTGCATCTTGTTCTATATGCAATGGCAACGGTAATTGTACGATAATGCCATGAATAGTAGGGTCAATATTACAGCCTTTTACAATATCAATAAGCTCTCTCTGTGAAATACTCTCTTCTACCTTGATATGGTTTTCTTTTACTCCAATATTAGACGCAAAAGTTTTTTTGGCACGAATAAATGCAGTCGAATCAGTGCGATCGCCAACCTGAATTATTGCAAGCGTAGGTATGTATGACAAAGTCGTCAAACGCTCTTTGAGGTTTGCAATACGAGCATCGCGCACTATTCGTCCGTCTATTATATTCATAGGAATACGATAGCATATTTTGGGGTCAATTGGAGGCCTCAACCAAATCTAAGCCGACCACCTTGCAAAAATACCAGATGGTAAGAGTCGTTTTCCTTGTGATTCTTCAATTACCAATTCCCCTATTTCAATAGTACCACCATACTTTGCTTTCAATTCAAGTAGATTATTTTCATAAGCTATCGCAGAATATCCAGCAGAATATCCATTGATCAAAAAGAATAATGGTTTGTCTTTGAGTAATTTCATGCAATTTTCGATGAGTTCCAAGAAATTATTCTCAATCTTCCATAATTCTGCTGTTGGTCCGTGTCCAAATGCTGGAGGATCCATCAGAATGGCATCATATTTCCTACCACGCTTAATTTCTCGCTCAACAAACAAACGTGCATCTTCAATAATCCAACGAATCGGCATATCTTTTAGACCTGAAATCTCAGCATTTTCACGCGCCCAGTTGACGGCTGATTTGGAACTATCAATATGAACTACCTTTGCACCAGCTTGCGCACAAATGAGAGAGGCTCCACCTGTGTAGCCAAACAAATTCAAAACTTCAATTTCAGGAGCTAGAAAAGATAGGCTACCATTAGACCCTTTGTCTTTTCTAGATCCTAAAATTTTCTCCCTCATCCATTCCCAATTCATAGATTGTTCTGGAAAGAGACCGGTGTGCTTGAATGCGGTCGGCTTGATCCAGAGCTTAAGTCCTCCAAAAGAGATCTCCCATTTTGCAGGAACGTCAGTATGTAGTGTCCAACTTCCGCGCTCTTCATTACCAGGAAGCGACGTCCCATTCCTGCCAAAATGGCCATGGGCCTTTTTCCACTTGCTAGATGGTAATGACTTTTTCCACAATGCTTGTGGATCAGGTCTGGATAATATGACGGCACCAAATCGCTCCAACTTCTCACCTTCTCCCGAATCGATAAGTTCATAACCTTCACTTGGTCGTGTGATCTGTATATTAGATATTTTCATGGAATGAATGTGAACGTTTGAACATAATAAATGAAATAAAAAAGAGAGTTGCTGTGATCACAGCCGAAACAAGACAATATGCGCAATATGAACGGATCACAAAAATCTGGAGATAGGTAAACCATAGAGAAAATCCCAAGCCAAACCACGGCAACATGAGAGTTATTTTCAAAATAACAGCCTTCTTTGTATCAAGATACAAAAATACTCCTACACATATAAGTAAATAATATATAATTCCTAAAAGTGATGTCGGTATACCAACTATCGTAGAAAATTCACTGGTAAGAACCTCCTCACATCCACCAGTTATGGAACATGGGGGTACAATGCCACGATAATGTTCTATGGTGAGATATGTAGCATCAGCAAAACCGAGCACTGCTACAATGAGTGCAACAACTGCTAGGCCAATAGAAATATTAACGAGTGGCCTCGTCAATAATTTTTTTAAATGCGTCATATCCTTGAGGGTTAACAATCGCTTTGCCATTTATAAAGAATGTTGGAGTGCTATTGATACCAAGAGTTTCTCCTTCTGTACGATCAGCATCTATCTTTGCTTTGACTGTTGGACTATCAAAATCAGCAGAATACTGGACTATATTCAAACCTATAGTTGTGGCATAACTCTTGAACATATCAAGGGCTTTCTCCTTTGGGAGGTCTGACCAAGCGCTTTGCTTCGAAAAGAGCATATCGTGCATCTCCCAGAATTTGCCCTGTTTTGCAGCTGATTCAGCCGCCTGTGCTGCAATCATTGAATTTGGATGTGGCAACGGATAGAGTGGAAAATTGCGATATACTACACGAATATTTGGTGAAGAAGCAATTAATTGTTCTACCAAAGTATAATACATCGCACAAGCCGGACACTGAAAATCGCTATACTCAATAATAGTCACAGGAGCTGTAATTGGTCCACGAGCATTGTCAATAGTCTTAACCTCCGATGGTGTACCCAATCGAAGCTGATTATGAAGTGGTTTATTCAAAGCAACAATCAATCCCCATGCAATAAGTCCAAGCACAGCAAGGAATACAATCCAAAATATAATTCTTTTTATATTCATTGTGAGTCTATTATAAGTTAGAGATCTTAGTTACGCTACTCTCTGGCACAGAACCGTCAGAGCGTTCAATAATCTGAACTCCTATCTTATGTTCTAGTACTTCGCGTACTTCCTCAGCAAGAATGGCGTCAATCGGCTCCAATATGATCTGATCAGCTTTGTGACTATGTAAACTTTCTATTTCCTTGGTTGTATTGATAACCAAACGAGAAAGGCCCATAATCTTGTAAGTAACACTACGCTCAATCTCAACACCTTGAATCTGACGATACGGTGTAGATGTTTCAATAGTTGAAAGAATACCTCGCTTTATTTTGAGATTCAATTCTTCAAGAGTAAAAGAGAGATTTCGATATTCAAGTGAGCTTTTGACAAATACGATCATAAAGATGACGATAGCAAGAGCAATGAATACAAAAATACCATTGGATACCAATGAAGCAATTACCAACTGGACTGAGCGACTAACTGGACCCATCACTGAAAGAATATCAATAATCCCCTGCACTATCAGATTGCCCATAATTGCACCGACAATAGCAACACAAACACATGCGACTGATGGAATCATTCTGCGATAGAGCATAAATAAAAACATTTTCCTGCCTAGATTATTAGGGACATTTATTGAGACCATAGATATATTATACCATGCGACAGCTACATATGATGATACTTCTCACCTCGAATGATGGTATACGCGCGATACATAGTCTCAGCAAGAATGACTCTTGCTAATTCATGTGGAAATGTAAGAGCAGAGAGTGACCAAACAAATTGAGCCCTGAGCATAACTTGTTCATCAAAACCATGAGCACCACCTATGATGAAAATAATATGCTTCACGCTCTCATTCAGGCGCTTTTGGATGAAATCAGCCAATTGAAGTGACGAAAGTGATTTACCACTCTCATCTAGCACTATGACATATGAATGCTCTGGTATCGCTTTTAGTATAAGAGCACCTTCTGCCGTTGGATCAGATCCAGGAATAAAAACCCACTCTGTATGTGTATAATGCTGTAGGCGACTAGTATATTCAGCAACCGCTTCTTCATTGAGATACCCACGACTTTTGCCGACCGCAATAATATGTGTATTCATTCAAATAACACTTATTGCTGAGGTTGGGCCGGGCGATGCGAAAATTGGCGTGCACCAACGATGACGAACATCGACCCTGCTACATAGAATATATAGAAATATTGTGATAATGATATATCCAAAAGAGTCAGGTCAAAACCCAAGTATGTCTGATATGAAACAACGCCAACCAATAGAACACCAATATCAATAAGAAACATGCCGAATGAAACAAGCTTAATAGGCTTCTTCAACGCATTGACAAAAATATTTGATGATAAATATAGATAACCAACAGAAATAGCAACAATACCTGTTACCAATATGATAAGAATAAGTTTTGTCTGTTCTGTCATGACTTTTATTTTACCACATATACACTATATTAGGATATCCTGCGTTTATTATGACCATAGGATTCATGATTATTGTAAGAAACAAAAAATCTAAGGCTACTTAATTAAGTGCATATACAAAAACACCCCCTAAGGGGTGTTGTACTAAAGCATCTTATTTGCAAGCAGTACCATGAGGGAGACAGCTGCAGTCTGGGCAGTCTTGCCGTCCTTTGCTCCTGCAAAGGTGTCCCAACGTTTGATGATTTCAGTATC
>CAIUOX010000027.1 GCA_903900935.1 uncultured bacterium
ATTGGTTCGACAGACATCACCAATGATATCGCCCTAGGCCTAAGAGTCCCACTTGAAGAGGCTGAGCAAATCAAGATTGGTGCTATCACTGGAAGCTCATATCCACGCAAAAAACTAGAAGAAATTGTAACAGCACGTGTATCAGATATATTTGACCTCGTAGAAGCTCACCTCAAAAAGATCAGCAGGAATGGCTTGCTACCAGCTGGTATAATCATTACTGGCGGAGGGTCAGGCTTGAATGCAATTGATGATATGGCCAAATCTGCACTCAAAATTCCTTCGCGCATTGGCTATCTAGGTCTCACTGAGGGAAAATCTTCATTCAAGGATGCGACGTGGGCAGTTGCATATGGACTTTGTATTTGGGGAACTCATGCAGATGAAGGTCCAAATATAGATACAACTTCAGCATTCTTCAAAAATCTTTGGAAGAAAGTCTCACGCTGGTTCAAACAATTTTTGCCATAATACTGTCTCTTTATGATTTTACCTGGACATATTTCTGGAGGCTATCTTGCAACTCGAGCAATCTTATATCTCGTACCAATAGCCACATCATTTTCATCAACTCAAATAATCATCTTATACATCGTCGGAATTATTGCTTCCGAAGGTCCAGACTTTGATCTGATCAAATTTTTCTTTGAGCACAAGTCAATAAAATTACAGAAAAAAGACAGCCACCGAAAATACATAAGCCACACACCAATATTTTGGCTTGTAATAAGCTTTGCAATAATACTCATCGGATACATTTTTGGAAATTCCTTTGTATCTATCATTGGCTTGATTATTCTTGGCGGATCATGGAGTCACCTTATTTTTGATTCACTAGAATATGGAATTATGTGGCTATGGCCATTTTCTCACAAATTTTACAGCATTCATTCTGTCACCGAAGAAGATATCAACGAACAAAAAGGAACCATCTCATACTATTGGACTTTTCTTACAAAATACTACATACGACGATGGACATTCTACCTTGAAATAATTGTAACTTTTATTGCATTGCTAGTATTCTTAGATTTACTATAGATTTCAATATCCACATATTGTCAAGGTTTTAATTGACCAAATACACTTGCACCCCTCCTATAACTTGATATGATACAAGACATACAAGAAAGAAGGCCTACACCTTCAGACGAGTAAGTTTGTAGAACTTTTAATGTACTATTAGAATTTATGTGGCACGTATGCCACTTTTCATTTTTAACTGTAAACCAAATCCATGCCCAATATCACTCCCGACATCGAAGCATTCGCACGTATCAAAGTTCTTGGTGTTGGAGGTTCAGGAATGAATGCAGTCAACCATATGATCTCCAGCAAAGTACGTGGAGTAGATTTTATGGCTATCAACACAGACTCACAAGACCTTCATCGTTCACTTGCAAAAAAGCGCATCCATATCGGCAAAAATCTCACTCGTGGTCTTGGTACAGGAATGAATCCAGACCTAGGGCGTCGTGCAGTTGAAGAGACCAAAGAAGAGATCCAAGAATCAGTCAAAGGCGCAGACATGGTATTCGTAACATGTGGTCTAGGTGGAGGCACTGGCAGTGGAGCTAGTCCAACAGTCGCACGTATAGCAAAAGAGCTTGGATGTCTCACTGTTGCTGTTGTTACAAAGCCATTCTATTTTGAAGGACGCCAACGTAGTCGCATCGCCGAAGCCGCCCTTGAAGACCTAAAAAAAGAAGTTGATGCTATTATCGTTATTCCGAACGATCGCCTACTTTCTGCCATCGACAAAGCTACTACAGTACGAAATGCATTCGTTATGTGTGATGAGATTCTCCGCCAAGCAGTTGAAGGTATTTCGGATCTGATAACAACTCCTGGGCTCATCAATATCGACTTCGCAGATATTCGTACAGTCATGGAAAATGCAGGCTCAGCACTCATGGGTATCGGCTCTGCTTCAGGCGAAAATCGTGCTATTGAAGCTGCAAAAGCAGCTATCAATTCTCCACTTCTAGATGTTTCTATCGCTGGAGCAAAAGGAGTTCTCTTCTCTATTGCTGGTGGTGAAGATCTTACAATGTTCGAAATACAAGATGCAGCAAAAGTCATCACTGAGTCTATAGATCCAGAAGCAAAAATTATCTTTGGTACTGTTCGTGATGATAAGCTCAAGAAAAATGAGGTTAAGATCACTGTTATTGCTACTGGTTTTCCAGAGGGCTCTATTACTGGAGGAGCTTCTCCTCGTGTAACTTCTACTTCTACAGAATCAAATATCTCTATCAATAAGGGCACAGAAAAGGCATCATCTGTTACAGGCAAAATTTACAATTCAGTCTCTGAATCAAAAAAAGAAAACCACACCGAAAAGACCGAACCCAAAAAAGAAACAAAAGACGAAGATGATGATTGGGGAGCTGTACCAGCTTTCCTACGAAGAAGTAGGTTAAAATAACACAAATAAAAATGACCTAATGTTGGTCATTTTTTGTATAGCTTAATGAATACCCTTTTGTTACAATATTCCACATGAATACAAAATATGACCTCGCAATCATCGGTGGCGGACCAGCAGGAGCAGCTGCTGCTGTCTATTCGTCTCGCAAACGTCTCAAAACCATACTCATCACCAAAGACTGGCTTGGACAGAGCAATGTATCTGAGAAGATTGAGAACTGGGTTGGGTCTATAGCAATTTCTGGATTTGAGCTATCACAAAATCTAGAAAAGCATGCCAAGGCATATGGCAAAGATATTATAGATTTCAAAGACGGTGAACTTGCACAAAAGATCCAAAAAAAATCCAGTGGCTTTGAAATAAGTACTACAAAAGGAATATACTCAGCAAAAACTGTTCTCATTGTTTCAGGAAGTAGCCGACGAAAGCTCCAAGCCAAGGGCGCTGACATATTTGAGCACAAAGGTCTCACCTACTGTGCAACATGTGATGGACCACTCTATGCAGACCAAGATGTAGCTGTTATTGGCGCAGGTAATGCTGGATTTGAGAGTGCAGCCCAATTACTCGCATACTGCAAGACAGTTACTCTTCTTGCGCGCAGTGAATTCAAGGCTGATCCAGGAACTGTTGAAAAAGTACTTTCAAATCCAAAGATGAGGGCTTTCAATTTTGCAGTACCAAAAGAAATAAAAGGTGGCACATTCGTCAATTCTCTGATCTACACTGACACAAAATTGGGTTCAGATATTGAGATTCCTGTAACTGGCGTCTTTATTGAGATTGGATCAATACCAAATACCGATTTTGCAAAAGATATTGTTACACTAGATGCATACAAACACATCGTCGTTGATGCCAGAAATCAACGCACTTCTACCGATGGAATATGGTCAGCAGGCGACGTTACTGATGGTCTATACCATCAGAATAATATCGCCGCAGGAGATGCAGTAAAGGCTATAGAGGATATCTACTCATACTTGCATTCACACTAAGCACAAATAAAGTAGGTAGGACAATACCTGCTTTTTATTATATACACACTCCCCACAATCCCCTTTTTTCTTTTTTTGCATCTGCTTCAATACTTCTAAATTCTTGCTGAAATGAATACGGCGTACCATAGGTATATTCTCTTGCAAAACCTCCTTTGAGAAGTTCTTCATTCACGAATAAACCATCATCGCGATAAGTGTATGCAAGGTAGCGACCATACTTATCCTTCAACTCCCTATTTGGATTGAAATGTAACTGAACTTTCTTGCCCCCAAGCAAACTTTTTGTATAATCCGACGCTTCATGTCCGAAGCATTCTGGAGCTTTGTGTGGATCAACGGTCTCTGGAGTATTGATACCAAGTATACGAACTGTGATGATACTTCCACCTATTGAAACCTTGAATGTGTCACCATCAACTACATACGTGACTACATAATACTTATTCTGATCTATAGAGACCTCTGACGATGCGCGGACGATATACCAGATACACACAATAGATAATATACTGGTGCATACAGATATAACTATATATTTTGTTTTTATCATTCTCATTCACACGTGGCAGGCATGAATAAAAGTATTTCGTGGAGATAGTATAGCAGAATATTTATTTTGGCG
>CAIUOX010000028.1 GCA_903900935.1 uncultured bacterium
ATGATGGCGATGTTTCGGATATCCATAAAATAGCGTTTTTGTGCTTATAATTAATAAAACCTGAATATATAAAGGTATATAAGGAAAACTAAGATTACATTACATGAGGCGTTTTGTCAAAGTTAGTAACAACAAAGGGTGCGTGTATTCATTTTTCCTTTGAAAATAATAATCGGTTTATATACTAGCTTTGGTACGTATTATCTATTTTCAAAGGAAAAATGAATACACGCACCCTTTGTTGTTTTGTTTACCAAAATTACCTGATGAGTTACACTATAGCCACTATGCCTTACATTATTGCAGGTCTCGGAAATCCAGGAGAAGAATATGAGAATACACGCCACAATACGGGGCGTACGATTCTTGACTCTATACGTCAAGAATATAGCAAAGACGATTTTGAATTTAATAAGAAATCAAATGCTCTTATTGCTGTAGCAAAAATTGGCAAAGAAAAGGTGACTCTGATTTCTCCTGAGACATTTATGAACAATTCAGGCAAGTCTATTTCTACTTTAGTAAAAAGCATAAAATCCGCGGAGAAACTTATTGTTATTTACGATGATTTCAATTTGCCACTAGGGCGTATCAGAATTTCATTCAATAGAAGTTCCGGTGGTCACAATGGCGTTGAATCTATCATTAAAGCCGTCAAGACTGAGGCTTTTCTACGTATTCGTGTTGGTACTGCAGTAGAAAATGCAAAAGGATTAGCAAAAGTCCCACATGGAGAAGAAAAGATAGAAAAGTTCATTCTTGGACCATTCAAGGATGATGAAATAAAAACACTCAAAAAAGTCTCAAAAAATATAGTTGAAGCTCTGGCAGTGTTGATCAAAGAAGGGAAAGAAAAGGCCATGAGCGTATATAATGCGGGGTAGTTTTGCCCGAGGTCTGACCTCGGGCAAGAGTTGTCCACAGCACTGTCACACATTGGCATGATTGTTTTGATATACTTGTATCAATATTCGAATTTTATCAGAATTCACTATCTCCATGCATAAAAAAATACAGGAACATTCTATGAGGATTATTACATTTAGCTTTGTTGCGATTATTCTTATAGGAGTTATTGCGTATTTAGTCGCAAAGAACAATATGCCAGCAGTCCGATCAGGAGGGACCAATTCTTTCAGCAATTCTGATCGTATGATTGTTTTGTTACAGAAATCTAATGTTCCAGATATTGAGCCGACATTGACCGAGGCAGATCGTCTACATATGTTGAGTCAGCTTGCAAAGACACCGAGTGTTCCAAGTCTCAAGAATAAATAAAATTAACAAATAAACATTAATAATACATATATCATGAAATACAACACATCAATTACTGCTAGAATCGTTACTCTATCCGGTTTATTTATTGGAGCAGTTGCTCTTTCTGCATTTGCTACGACAACATGGACGGCGCCTACAGCACTTCCTCCTGGTTCCAACGTAGACCAGCCACTTAATGTTGGTAGTAGTCCTCAGGTAAAGCTTGGATCACTTGATATAGTTGCAAGTGGTTTGGCAAATGGTTTGATCGTAGAAAACGGCAATGTTGGTTTTGGTACAACCACTCCATCATCAAAACTTGAAGTAGTCGGTGGCCCTATCAAGGCAACTGGCGGTCTTATTATAGAGACACGTGCTTCAAACCCAGCATCTCCAGCGACTGGTGCAATGTGGCTCATAACTCCATAATCTCTATCAATATTACATTAACATCTTATTTATCATGAAAAGATTACACACGTTCGCGACTATTGGTGTACTAAGTCTTTTCTTGGTACCTGCTGTTTTTGTTTTTGCTTCGGATATAGATAGTGGTCTACGTATCAAAGATTCAACGGGCATCGTTAATATCGCTGGTTCTATGGTGTCTGCTTCTTCAACACTTCATCTCAAAACTTCAGTAGGTGTTGAGAGTATATTGCTTGTTCAACCTACTGATCCATTGGCAAGTAAAGCCAGAATCAAAACATCTACTGGTGTGATGGCATTCAAGAAATACATGGCTACCACAACACAGCCAACAAATCTTGCAACTTCTTCAGTAGCATGTGGAGGTAATATTACTCTTATATGGGGTGCTCCAACTACTGGATATGTTACAGGATACAATATTGTTCGTAAAAATAATGTAACATTGGTTTCAACGACATTTACAATTATAGGTTCAACAACTCTTACTTTTGTTGATACACAAGCAAATGGTTTGGTGCAATCAACAAGTTATACATATACAGTCGCCGCATCTAACGATGCTGGCAATTCTAATACAGCTACGATAATTACTACATCTTCTGGATCATGTGTTCCAAACATCCCAGCAAACTTCTCAGCTTCACAAGGTGCTAATTGTGGTGGAAATATCAGTCTTTCATGGTCTGAGGTAACTGGTGCAGATTACAAGATATACAGAAGTACTGCTTCCGCTGGAACATATTTATTGGTAGCTACACCAGTAAGTGGAGTCACTTCATATACAGACACTGCTTCTACTTCAGTCCCATATTACTATAAAATAGTAGCAACAAAAGGTGGCGTAGATTCATCAATGAGTCCAGTCACATCAGCTACAGCTTCAGGTATCTGTGCACCCGCAAACTTCGGAATCCAATCTGTAGGATCATGTGGAACAGGTCAAGTAACTCTTTCATGGGTTCCTCAGACTGATGCGGTAGCCTATAAGATTACTAGAACAAATAATACAACATCAATTACAGTTATTGCATCAATAACTGGACCAACAGCTTTTACATATATTGATACAGGTCTTACGGCAAATATATCATACACATACTACGCTGTTTCTTCGAACGGGCGTGGTGGGTATGCAACAAGTACTCCAGCAGTAACTGATTCTCCAAATAATTGTGTTCCTGCTACTGCACCAGCAACTTTCACCGCTACGACGGGAGCATGTGGTACAAACAATGTCGTACTTGCATGGAGTGCGGTAACAGGGGCTACTGCTTATAGAGTCTATACTGATTATGGTAGTGGATTTTATACTCAGATAGCAACTACTACATCACTCACTTATACCTTTACTGGTGGAAATTACGTTACAGCGTACTCGTATAAGGTGCTTGGTTACAACGACGGAGGTGATTCAGCGTTATTTGCTAGCGCTTCTGCACCAGGTCCTATGATGTGTTTGACTTCGATGAACTTCTGGGCAGTGCCCTATGACTACATAGGTTCGTCTGGTGGGACATTTGAAAATATGTCTATACTCCACTGGTCTTCAACGGGCGCAAGTTCATGTACAGGAAATGGAAATGGTCTGAACCTCTTTGGTACATGGGGTAGCGGTGGTGCAGGAGATCCTTCATACTCAACCTCAGGAACAAAGAATACAGCGTATCTTACTCCAACAGCTGTGTACGGAACTCCATTAACCACTTCAAGCATGTTCTCAATGGCATGTATGAATGGAAATGGTGTATTCGGAGACAATACAAGTCTCGTTGTTACTCCGACATCATATGGAGAACCAACAGGTGTTATTACATTTGTCCCTACTCGAGATGCAAGTGGTAATCCAGTCGTGAACTATACGACAGGTAAGGTTCAGGGATGGATAAAGTATGGCTGTAATTATAGTAGTCCATTGAGCACATTCTCAGTTTCGTCAGACGGAGGTTCAACGTGGACACCTATCACGAGCGGTGCAGGAGTGGCAACATATAATACAAGTACAGGTGCGCTTACTGGCCAATATTCGACTGGTCAAAGTAATACGCTCGGATACTTTGGTGGTAAGCAATATAGATTGGATTGTCATGGATCTATTACAAATCTAGGAGTTACGACAGATTATGGTGACGCTTTTATCTATATAGCTCCTCGTGCTGATACAGCATCCGACAACTGGCAGAGTCTCGCATGGTTCCCATGGATTACTCCAGGCCAGGCAAATCTTCAGCCCCCTATCCCTGTTCTAACAGTAACAAATAGTATGCCATTTCCAAATAAAACTATAAATTATAGTTGTGTGAATGGATCTGGTTCGTTAATAGCATCTGGTAATGTTATAGGAAATGCCCCAGGTACCTATGGTCCAGGACTTTTTGGTGGTACCGCGTTCACACTTACTTGCAGTAATGCAGCAGGAAGCACTTCTGCAACCGTAACACCTTGAGTATTATTAGGTAATTAAATCTATCTATTCATAATGAAATATTCTCAATTACAAAGAGGTTCAGTTAAGGTGTGGCTTATTATTACTGCTATTATCGCAATCATAATAATTTGCTATCTATTTTCTGCTAGAAGTAGTCAGACTTGGAGTACAAGTCAATTTCCTGTCAAAAACAAATCGGTTACTTCAGTTATTCAAAATCTAGATTGTTCAAAATATATAACTTCAAGAGACATATCTAATATATTTGGACTTTCAAGTAATACTATTATAAATGTTGAATCACCAGTAAGTACTAGTTGTCGTGTTTCTTGGTTTGACCCACCAAAGAATCCTTCGGTTAAACAATTATCAAAGGGAAGTGCTTTGTTTGTAATCGGTAAACAGACAGATATGGACGCTATGATATCTGCACTATGTAAAAATAAGTTTATTGTAGGAAGTAATTCTTGCTATACAGAAAAGTCAGTAATATCAAATCGTGGTGTCGCATTTGAAAAGAGTAATGTTGTAGTTCAGATCACACAGGTTTCTGTTCAATCTGTTACAGATCAACAATTAAGCTCACTTGCTCAACTAATTTCAAGTAAGTTGTAGTTGTTTTTTAGTTCATGCCTACTGACAATCAAAAAACCCCTCAACGGGGGTTTTTGATTTGACCAGATAAGTCAAAGATACTATTTCTTCTCACCACTATACGCCAATGCCATCTTTTGTTCCTTTGGGGAGAAGAGAGTAATTTTGAAATTGTAGGTCTTTCCGAGTTCAAGCGTCTTGCGGAGCTTTTCTTCTGAACCAAATTCTGAGACATGCACAAGTCCGGCAACGCCTTCTTCAATAGAAGCGAGTGCACCATGCTTATTGAATTTGATGATAACACCAGATACTGCTTGGTCTTTTTTGTATTTTTTTGAAGCTTCAGTCCATGGATTGGACTTCATCTGTTTGAGTGAAAGTGAGATTTTACCTTCCTTGATCTCTATGATCTTGGCCTTGATCTTTTGGCTGACCTTCACAAAGTTGCGAGGATCATCAACTAGACCCCAATCAATCTCTGAGATGTGTATAAGACCTTCTAGACCTTCCTCGAGCTTTACGAAGACGCCGAAGTCAACAACACCAGTAACAGTACCTTCAACAATATCACCCATTTCATACTTACTAACGATCTTCTCTTTTGCTTTTGTTTCTTGGCCCTTTTCAGAGAATATGAGCTTACCTTCCTTGGGATCTGCAGTGATGATAGAGACTGCTAGACGTGTTCCTACGAGCTTCTTGAGCTCATCAAGAATCTTATCTTTGTCACCATCACCAACGCGTGGATAGTGCTCAGCTTTGAGTTGTGATGCTGGCAAGAATCCGACGATACCTTGCCATTCAATGAGAAGTCCACCCTTATTGGCTTCTTTGACGAGTAATTCAAGAGTTTTCTTTTCCTTGATTGCCACTTCAGCCTCACTCCAGATGAGTGCTTGGCGAGCTTCTTTGAGTGACAATTCGTAGTAACCTTCTTTGTGAGTATTGTCTACTATCTTGGCGGCAACAACGTCACCAACGTTGATCTTTTTGATTACGTCGCGTGCGGTGATGAATTCGCGACCATAAATAATACCTGTACCGAATGGTGCGAGGTCAATATAGACTGATGACTTATCTATTGCAATCACTGGGCCCTCTATGAGATCCCCAATCATTGGAGGATTCTTCATGGTAGCGCTCAATTTGCCCATAACACTTGCTTTTTGTTCGTCAGTGAGGGTCATTTCATCCTTTGTCTTTGCAACTGTTACAGCTGTAGTATCTGACTTGGGAGTTTTCTTTGTAACAATTTCAGCCTTTGTTTCTATAACAATACCGTCTTCCTTCTTGCCAACTAGTACATCCTTAATTTTTTTTAGCATGTGTGTGACGCGCCCTGCTTTTTAAAATAATAATTAACATCAGCCGTCGCTCCGATGAGCTATGGCTTGACGCTGTAAAGTTGCAGGATAACGCGAAATTAC
>CAIUOX010000029.1 GCA_903900935.1 uncultured bacterium
CATCTGTCAAATCTTCTACTTTTAGATTTAATCCTTTTATAGAAGCCATTAACAATCCATTGACCGAGACTTGATCAATAGAGTTACCCCACATAAACAATGGATCGACTTCATCAGCAATAAAACCAAGTCTAACTTTTGCTAAAGGAGAATCCGTACCATAACCACTTACATCATTTTTATAACGGAAAGTGTGCAGTGGTGCACTGGTAACCATAGACAAAGCATTACCATAATCAGTAAAATCAAGAATGTCTTGCTTGGTATCTCGAGTAGAAGTCTGGTCACCGATAACTGTACCGAGCACATCATTAGTAGTATTTGGAGCCGCCGTATGTATACGCATATAACCGGCTACATCTTGCCAAATAAATCTACCTACACCACTTTTATTAATAAAATCAATTGATCCAGCTCCAGAATTAGAAACATTAGTATTTCTACCGAGAGTAATAACAGGCCCAGCAAAATCATTACCTAAATCAGACGAACCTATTTCTAAGAAAGTAGAAGGCGAAGTAGTATTGATACCGACTTTCGTACCAAGGTCTCCAAGAATAAAACTATTACTTACTCCTGCTATTGCATTGTAACCAATAGCTACAGCATTAGATATACCATCGAATGCAACCCCTGAATTATTACCAATCGATACATTATGAGCCCCTGTTGAATTATTTATAAGTGAACCATACCCTATAGCAACGTTACTAAATCCTGTGGTATTCAAGTTAAGAGAAAGAGAACCAACAGCAGTATTTTCAAATCCTGTAGTATTAGAGAGAAGAGACTGAAAACCAATTGCTGTATTATTGTCAGCTGTATTGGTACTACCAATAGCTCCAGAAATACCAGCTTGATAACCTAAGAAGGTATTATACTGGGCACCAGATACAATATTTAAACCTGCCGTATAACCAACTCTCGTATCAAAATCTGTATTATTAAAATCAATTAAATTATTTACCGTCAAAGGTCCCGATGAAAATATACCACCATCTCCTGCTGTAATACCACCATATACTTGCAATTGTCCTTGAGCTAAAATATCATTATCTACTTGCAAATTACCTATTTGGGCACTATGTGCAATCAAGGAAGTTGTTTCTGTACCAGAAATATCTATGATAGTCATACTACTACCGTCATAATTAGCTGTATAAGCATAACGCCCTGCAACAAAAACATGGTTAGGGCTTCCACCTAAATTAGCCCCATATGCAGTACTAGATATTCCAACCACAGCTAAATTATTTGGGTCAAAAACATCTACTACTGAAAGATTTTGAGAAGCATATGCAGTTACATAAGCATAACGGCCTGAGACAAAAACACCAGCAGCACCTGAAGTTCCAGTAAGAGTTATGCTATTTGTTACAGAAATATCTGATGGATTAGAAATATCAACTACTGACAAAGTATTATCATGAAAATTTGTCACATAAGCATAACGGCCAGAAACATAAACACTACCTCCACTATTATCATTACCTGTACCGACAGAAACACTGTCTTTCACGATAGGAGATGATGTATCTGAAACATCAACAACTTTAATTGTACCATCAGTTACTGGCCCCGGATGAGTCAAGTTACCTGCATCAGTAATGTAAGCATAGTGACCTACAACATAAATACCAGAATTATCAACTCCACCAAGAGGTGTATTACTAACAATGACAGGCAAAAGTGGATTAGACACATTAACTATTGTTAATTTACTTCCAGCACTTAAAATATAGGCATAATGTCCTGAAACATACAAATCTCCTCCAACGGAAACATCATTTGGTAATGTAATTTCGCTAACTAATGCAGGGTTAGAAGCATTTGAAACATCTAATATTTAAAAAATTATTTGTAGTATCATAATTTGTAACATAAGCATATTTACCTGAAACAACAAGAGCCACGGGTCTAGAAAAATGTGGCGAAACATAAGTACCAACCACGGCAGGAGTAGAAGGATGAGAAACATCTATTATAGAAACACTACCCTTGCCAAGACCAGTATCATAAAAATTAGCGGTATAAGCGTATTTACCTGAAACGTAAACCCAATTTGCATAACCTAAATCTGCGACATTAGCTATTGCATGAATATCTGTATTAGAATCTACTGTATTTTTTATATTTCCTGAAACCGTTAGAGCCTCAGTCGGAGTCGTCGTACCAATACCTACATGCCCTTGCACTATTAAACCAGCGTAAGCATCAGATGCAGAATCTACTGAAGCAGAAGTTGTATAAGAAGCATCACCAATTGCTATACCATTTCTCGCCCCTAAATAATTATTTACCAAAACTGAACTTGAATCACCAAATAATTGCATCTCGAGAATCCCTGGCCAATTGGTACCAAACCCGGTGAAAG
>CAIUOX010000030.1 GCA_903900935.1 uncultured bacterium
ACAGTACCTTTTGGAATATATTGATCCGCAAATAGCCCAATTCCTTCTATGGTGGATATATTGATTTTTGTTTTTATTGTAAGCATGAGTTTATTACAGGCCGTCTGGGACGTCATTCGAACACTTATCATACCTCAGTAAGATATTTAAACCTAGGAATTTCTTTGCCATCCACTTTTACCTCTCCCAGAAACATTGAAAGCGGTCTTACCCATAGTTTCGAAACTCTATTTTCATATAGAGATTCATACACGACCAGATCTTCTAGAGTTTCACTGTGCTTCGCAATACCGATCACTCTGTATCGATTACCTTTATAGTGTTCATAAATTCCAATTTTCAAAATCATATTTATATTTATTGATTTTCCTCGTTTATTCGCCAATTTATTTCTTATTTCCCGTTATCTTGTAACCATTTCCATGCATCTTTTGGTAACCAACCATTTCTATTTTGGTTAGTTATATCCACAATGAAAAGGTGGTCACCTTGTGTCATCTCGGCATGAAGTTTCGTATTCCATGTATCGACGCTCTCATTGGTCTTAATAATCCAAATTGAATCAAGGTAATACCACCATGCATTTGCCTATTTTATGATAGCATAAAATGAGGAATAGTCTTTTCCTGTATTTTTTAAGTTGTATGCGACTAGTAATATCATTTTATTCTATTGATTTAAGACACTTTTTTGCGTCCTTGTCTTCCATTATGGTTACCGTAAAACCTTCCGTAGTAATCCTATCTGGACTTTTTCCATCCCAATACAGATAGAGATATTTTGGAACTGGTAAACCAATCTTATCCAATGGCAGGTAATGAAAATAATACTGGCAACCAACAGAATTTATATAAGTAAGCACATCTTTATATTCCGGGCGATTAAACCAGTCGCTCAAGATATAAATATATTCAACTGGCCCGGACCCCAAAAGTTGCACACGAATCCTGTATAATTACTAACTAATATACAAACATATGAAAACACATAAAATAGCTCCTGAAGTAAAGGAACAAATTATCAACCGTATCAAAAACGATGGTGTCACAGTCGCACAAGCATCAAAGGATCATGGTATATCAGAGGTATCAATATACTCATGGATTGCAAAGAAGGTAGAAGGACAACCAACAATTTCAGAAATAATCAAATTGAAACGAGAGAATACTCAATTGATGCAGTTGGTTGGAGAGATGACCCTCAAGCTGCGGGACTTGGATTCGAACCAAGATGAACGGTTTCAGAGACCGCTATCCTACCATTAGATGATCCCGCAATATGTGACTATAAATAAAACTCAAATACTCACAAAACTTGTAACAAAACATGGATATACATTACAAGCATGAGTCTCATTAAAATACCTTAAAAACGCGCACTATTCAAGTGTAATAAATGAAAAAGGTATGGCAAGAATAATTCTTGAAGCAAAAATACTTATGCTGAGGTTATCGTTGCCAAGACAACCACAGTCAAGATTGCACATACCAAGCCAATTATATACCCTTCCTTCTAGCTTTTGCCACTTTCATAAATTCCGTAAAGAGTGGGTGTGGTGCAAGTGGTCGCGCCAAAAATTCTGGATGGAATTGTGTTCCAAGGAAAAATGGATGTATATTGCGAGGTAATTCTGCAATTTCCATAAGAGTTCCATCGGGAGATTTTCCAGAGAATACTAGGCCTGCCTCCTCAAGCTTTTTGATATATTTTGTATTAACCTCATAACGATGACGATGACGTTCTTTGACTGTCATGGTCAATTTTGGCAACTTATCCAAACCAAAATATGAATATGCCTCTTGTGCTATTGATCCTTTTAACAACTTAGCTGGATAGATGCCCAAACGCATAGATGCACCATATTTACCTTCAGCCAGTTTCTTCTTCTGATCAGGCATAATATCTATCACTAGATGTTGTGCTTTTGGATCTATCTCAGCAGTATTCGCCATATCCAAGCCTACGACATTACGGGCATATTCAATAGTCATAAGTTGCATACCATAACATAGACCGAAATATGGGATCTTATTCTCTCTACAGTAGCGAATAACATTAAGCTTTCCTTCAATACCAGACTCACCAAAACCACCAGGTACGATTACTCCATCCATAGTATCAAGTAAGGTGAAACCAGCAATTTTCTCTGACTTCACCTTACTCATCACTTCGAAGTCTCTTGAATTAATAGTGTGTATGATTGGCTTCACCTTTACGATGTAACTAGAAAATTTTATAGCTTCAAGCACTGACATATAGCTATCGGCAAGAATAAAATCACCAGTATTAAAATATTTTCCAACGATAGCAATATTTAACGGACGATCTTCATGATCCTTGATTCCTCGTGCCATCTTTTTCCATTTCTTGAATGTATCAGAGGTTTTGTGCTTAGGAAGTGACAATGTCTCAAGTAATATCTCTGCGAGCATATCTTTCTCAAAATTAACTGGCACATCATATATACTCTGAATATCTGGTGCAGATATTACATGCTCAGTCGGAATATTGCATGCAGCAGCGATTTTTTCTTTGCGTCTATCATCAAGTGGTGTAGATGCACGAGCTATGATGATATCAGTATTCACTCCATACGAAGCCAGCTGGTGAACTGCATTCTGTGTTGGTCGTGACTTCATCTCACCGAGAGCCCCAGGAGTAGGAAGATACGACACCATAATAAAGACCACATCATTTGGATTTTTCATTTTGAGCACACGTGCAGCCTCAATGAACATAACATTACCATAGTCACCGACCGTGCCACCTATTTCAATGATTGAAATTTCTGATTTATTGATTTGTGAAGCATACTTGAAGCGCTCAACAATATTGTCGCGTATATGTGGAATAGCCTCTACACATTTGCCACCATATTTGAGTGCGCGCTCTTTTTCAATCACATCACGATAGACCATACCACTCGTAATATAATCATGAGGAGAAAGATCTCGTCCCAAGAATCGCTCATAATTTCCCATATCTTGATCAGTCTCAAGACCAGAATTCAAGACGAATGCTTCACCATGCTCAGTAGGATTCATTGTACCTGCATCTATATTCAAGTATGGATCAACTTTGACCAAGTTGATGGCAAAACCTTTTGCAGAAAGAATAGTGCCAATCGATGAACTGGCAATACCCTTTCCAACCCCCGACATTACACCACCTAGTACAAAAATATATTTATGATGTGGTTTGAAAACTACTCTAGTACGAATATGGCCTCCACTGGGCCTTTTTTTCTTTACTTTTAGAACAATAGTCTTACTGCGTATAGCCATTCTTTTCATATGCTCATTGTAGTAGAAACAATGATGTTCGTCGAGGTCAGACCTCGACACTTGCAAAAACACAAAAATAGTGTAATGTAAAGGGTCGCGGTTAGTGAAAACTCACAAAAACCAACAGATCCTTAGCATATTATGAAAAGACCAAAAGTTGGCATTCTTCTTGCTACCAAAGAGGGCGGTAAATACGTAGCACACCTACAAACAAGGGGCACGTATGATTATCGCAAAGGCGCACCACAAACGTGGCCAGGCATCAATCAAGTGACCGTTGAAGGCAAAAAGCATAACAAGGAACACAAAGAGGAAGAAGACCTACATGCATTACGGCGCGAGCTTCACGAAGAACTCGGCAATATTTCCGGAGAATTCGTGCTCAGACTACTGATCGATGGTGGCATCAACAAGCATTCAATCCTCCTCAAGGAGAAATACATCACCATCTTCGTCTTGGTCGTCCCGTCTGATTTCTTCAAGAACTTTGGCATACGGCCCGAAAATATCACTGGCGGATTTCGTCGTGTTACACGCGATGATATGACCAGGCTTGTCATCGCGCAACCAGAATGGAGAGACTCCGTTCATCCACACAATCTGAACACTATCGTGGTGATGCCCCACGTCAAGAAGGCACTGCAAATATTCTACAAAAGGTTCAGGAGTCGTCCGTGGCGAGGAAAGTGATTACTTACTCAACCTAAAGACGATACGCAAACGCTGAGAGCAATTCTCGGCGTTTTTCATACCCAAGAAACCCAGTACGAATTTTTATACCTTGAGATACTTTCGTGCAGCTATATAGCTAGAGACTCCGCCAAGAATGATACCGGCGCCAATAATAATGATGAAAATCTGACCAAAATTTTGTGCAAAATATTGAGAGAATATATTTACCACAGTACTAAAATCAGCAGCAATCTGTATTCCTGCAAAACGAAAGATGAGTGCAGTGCTCCAATATGAGAATACTGCCATAACAATAAGAGTAATAACTGCAGATACAAGACCATACATGATACCAGATACAACAAGCGGACCACGAATATATGTATTGCTTGCACCAACCAACTTCATCACTGATATCTCATCACGTTCGGTAAATATAATAAGACGTATAGTGTTCCAAACAACTATCACTGCTACCAAAATAAGAATAAGTGCAATGATAGATCCTGCCTTTTCTGCTGCTGGAATAATCCTACCGAGACGATCAATGACTAATTTGTTTTGTTCATAATTTACTTTTTCAATAAGTGGTATACCTGAAGCATCTTGAGGATTTTTTGTTTGCAGAAAATGAGCGATGCCAGCATACTGCCCAGGATCTTTTGCTTTGATGGTCAACATAGCAGGAAATGGATTGCTACCAATCTCATCGAGCCCTTGCATCATATATGCATTGTCTTGCCACTTGGTTTTAAAATTTGCCAATACTTGATCACTCGACATATATGTCGTGCTCGCTACTTCTGGCAGTTTTTTGATATCTTGCACAACAGCAAGAATGTCTGACTCCTGTGCAGTCAATGTGAAGTAAACATTGACGTCCACTTTGTCTTTGACATTGGTGAGTAAAGCACGCCCAAAAGCGCTACCAAAAATAAGACCACCAAAAGCACATAATGAAAGTGTTATAACGACGACAGCCGCAAATGACAAAAATCCATTGCGCCAAAAATTGACGAAGCCAGTGCGCACAATTCTTTTGAGTGAAGTAATGAACATATGATAATTATACTAAATGTTGATGGGAATTGCTTTGATAAATTTATAGAACGTATTTGCCATCTTTGTCATCTCTGATGATCTTCCCCTTCTCCATGGTTATCACACGCCCTTTGACTGTATCAACAACACCTTTATTGTGAGTTGTAAGAAGCACTGTCGTACCTAGTTCATTGATCTTTTGGAGAATACGAATAATCTCAAATGTATTTGTTGGATCAAGATTGCCAGTCGGCTCATCTGCTACAATAATATCTGGCTGAGTCACAATCGCTCGTGCTATAGCAACACGCTGACGCTCACCTCCAGATAATTCTTTTGGAAAATTCCAGATCTTATGGCTCAAATTGACCAGCTCCAACACATGTGGCACATCAGCAGCAATCTCATGATCACTACGTCCTGTGGCCTCCATAGCGAATGCAATATTCTCATATATAGTCTTATTTGGAATCAAACGATAATCTTGAAACACGGTTCCTATACGACGACGAAGATTGGTAGTGTCTTTTTTGGAGAGACGATGAACATTGGTTGATTCAAAAAAAACAGAACCTTGTGTAGGAAAATCCTCAGCAATAAGCATTTTCATGAGCGTTGTCTTGCCTGCACCAGAATGACCAACAATAGTAACGAATTCTTTGGGTTCTATACCAAAGCTCACATTGTCTAGAGCAACAGAATCATCTGGGTATATTTTGCTAACTTTATCATAATAAATCATAAAGTAATTGTAGCATAAAAAGTGTATCTGGAAGACCTTGTATGTATGAATGGGTGGGCCTTGTGAGCGCGACTGGCGCGAACACGAGGAATTTTTCAGCAGAAAAATATCCGTGCCCACCCATTCATACATACAAGGTCTTCCAAAATCACTATAACTCTTTCTCTGCTTCAATAAATTGATCCAAATCACCTTCAAGAACCTTATCAACTTGAGATGTTTCAATATTGGTGCGGTGATCCTTTACCATCTTATATGGATGCTGAACATATGACCGGATTTGATTACCCCATTCAATAGCAGTTGTGGAACTGAGTTGCATACCACGCTCTTTGGCTATACGTTCTTCTTCCATACGCTTCCAAAGCTTGCCTCGTAGTATATCCATAGCCTTGTCTCTATTTTGGGCCTGAGACCGCTCTGAAGTGACATGGATGGATATACCACTCGGTTTGTGGACCAATCTCACTGCCGTCTCGCGTTTATTCACATTCTGACCTCCTGGGCCACCTGATTTGGCGATTGATATTTCAAGATCATTATCAACAATCTGCATATCATCAGCAGAAGTCTTTTCAAATTCAGGAATGACCTCTACCAAAGAGAATGATGTCTGCCTTTTTTGAGATGCATTGAATGGAGAAATACGCACTAGACGATGAACACCAGACTCATTCTTGAGCGTACCATACACATTTTTTCCAACGATCTCTATTGTTATATTTCTATACCCACCGTGGTCATTATGATTTGCATGAATGATATTCCAGCCCCACCCTTTGCCCTCCGTGTATCGGCGATACATGCGCACGAGCATTGCGGAAAAATCTTCTGCATCATCTCCACCTGCACCAGAAAGTATGCTCAGTATAGCACTACCTCGATCATATTTACCTACTCCTTCTAGAGCTTCTTTGAGTTGCTGTAATTCTCGCACCGAAGCTTGTGCTTTTACTTTATCCAACCAAAAATCAGCATCGTTCATACGAGCTTCTAAGTTGATGATCTTTTGTTGAATTTGTTCTTTCTCCATTTGAGTGAGCCAATGCCCGGGATCGAACCGGGGACCCATGCTTTACGAAAGCATTGCTCTACCAACTGAGCTACATTGGCGATGGAGTGGTTGTATGACGCCGCTCGAACTTTTTTTCAAGGACAAAGCTCGTTGTGAGAGCGCATTTACCCTATCCCCGCACCTGTCCCCACGGCGGGGATACCCTGTGATTGGAAATCCCCCTTTGTTCACAATCGTTTTGTCGTGGTTTTGCCTCTCGTCTCCACCCCCGAATTCGGTCGGTTTTATGGCTCGCGCGGCCTGTTGTAAAGTGG
>CAIUOX010000031.1 GCA_903900935.1 uncultured bacterium
AAAAAATATTGTGGATATAGGGGACATATATGTTTTAGGAACGGTGATCATCTGAATATGTGGGTAGGTGAAAAACTAGAGAGTTATTTGATTACGAATGATTCTTATATTGTAAGTGATCGTGTTAATAGAAATTATAGTATTAATATTATTATAGATCAAAATAAAAGTATTGATCTATGTAGTTATTATGGAGGTGAATTTTTTTCACCACTGAGGGTTGGTTCAAAAATAAAATCAGGAACATTGCGAGAGTATAGTATTGATGATCTGTTATCTGATTTTTTGAAGCTTACATTAAAAAAGAATTATGATGATACTTTAGAAAGCTAAATGAATTAGTTTTCTTGGTTCTTGGGTATGTAGTGAGGTATAATATAGTTTCAAACAACAGAAAGCATATGGTAAAAAAATGGTTTGCAACTATTGGTAAAGAAATATTAGGCCTTCATGAAGCTGCGTATCTTCTCGCAATTTTTGCTTTTCTTTCTCAAGTATTGGCATTGGTACGTGATAAGCTTCTCGCATATTATTTTGGAGCTGGTCATTTGCTTGATGTATATTATGCTTCGTTCCGAATTCCTGACCTTATATTTGTATCCGTCGGCTCACTTGTATCAGCCTCGATACTTTTGCCTTACTTTATTCAGCGCTTTGAACACGGCAAGGAAGAGGGTATATCTTTTTCAAATAGTATATTTACTGTTTTTTTTGCACTTATGGTTGTGGTCAGTGGTATTGCATACATATTTGCACCATGGCTTGTTCCTCATCTTGTTCCCGGATTTGCAAATGATTCATCGTTACCAGAGTTGATCCTTTCTATGCGTATTATGTTATTGTCGCCATTTTTCCTTGGCTTATCCAATCTATTTTCAAGTCTGACACAAATGAATCACCGTTTTTTGGTTTATGCGGCGAGTCCTGTTGTCTATAACATTGGTATCATAATTGGAGTTATATTCTTATATCCAATATTTGGAACACATGGTTTGGCTGTAGGTGTTGCATTTGGGGCATTTTTGCACATGATTATTCAAGTTCCTTTTATTATGAGTGAGAAACTATTGCCACGCATTACCAGGATTATTCGCTGGAATGATGTGCGAAATATATTGTTCACTGCTTTGCCACGCATGATCACATTATCTGCAAATCAGATTGCTTCATTTGTATTGGTTTCGATTGCATCCCTTATGACCGCTGGATCGATTTCTATATTCACATTTGCATTCAATCTTCAGTCATTTCCGATGACCATCATTGGTGCAAGTTATTCATCAGCAGTTTTTCCGACATTGTCACGTCTTTATGTCAAAGGAAATATTCAAGAATTTTTGGCAAAAATGATCGTATCTGCACAGCATATTATATTCTGGTCAATGCCAATCTCTATTTTATTTATTGTTCTTCGAGCTCAGATTGTTCGTACAGTCTTGGGTGCTGGAAGATTTGATTGGGCTGATACACGTCTTACTGCAGCGGCATTTGCACTATTCACGATTTCTACGATTGGTCAAAGTCTTATTATTTTATTTGTGCGTGCATTTTATGCAGAAGGCAAGACAGCTCGACCTCTGTATATCAATGCTTTATCAGCTTCTGTTATCATAGGATCTGGATATTTCCTGACACAAGCATTTTATCTATATCCAACATTTAGATATTTTCTTGAAGATCTTCTCAAGATAGATGGTCAGGATGGTACAGCAGTCATAGTACTAGCACTTGCATATACGATCGGCATCATGTTGAACCTAGTTCTTCATTGGTGGATGTTCGAACGTACATACAAAGGATTTACTCGTCCAGTGCTATCCACACTATTTCATAGTTTCTCAGCCTCAGTCATCATGGGATATGCTACATTTTTGTCACTCCGTATCTTTGCTGGAATATTTCCACTTACAAAAGTATGGGGAATATTCTTGCAAGGACTTTGTTCGGGAATTGTTGGTTTGATTGTATTGGTATTGGTATTGGTGATCCTACAAAATAAAGAATTGATGGTTGTTTGGAAGACCCTCCATAGCAAGATTTGGAAGGCAAGTGTTCCTCCTGCGGAAGTAGAGCACCTATGATTTTCGCATAACGAAAATCACGTCGCGAGATTTCTTCTGGCGTAAGCCTGAAGAAATTCGAGACGCAATAAAAAAGAGCCGGCCATTGCTGGCTCGGCTCGGTGATTGTATACGATTTTTATGTGGGCAACAGATGCAGAATGTCTTTGAGCTGGTAGATCCCTGTTTTCATCGGCTCCTTTTGATTTAGAAGCGCTTCTGCCAGTGTGATCGCACCTTCTGCGTAGGTTTCGCGACCATGGATCCGTGTCGAGACTTTGATCTCCACGCCTTGACCAGTGAAAATAAAGTTATGGTATGCGTGCCCGCCGAGATGTTCTGGAGGAACGCCCAGTGCGAGCTGAGCTCCAACGTCACGGACTTTTGTTATTTCGGCTTCAGGAACATTGACGGCTCCTGCGATTGCGCGCGCGGTTCCCGAGGTGTCAGGTTTTTTGTGCTGATGAGACTCGACGATCCTGACGTCCATTCCTGGCCGGATCCCTTCCGCAAACAAAGGCAGAGTCGTGAGCAATCTGACCATCGGCAATGAAAAATTTGGGGCATTGATGATGGTCACATTGCGACCAGCCGGCACCGGATTCGTCAGTTTCGTTGAACCTTGAATCAAAGGCATGTTCATTTCTTCACACACATCGATTAGTGTGGGAAGTAATCGGCCACTACCGACATGTATTGCGACCGTGTTGTCTTTCAGGCGCATATCAAGCGGACAATGTTGTCCGAATTCTTGTCTGACCCAGAGTAGGTAACCGTATGATTTCGGCGAAAACGCAGCATGTATTGCTTTGGCCATGTTGCCTTGACCGACGAGTAGGATATTAGCCTTCATAGTTTTTATTTGTATTTGTTGACCGTCTAACTTTGATATTACTTAATATCACGTATAAAGCAAGCTTGATTTTCTGTATTCAAAGTTGGTAAAACCCCTTATTTCTGCTATATTCTCTACACAATGAACTTAGAGCATATACGCAATTTTTCTATTATTGCCCACATCGATCATGGCAAGTCCACACTTGCTGATCGTTTGCTTGAAATAACAGGCACTATTGAGAAGCGTAAAATGCAAGAACAGGTTCTTGATTCTATGGAATTGGAGCGTGAGCGTGGCATTACCATCAAGATGCAACCGGTCAGAATGAAGTACAAACTCGACGGTCAAGAATATATTTTGAATCTGATTGATACTCCAGGACACATTGATTTCTCATACGAAGTCTCACGGTCTCTGAAGGCCGTTGAGGGTTCTATTTTATTGGTTGATGCAACTCAAGGTGTTCAAGCCCAAACTCTTACTACGCTGAATATGGCACGCGAGGCTGGGCTCAAAATTATTCCAACAGTTAGTAAGATTGATTCTCCACTTGCACGTACCGAAGAAGTTATTCATGAAGTTTGCCAGTTGCTCGAATGCTCGCCTGAAGAAGTTTTGAAAGTTTCAGGAAAAACAGGGGAAGGTGTTGATACCTTATTGGCTGAAGTTATCAAGCGTGTTCCTGCACCAAGCTCTACAAATGTGACAAAAGAATTTCGTTCTCTTATATTTGATTTTCAATATTCAAATCATACTGGTGTCATCGTCTATATACGCGTTATGAATGGAACCGTAAAACGTCATGACAAGCTTATATTCAAGATCTCTGAGCGTACATTTGAAGCTATAGAGGTTGGTATTTTCTCACCAGATAATATTCCAATGGAATCATTATCTGCGGGTGAGATTGGTTATATTGTTACAGGAATAAAAGAGCCCGGCGTTGCTTCTGTTGGAGATACGGTAGCAAGCCTTCGTGACACGATTCCGCCACTTCCAGGGTACAAGAGTCCACGACCAGTGGTATGGGCATCAATCTATCCTGAAAGTCAGGATGATCTGACATTACTTCGCCAAGCACTTGGACGTCTTCGTTTGTCTGATTCATCATTTACCTATGAAGAAGAATCCTCTGGTACTCTCGGCAAAGGCTTTCGCTGTGGATTCCTTGGTATGCTCCACATGGAGATTATCACTGAGCGTCTGCATCGTGAATTCAATCTGAATCTTGTTGTAACATCGCCAAGTATAACTTATATCGTAGAGCTCAAAAGTAATATACCTACGCAGGAAGGAAAAAAAATCACCATATATTCTCCGGCATTATTTCCAGATGACGGCGACATAAAGAGCGTGTTTGAGCCAATGGTAACTATGAAGATTATTACACCTCCAGCATATCTTTCTGGCATGATGAAGGCATTATATGAGCATGAAGGTGAAGTCCTCGGTACTGAAAATTTTGGTGACAATCGAACAATGCTCACTCTCTCTATGCCATTACGAGAATTGATGCGTAACTTTTTTGATGAGGCAAAGAGTATATCATCTGGTTATGCTTCTATATCGTATGATATTACCGAGAATCGCAAAGCAGATGTTGTGCGTGTTGATATTTTAGTTGCCGATGAGCCAGTGGTTGCTTTTACACGCGTGATTTCTCGTCGCCGAGTTGAACATGAGGCCGAGCAAGTCGTCGAAAAATTGTATCAAATATTGCCTCGTGAATTGTTCAGTTTCAAAGTACAGGCAAAAGCTTTGGGTCGCATCATCTCTTCTCGTACTGTCTCAGGCAAAAGAAAAGATGCTGCAGGAACTCTTTCTGGAGGAGACATTACTCGTAAGATGAAACTTCGCGAGAAACAAAAAGAAGGCCGAAAGCGTTTGAAAGAACATGGCTCGGTCAATATTCCACAAGAAGTGTTTGTGAAGATGATGAGGTCTGGAGAATAATGAGATTATTTATCTCCAGATAGCAGGGAAATAGAGTAGTATCATACTGATAATGACAAGTATAGCGATAATACTAAATCCTACCCCTGCGAACTTTTTTGTTTTTTCATGAAATAACATAGTAAATCTAGTATACTGTGAGATATGAAATACAGCAACTATTCTGCGTGGAATAGAATAATACGTTCTCCAATCATGATGTTTGTTGGTATTGTGCTATTTATTATTCTTGCCAAAGCTGCTTGGAATATCCATGAAAGAGCTTCTATTAGTGAAGCTCGTTTGGATCAAGCTCAAACTGAATTGCAAAAATTACAAGAGCACCATCGTGATTTGTCAGGCAAGGTTACATTTTTGTTGACTGAGCAAGGCGTTGAATCAGAGCTACGAACAAAATACTTGGCTGTTAAAGATGATGAATTGGTGGCGGTCATTACTGGTCCAGAGATGAGTACAACAAGTATGAGTATTCCAGTTGTGGTCCAAGAAAACTGGTTTATTAGATTCTTGCATGCTATGGGTCTGTAGAGGTATTATATGTGTGAAAATTCTAGTCAAAAATTTCTTTATGCTTCGCCAAAAGAAATTGTTTGATCCGAATTTCGCAAAGCCGAAATTCGCGGGTGTTGTTTAGTGGTAGGACGCGACCTTCCCAAGGTTGAGGCCCGAGTTCGATTCTCGGCACCCGCACTACTTCGCTCCTCGCTAAAAGGCGGGGAGCTTCGTAGTGCAATATGTATGTGACCTTAGTCGCCTCATTCGAGAATGGCTCGGCAACTCTCATTCCGTGCAAGCATTGCAACTTCGATGTCATCCTGACAGATCTGTTCATGCCACTTGAAGAGAACGGTAGCTACTATGAATCACGAGTTGGTGATCGTGATTTACACAATTTTCCCTCGCAATCTGAAATACGGTTGCGAGTTTTTGTTTATATTTATGCTATACTTTTCGAATATGAAAATATATGTAATAGGTAGTACAACTTTTGTTAAGGATATGGTTGCGTATACAGATAAGCTCGTAGCTGAAGGTTATGACGGTTGGATACATCCTGAGTATAGAGATTATGTGGCAGACAAGAATCATTCTCACTTGAAAAGAATCGAAGACGGTGAACATGCCAAGGTTAAGATTGAAAATGATTATATAAGACAGCATTATAATCACATTCTAGAAAGTGATGCGATATTTGTAGTTAATTTGGAGAAAAATAAAATTAATGGATATATAGGAGGAAATGTACTTATGGAATTGGGTTTTGCGTATGTTAACAATAAAAAAATATTCTTGTTAAATCCAATACCTGATATGCCATACAGAGAGGAGATTGAAGCAGTTCAACCAATTGTTCTCAACGATGATTTCTCAAAAATAAAATGATACAACAACAGAAGTTGTGTATATATTGCACGTTACCCGAAATAAAAAATCGGGAGATTTTGAGAAATGAATTAGCACGATCTTTTCTAACGAATATTCCAATTACTCCAGGGCATATACTTATTTCTCCTATCGATTGCAAGAAAACTCTTTCAGATCTAACAAAAGATAGAAGACCAGTTTTGCTTTCATGGTATTGTTGCTTCAACAACAAGACGAAGGCTCTGCGGTTTGAGAAATATCTAAAGGTTGGTTCTGGCTTCGTATTTAGCAGAAAAAGGTTAGTTTGATGTATATGTTCAGATGATGTTTTCTTGGTAAGAAAAAGCCCACCGTTTCCAGTGGGTTTGATAATTCGCGCGTTTCTATCCTCGCATGCCAATCACGCCGGATGTGGTCCTTGGGATGTCCGAAGTAAACTTCATGTTGGTCGGAGATGGTTTGTCTTTCTTGCTTTTCGCAAGTTGTTCCGCATCAAGTTTTTCGATCATTGGACCTTCACACTGACGAAGATCAAACTCCGCATTTTTTATTGGGGAGTTCGTTTTTTTCAACGTGCCCTTGGGCTGAATGATTACGTGGAAACAGCCGTGAGTGTGGCGGACAAATTCCGTTGCCATGCCGGTGAAACCACTGGCCTTATCCGTAACCTGTGTGCCGAGGATTTCGAAAGGGATCTCTACAGTCTCAAGGTCTTTCTCGGAGAAAATAAGTCGCTCCGGGCCGACAAAGATTTTCTGGACAGGTTGACCATCATCAGGATTTATTCCACGTGGCTGGAAAAGATATTTGACCAACTTGTCCGTATTGATGATGGCGTGGGTGACCATTCCTTTAAGTCCCGTTGCCTTTTCATGGCAAGGAGAGATTAGCTTGATCATGTTGAATTTCATCTTTTTATGTGGTTGTTTCTCTGAATTGGCCATGTTTATGACCATTGAATCGCAATATAATTGCTTTTTTGTGGAAAACAGAGAAGAATTCAATCCAGAATTATATTTGCACAATATGTGGCATTTGTCAAACTCGTATCCGTCCACTACATATGGCACTCCGGTGCTTTTTATTTTAATCTTTTGCAGAACATTTGTCTTGGATTTTGTCTTGTAAATTAACATCATGAACATTGTTAATATCATTCATCAATAGGCATACAAAAAAGAAAGGTACAGGCCTTTCTTTTTGTGCTTACACTTTTTGTATTACTTATTTTATTTTGAGGATTGACTTGATCTTTTCTTCATTGAAACCAATCACTACTTCACTACCTAGATCAATCACAGGGACACCCATTTGTCCTGTCTTGTCGATCATCGTCTTGCGAGCCTCGAGATCTGAAGCTACATTGTACTCTGTGAATGTGACATTATTGGCCTTGAAGAATGACTTGGCCATGTTGCAGTACACACATGTTGGGGTTGAATATATGGTTACGTTTGGCATTATATTGTTAGATTATTATTTTATAAATAAATATCAACTGAAATATGTTTAGTATTGTAGCATACATATATATTACGCAAGAGAACGATATGTTATAATTGACATCCATGGGATATACACATATTTTCTCGGTTATTGCTGGTCATATTGAAGCTATTATTTTGGCAGGTGGATATCCATTTTTGTTTTTGACAGTTCTTCTTGAGGGTCTACCTCTTATTGGTACAGTAGTTCCTGGGCATGTCACTATTATTGTTGGTGGATTTTTGGCACGAATTGGTATCCTCAATATTTGGTGGGTTTTGGGTATAGCCACAACGGCTGCCATTCTTGGTGATTTTTTGGGATTCAGTTTGGGAAGAAAATATGGCATGCCATTGATCGATCGTCTACGTAAGTACTTTTTTATTAAAGATTCTCATATTGCCAAGGTCAATGATCTACTCGCAAAGCATACAGGTAAGACTATGATTATTGGTCGCTTTAGTCCGTTTACCAGAGCATTGATGCCTTTTGTAGTTGGAGCGAGCAAGACGCATATCAATCGTTTTTGGCTTTTCAATATTATTGGTGCGGTTAGTTGGATAGGCTTATCTGTTTTGCTTGGGTATGCATTTGGGGCTGGGTATCATGCAGTTGTAGGATATTTTGGTAAAGTCGTCTTGATTGCACTTATCTGCGCAATCTTGATTATCTGGGGCTATCGCTTTGTTAATGTTCGATTTCATATATTTAGGCGCTATGAGCTATTTGTGCTTGGGCTCAATCTCATCTCTCTATATGCGCTCGCAAAGACTATTCAAGATGCTACCGCGACGACTTCATTCATGGCAAGTTTTGATATCTGGGTAAATATATTTATTAATTCACACATTACACCATTCTTGCAATCTTGTGCTTCAATGGTGAGTTATTTTGCCAACGTTGCTTCATTGGCGTCGATAGGCGTTATCGTGTCTGTTGGATTTGCATTACAAAAAAAATGGCGATCATCAGCCATCGTGCTTTTGTCTCTTGGTTCAACTGCTTTTTTTGTTGGTTTTATGAAGGAATTATTCATGCGTGCTCGCCCAGACAATGCATTACAGATTCTTTCTGATTATAGCTTCCCGAGTGGTCATAGTGCAGTAGCAGCGGCATTTTTTATGATTGTGGCATATATTGCTGCTTCAAAGATTGTTTCATGGGTATGGCGAGAGATAATCATAGTTCTATGTGTATGTGCGACTATAGTCATCGGGCTCTCGCGCATTGCCTTGAATGTACATTGGGCTTCAGATGTTATCGCTGGATGGTCGCTCGGCATATTCTTGGCAACTGCATCCATACTGTGTGTCAGATATGTTGCAGGAATTATTTTGCGTAATGTTGAGTAATCTTCAATTTGGCGGTATTAGTATGCATTTATAAATCATTTCTTGTATAATTTTTTCTACATATGTATAAACTTGTATTAATAAGGCACGGACAGACAATTTATAATAAGCAGAAGATTTTTTGTGGCTGGACAGATGTTGATCTTACAGAACAGGGCATTGCAGAGGCAAAGAGTGCTGGTCGTAATTTGAAAAATGCTGGGTATTCTTTTGATAAAGGATTTTGTTCAGTACTAAAGCGAGCAATAGATACCTTGAATATCGTGCTTGGTGAGATGGATGTCAAAGACTTACCTATCAAATATACATGGAGACTCAATGAGAGGCATTATGGTGATCTTCAAGGAAAGAGGCATGAAGACATGATCAATACATATGGTATTGAACAAGTTCAACGTTGGCGTAGAAGCTTCCATGAACGTCCACCACAGCTTCTCAAATCAGACCCTCGAAATCCTTGTAATGATGAAAAGTATCGTGATATAGACAAGAAAGATCTTCCCAGTGGTGAGTCTTTGGAGGATACTATCAATCGTGTTGCTCCTTATTGGAAAGATGAGATTCTTCCATTTATAAAAAAAGGAGAAAAGATCATTATTGCCGCCAGTGGTAATAGTTTGCGTGCTCTAGTCAAATATATAGACAATATCAGTGATGATGATATTGTAGGGCTTGAAATTCGCACAGGAATTCCATTGATATATGAATTGCATGAAGATTTGACTCCGATTAGGAAATATTATCTTCTTGATAATGGTGTTGAAGAACCTATAGAGCTTTTCAAAAAGGTATAGATATTTTTTTGTTTGGAAATCTATTGGACTTATTTGAAAGCTTTCTTGCCTAGATATATTGCTTTTTTGCCGAGAGTTTCTTCTATGCGGAGTAACTGGTTGTATTTTGCGACTCGGTCTGTGCGTGAGAGGGAACCAGTCTTGATCTGACCGACGCCAGTACCAACTGCAAAGTCTGCGATAGTAACATCTTCTGTTTCACCTGAACGATGGGAAATGATCGATGTATAGCCTGCCTTTTGTGCCAATGCTATAGCATCTATAGTTTCTGAAACAGTACCAATCTGGTTGAGCTTGATAAGAATAGCATTTGCAATGCCTTCAGTGATGCCTTTTTCTAGGCGTTTTATATTTGTTACAAATAAATCATCTCCAACAATCTGAATCTTTCCATACTTACTAGCAGGAAGGTTGCTGAGCTTTTCAGTCATGAGTTTGTAGCCAGCCCAATCATCCTCCGCAAGACCATCTTCGATAGAAATAATCGGATATTTTGAAACAAGCTCTACATACCAATTGACCATTTCTTCTGATGTCATTACTTTATTGTCACGGACAAGAGTGTATTTACCATCTTTGAAAAGTTCAGTAGCTGCGACATCAAGAGCAATGAAGATATTCTCGCCAGGAATATAACCAGCCTTGGTGATAGCTTCAACGACGATTTGGAGAGCTGATTCATTTGAAGCCAATGATGGAGCAAAACCACCTTCGTCACCAACTGTTGTAGCGAGCTTGCGATCGTGAAGAATCTTTTTTAGAGCATGGAATATCTCTGCACCTGCGCGTAGCGCTTCTTTGAATGAGCTGAACCCTGCAGGAATAATCATGAATTCTTGGATATCAGCAGAATTTTCAGCATGTTTGCCTCCATTGATAATGTTCATCATTGGTACAGGCAAGATGAGTGGATTTTTGAGTTCTGCTATCTTATTAAAGTAGACATATAAAGGTTTTTTCATGCTTTGTGCCGATGCGTGAGCAAATGCCATAGAGACGCCGAGAATAGCATTGGCACCAAATTTACTTTTGTTTGGGGTACCATCGAGAGCAATAAGTGCATCATCAATACCTCTCTGATCAAACTGTTCATTCTTGAATTTGGTAGCGATAATGGTATTTACATTATTGACGGCTTTCTCTACTCCTTTGCCATTGTAGCGTTCGTCGTTATCACGAAGCTCAATTGCTTCATGACTACCAGTTGAGGCACCTGAAGGAACTGCTGATCTACCGAATGATCCATCAGAAAGGATAATGTCGACTTCAACTGTTGGATTGCCTCGTGAATCAATAATCTCGCGCGCTATGATTGATTTTATCTTTGCCATGATGTAGTGCTGAATTATTTTATAGTAGATTCGTATTATAGTGTATTTTGGGTAATTTTCAAAAGATAGCTAAAAAGTAAAACTGATTGTATTATTTGTAATATGATTATCAATTCTTCATTCATCTCAAGAAAGACTGGCCTAATATGGAATATAAAGTACGAAGAACTTGATAGTTTCGATTCTATTCGCAATCTTCCTATTCAGGCCGTTGGAGCATTGTGCTTTTACAATGATAAATTAGTTGTTGTTCATGCTCCTAAAAAAGATTCATGGGAAATGCCAGGTGGTGGACGTGAAGCAGGGGAGACATTCGAAGAGTGTATCATTCGAGAAATACAAGAAGAGTCAAATGATTGCATGATGAATAAGGCATTACGATTGATCTATGATAATAAGTGAAAACAGCATCATTCTTTAATCTACTTGTCAATATATATGCAATATGTTACGGTTAAGCCATGAAAGTAACACAAACCTCATGGGGTGGAGTAGCTGATTGGTATGATGATGTCGTGAATAGTTCCGATTCATACCAGAAGCATGTTCTCATGCCAAATATCCTTCGTATTGTTGAACCAAAAAAAGGTATGACGATTCTTGATATTGCTTGTGGACAAGGTTATTTTAGTCGTGCATTTTCTGAAAAAGGTGCAACAGTTATTGCTTCTGATATTTCAGATGAATTGATCAAGATTGCACAGCAACAAAAAGGTTCTATCATCGATTATCATATTGCTTTATCAGATAAACTTTCTTTTGTTAAGGATTCAAGTATTGATGTTGTGACAATAATTCTTGCATTACAAAATATAGAAAAAATATCAGAGACTATTACAGAAGTGGCGCGAACACTCAAGCTTGGTGGACGCCTCATCGTCATAATCAACCATCCAGCATTTCGTATACCTCAAAAATCAGATTGGGGTTGGGATGAAAAAATTTCAAAACAATTTCGCAAGATATTCTCATATATGTCTGATGATTCTATACGTATAGACATGAATCCTGGCGAAAAGGTTGTAGCAAAGAAAAAATTCACTGTTTCATTCCATCGACCTCTTCAGTCGTATTTCAAAGTATTTGCTAAAAATGGATTCGGTGTAATTCGTCTTGAAGAATGGATTTCTCATAAAAAGAGTAAAACTGGTCCACGTGCCACCGAAGAAGATCGCAGTAGAAAAGAGATACCAATGTTTGTTTGTATTGAAGCGATTAGATTATACTAATTACACGTGTCTGCTGTGCAGTGCTCATCAAAATGATATGGTATAATTCTTCCTATGAATGTACCTAGTTTTGAGCATCAAACAAAAATAGAGACGCCAGAACAAGAGTTATCTCGTATCCGTGAGATAGCTTCAAAACATGCTGAAACCTCATACGAAAAAGGTATTGAGATTAGCACTCGCTCAGCTACTCATGAAGTCGTTAAGGCATATGCAGACACGATTACGAGTGAGGTATTGCATCCTGATTATTCTCTCCAACACCAAGAAGTTGAAGCAATCACTTTGCAACTTTCTCCAGAGGCACATGACAAGCAGATTGAGCACCTTCTAGGTATTATGGAAGAAAAAGGCATCAAGAATGCCTTGAATGTAGCGATGAAGATGAAAAATCCTCATCTGCTTGATGATTTCTTTCGAGTATTGGTACAATGTGTCGCTTCGGGTTTTCCCATTCAAGGTCTCAAAGAATCCGATCCATTGTGGAGACCTTTGCATATGACATTGTTCGAAGTGAGTCTCCCTGATACTTCTGAAGAGGACAAAAAGAAGCAAATCAAAGAATTGATTTCTGGTATGCAACAATTTTATGCTGGCATGCTTACCATTTCGTCAGATGCATGGTTCACTATAGAGATTGCAAACTCCAATGGAAGCGAGGAGTCAATATTCTATGTATCAGTGCCGACGATTCACGAGGAATTATTTGAAAAGCAACTTATTGCAGTATTTCCTGATGCCACACTCCGTGAACACAAAAATGATTACAATATATTCAATGAATCAGGACCTTCCATAGCTTCATATGCCACACTCACCAAGCATCCATTATATCCACTCAAGTCATATGAGGAATTTGATGTTGATCCACTCAATATGCTCCTATCTAGTTTTTCGAAGATAGATAAGCATGGTGAAGGTGCTGCAATACAGTTGGTTATTGGTAAGAAAAAAGACGCATATGCAAAGCTTGGTGCAAAAGTACTCGAAAAGATACGCAAAGGAGAAAAAGTCAAAGATGCTCTTGATGATGTGTATGGTGGTGTAGGAAGAGCTTTTTTCAAAGATATAACTTATGCATTCAAGAATCAAGAAAAGATAGAAAAAGAAAAAAGTGATAAAGAAAAGCGCGCACAGGCAGTCGATCAGATATCAATCGATCAATTTACTGAGAAGCTCACTACTCCATTTGTATCAGTCAATATCCGCATTGTTGCATCTGCAAATACGGTTGATGAAGCGACTGGCATATTGCTTGACGTTCAATCAAGTTTCAATCAATTTGAGCACGGACAAGGAAATGGTTTAAAATGGAAAGCAGTTGGACAAGGTGAGTTGTCTGATTTTCTAGAAGAATTTTCTTTGCGTACATTCAGTGAGCAAGAGGAGATGATTTTGAGTATCAAGGAAATGACAACATGTATTCATTTTCCCGCATCTACAGTTAGTCGTGCAGCTCCTGGTCTCAAGCAAAGCAAAGCAGGCACATCGCCTGTGCCTTTGGAAATATCCAAGGATGGTACGCTTATTGGCTTGAACAAACACCGTGGTATTGAGACACCAGTATTTATTGCTCCTGAAGATCGCATGCGCCACTTCTACGTGATTGGTCAGACTGGTACTGGTAAGACTGCTTTACTCAAAAATATGATTGTCCAAGATATTCAAGCAGGACATGGCGTTTGCTTCATTGATCCTCACGGTTCTGATGTTATGGATATTCTGGCCAATATTCCGCCAGATCGCTATGAAGATGTGATCTATTTTGACCCAGCATCAGTAGATCGTCCAATGGCCCTCAATATGCTTGAATACGATCGTGCATATCCAGAACAAAAGACATTCGTGGTCAATGAGATGTTCAGTATATTCCAGAAATTGTATGGTGCTACACCAGAATCCATGGGTCCAATGTTTGAACAATATTTCCGTAACGCAACGATGCTTGTGATCGAGGATCCTGATACAGGTTCAACACTTCTTGATGTGTCTCGTGTTATGTCCAACAAAGCATTTCGTGATCTCAAGATTGCAAACTGCAAAAATCCTGTCGTTGTTCAATTCTGGAAAGAGATTGCCGAGAAGGCTGGCGGTGAAGCATCTCTTGCCAATATCGTGCCATATATTACTTCAAAGTTCGATGTTTTCTTGGCCAATGAGATTATGCGACCAATCATCGCTCAAGAAAAATCGTCATTCAATATGCGTGATGTGATGGATAATAAAAAGATTTTATTGGTTAACCTTGCAAAGGGAAGACTCGGCGATATCAATTCGCATTTGATCGGTCTTATACTTGTTGGAAAGATATTGATGGCTGCATTGTCACGCGTTGATTCATTTGGCAAGCCTATGTCAGATTTCTTCTTGTATTTGGATGAATTCCAGAATGTAACAACAGATTCAATCGCTACTATTTTGTCAGAGGCTCGTAAATATCGTTTGTCGATGACCATTGCGCATCAATTTGTCGCACAGCTAGAGGATAAGATTAAAGATGCAGTATTCGGTAACGTTGGCTCGATGGCAGTATTCCGTGTAGGTACTGAAGATGCTGAATTTTTCGAAAAACAGTTTACACCGACATTCAAGCAGAGTGATATCATCAATCTTGATAATTACAATGCATATATTCGTCTTTTGTCTGGTGGTCGTCCGACCAAGCCATTCAATATTGTGACTGTTGCACCAAATAAAGGTGATGTTGAGCAAGTTGATAAGCTCAAGGAGCTCTCGGGATTACTCTTTGGTAGACCACGTGCTGAAATTGAGGCAGAAGTTATGAAGAAGTTCAATTCTATAAAGAAGCCAATCATTCCATAATTTTTTGTTGTGAGAAAGTGATATATTTTATTATAAATAATTAATTAAATTACATGAGTTTTGAAGGTATACAGAAAATACAACATTCAAAGTATGAGACTATGAGCTTTGATGATTTAGAAAAAGATGTAGTTGCATCGGCCGTTTTGCGAGAGCAAGCTTTGAATTATCTGAAGAATAAAGATAAGGAATGGTTTGATAAGGAATATACTGGTGAAGTTACGGCTGATGGTTATTTGATTGATAAAGATGGAAATGCAAATACAAAGCCTACACAATGCCTTGGTGGTAGTGGTATGGAGGAGGTTCTCAATGCGACACGAGCAGAGCTTGCAAGACTCGATAATAGTGTCGTTGAGACAGACGATATGTCAGAGATGCTTACTCTCGAAGCTATAAGAGAGTCGCTCAAAAAATCACAGCCAATAGAGATTAAAGTTCGCCGTTCTTCTGGTGAGATCGAGTCTGGTTGGAAAATTGTTTCTATAGATGAAGATGGTTTGAAGTTGTATGTTACAAAAGAAGGTATTGGGTTAAAGCGCATAGCGTTTGAAGATATGAGAAAATGGAATATTAAACAGGATATATACGAACCAAACTGGGAGAAATCATAAAATAGTATTTGGACAAAATTAAAATAGGTAGGTTTTACGCTACCGGTTTTTATAGTTTCTTGTGTGCCAATATGCACACGTCCACGACCGACTTAAGCAGATGCTTAAGAATCAGTCGCCACTTCCTTTTGGAGCCGTTTTTTACCTAACTTCTTTGAGTTTTATTGTTGGATATATAGCAACAAGACAAAGCACACCAACGAGTACGAATAAATATTCATGAGTCATAAATATAAGTCCAAATCCAGTGATGAGTGGTGCTAAAAAGTATGAGACTGGGCGAGTGATGCGAAATGCTCCTAGAATTGAAGAATCTTTGATAGATACTTTTTTGAAGAAATAGGTTTCTATCATGATCTCTGCTGCGGCAGCACCAATACGAGTGACAAATAGTAGAGTTGCCCACATGGCAACACTTTTTATGGTGATGAGTGCAAGTAAGATCGTAGATATGCCCATAATTATAAAACCAAATGACATAATCTTTCTTTCACCAATCTTGTCTGAAAGTACTCCAAGTGGATATTGTATGAGTGGAAATGGAATAAGCATGATAACGAGTATAATTCCGATATCTTCCCACGTGAATCCAATAATAGTGTTGAGGTAAATAGGGCTATATATGACCATCCACGCATAAAATGTCTGCAATACCGTATTTACTGAGAATAGTCTGACCCAGTTTGAATCTGAAGCGATGTGTTTGATGAGTTGCAATGGAGAAGAATGGTCGTATTCTGGGTCTTTGAATCGTGGGAAGTTTCTGTATATTAGGTATAAAAGAGGAAATAGCATCGCTAATGCCGCTACGTATGTATTGTGGTAATTGTAATTGCCATTGATGAGCATGGTACCAAGCAATGGGGCTATAACCCATGAAGAATTGAGAGTTGCGGTGTATAAGCCACGAATTTTACCGACATGGATACCATCGGTGTAGGCTTCAAGAAATAAGTCGAGTGTAAAACCAATGAGTGATACAACGGCATACTGCAATATGAATGCGATGACGATAGTTGTTGGATTTGTTGCAGTTATGAGTACCCATAAGATAAGGATTTGTATGCATACTAACCACAATGATGCCGCATAATTACCAACACGACGGATCATGTGTGGCGTGAATAGAAAACCAAGTATAGACAAGGCTGAGCCAACCATATATATAAATCCAACAGTACGTTCATCAGTGAATAGCAATAAAAAGCTAGAATTTGAATACATCGGTATCACTAGATGTAATGTATAGATGAAACCGATGATGGCAATAGTGTATATGATATGACTTCGTGGGATTCGTGGAGCAGACATGAGAGTAGTATATCAGAGTATCAAAAGCATGGGAGGGGGTGTACTTATTTTCCTTCTGAAAATGATAATCGGTTTACATACTAGTTGGGTACGTGTTATCTATTTTCAGAAGGAAAATAAGTACACCCCCTCCGATGCTTTTATTGTAATGGGTTTGACTTTGAGCCAATATATTGATAAGCTAGCCTCTACCTATGGAAACAAAGAAAACCATCGAATCTATGTTTGGGGCAGGTGCTCATTTTGGTCTAGGTCGCTCACGTCGCCACCCAACCATATCACCATTCATTTTTGGTACAAAAAATAGCACAGATATTTTTGATCTTGAAAAGACCGAAGCTCTTTTTGCTAAAGTAAAGATCTATATTGCTCAATTGGCGAAAGAAGGCAAGATTATTTTGTTTGTTGGTGGGAAAAAAGAGGCCGTATCTGCTATCAAAGCTTCTGCTGATGCTCTCAATATGCCGTACGTAGATGGTCGCTTCATCGGAGGTACTATGACGAATTTTGGACAAGTACGTAAGCGTGTTGAACGTTATGAAAAATTGATTTCTGATCGCGAAAAGGGTGAATTACTCAAATATACCAAGCGTGAGCGTGCACTTCTCGACAAGGAGATAGCTAAGCTCGAAAAAATGTTCCTCGGCATTGTTTCTTTGAAGAAAATGCCTGATGTTCTTTTTGTTATCGACCCACGTCGTGAAAAGAATGCTGTCAAAGAAGCTTCTGATATGAATATTCCTGTTATTGCTCTCGCTGGATCTGATTGTGATATTCGAGAAGTAAAATATCCTATCGTTGGAAATGATTCTTCAAAGGCAAGTATTCAGTTTTTTATTGAAGAAGTTGCAGCTGTATACAAGAAGGCAAAGGTTGTTTAGTTTGTCATGACGCTTTAGTATTCGTGCATTATTGGTAACACAACTATCATGATTAGCCCATTTTTTTTGTGGCAACGAAGTAATAAAAAAGCAACGAAGCCTACAATTCCAGATATTTCACAAAAGACTCGGCCTGTTGAACAACAAAAACCAGTTCAAAATATATCAAAACCATTACAATCACCATCACATTCATCTAATACAACATCATTTATGATTACAACAGAGCAAATCAAGAATCTTAGAGATCAGACTGGAATTTCTGTTATGCAATGCAAGAAAGCCCTAGAAGAGGCGGGTGGAGATATGGACAAGTCAATGGTGATTCTTCGCAAAAAGAGTGGTGAGCTTTCTGCAAAGAAAGCTGATCGTACTTTCAGGTCTGGTACTATCCAAGCTTATGTTCATGCAAATGGAAATGTTGCCACTATTGTAGAGCTTAACTGCGAAACAGATTTTGTTTCTGGAAATGAGGAATTCAAAACACTTGCTCGCGATATCGCTATGCATATTACTGCTTCAAACCCTAAGTTCTTGAAAAAAGAAGATATTACCGAAGCTGATATGAATACTGCTCGTTCTGTATTTGCCGAAGAGGTCAAGAATAAGCCAGTTGCCATGCAAGACAAAATCCTTCAAGGCAAGCTTGATACTTATTTTGCTGAGATGGTGTTACTCAATCAGCCATTTATAAAAAATCCAGAAGTTACAATTCAAGGGCTTATTGATGCTGCTGTTCAAAAATTTGGAGAAAAGACAGCGATTGCCCGCTTCAAGAGATTCAAAGTTCTAGAGAATTAGTATATTGGTCTCTGACCAAAAATGTCAAAATAATTATGTATACTCTCATCATTTTATTTTATATTTCACTCTTATTCATCATTGTGATGGTTTGGAATAAAAGGCGCGAGATACATACAGGTCATCCAAGTATGGTTTCTCGTCTTGGTACAAAGACCGATCATTTATTTCAGAGAGTGCATATTGCTATCAAAAAAGGATTATCATACATAAATAGGCATACATTCATCGCGCTTGCGCAGTGGATGGCTTTCCATGTGCTTGTACGTGTACGAAAAGTATATGTTCAGCTCAAGCATCATTTTATTTCAAATCCACACGGCAAGCGCATGATCGATGCAGTTCGTGGTCGTGGTGAGATCAAAAAGCATGGCGCATCTTTTTATCTCCGCAGAATCTCAGGAGATAAATAAAAGACAAAGGTTGCCGATATATAAAAAATAAGTTAATCTAGGAAGCAGTAGAAATTCTGGTTAAAAGGGAATTCTGGTTGAAAATTTCTTTAAGCTTTGCTAAAAGAAATTGTTTGATCCAAATTTCGTAAAGATTAGTGATAGTTTAGTATTCTGAGACAGATTATGCGAAATTCGCCACCTTAGCTCAGTTGGTAGAGCAACGCTTTTGTAAAGCGAAGGTCCCCAGTTCAAGTCTGGGAGGTGGCTCAGAATTAAAAACAGGAATAATACCCTGTTTTTTGGTAGAGATAATCCTATTTCTTCATTCGGATTTGATTATTTTTTTATTAAATCTTCATTTGATGTTGTTATGCTGTTTGTATGAATGAGATATACACATCAATAGTGTCAGAATTTCCTCAAAATCCTGCTACTGCAGTAGAGGCGCTTGAAGGTATTCTTGCTCATGCAACCAATCTAGGATGTTCAGATATTCATATTGATCCTTACGATAATGCAACGGCTATTAGGGTGAGGATTGATGGGAAGATTGAGGTTGCTGGCATGATCACAAAACGTATTCATGACGAAATGATTTCTCGTTTGAAAATACTTTCTGGTGCTCGTACTGATCTTCATGCATTACCACAAGATGGCCGTTGGAAAACTGAGATTGGTGGGATTATATACAATGTAAGAATTTCATTCATGCCAACGTATCATGGAGAGAATGCTGTGTTAAGACTCTTACCAACCAATTCAAGTGCACAGTTATCATTTGCAAAACTTGGTTTTGCTCCTGATATCGTGAGTATGATTGATAGAGCATTACAGAGAACCCATGGTTTGATCTTGGTAACAGGGCCGACGGGTTCAGGAAAGACAACGACTTTACACAGTTGTTTGGCACTCAAGTCTAAGGAACCACTTTCGATTATTACACTAGAAGACCCAGTAGAATATGAGATATCAGGTGTTCGTCAGGTCCATATACGGAATAGTCAAGGTCTTACATTCGCAAGCGGTCTACGTGCTTCATTGAGACAAGATCCTGATGTGATTATGGTTGGAGAGATTCGAGATTCTGATACTGCAAAAGTAGCTATACATACTGCACTTACTGGTCACTTGGTGCTTTCTACATTGCATACAAATTCAGCTATTGAGGCTATTCCGCGCCTTATTGATATGGGTGTTGATGCATATTTATTGGCTTCTACTCTCAAGGTAGTGATTGCACAGCGTTTGGTAAGAAAAGTATGTGATGCATGTGATGGTATTGGGTGTATTACTTGTCGTAATAGTGGATATCTCGGTCGGCTTGTTATAGCCGAGGCGTATGAGGTTGATATAAATATGCAAAAATTATTAGCAAAGAAAGCTTCTACACCAACATTACAGGAATATTTGGCAAAGAATAGGTTTCGTAATATGGCGGATGATGGCAAGGAAAAGATTGAGTGGGGAGTAACAACAGAAGAAGAAGTTAGGCGAGTACTCTCTGAATGATTTGGTATTTTAATATGTATATCTATATATGCAATTCAAACGTACGTGGAGGCGTGGAGAGATCATTGTTTTTCTTGAGACACTTGAGTCATATTTGTCTGCTGGACTTTCATTGGATGTATCTTTATTGATGATTGAGAGAGGTTCACCAAAACATGCAAAATCTCGGTATGAATGTATGCGGTCTATTATTGAGAAAGGAGGTTTATTTTCTGTCGCTTTTGCAGAAAGTCTCAAAGGCAATCTGGTTATCACGAGTCTTATCCGGCATGGAGAAGCATCAGGTGCTCTTGTGCGCAGTATATCACTCGCTCGTTCTTTATTGGAACATAAAGATCAGCTCACAAAAAATTGTATGTCAGCTTTGGCATATCCATGTATCATTGGATTATTTGCTATTTTGTTGATTATTGGTTTGGTGAGGGGAATCATGCCACAGATCATTCCTATGTTGATTGGTCTACATGTTCAATTACCAATTTTGACCCGCATAGTTATATTGTGTTCTGACATTACTACAAGATATGGTTTCTTTATTCTTTTAGGAGGTAGTCTATTAGTATATATATTTTTATTTTTGTATCGTAGATCTAGATACTTTATGTTTCTATGTCATACAACACTGATCCATATTCCTATCGTTGGAAAACTTGCAACAAATTACACTATTTCTGTGTTTTTGCATTCATGTGGAGCTTTACTTGAATCTGGAGTATTGGTAAATCGTGCGTATGCGAGCACTGTTGATACAATTTCATTATTGCCATTGAAAGTATATATGTCATCTCATTCTATACACATACAGGGTGGTGCGACCATGAGTTCAGTATTTCTAAACGATTTATTCCCAGTATATATTTCAGCACTTGTTTCTGCTGGTGAGTCGTCTGGAACTCTTGCTACATCGTGTATGCATTCTGCCCACATGATTGATCGTGATATGCAACACAAATTGAAATGGCTCACATCTCTGATAGAGCCACTTATGATGGTTGGAATGGGCTTGATTATTGGGGCAATCGCTCTATCAATACTCATGCCAATCTATGATATTTCGAGAGTACTACAAAAGTAGAATATGTTTTTGACCATATATGTTTTATATTGACAAACAAGACGGAATTATTTTAATAGATATAGTATTGGCGCTTTCATTGGCAACATTATTTATTATGCTTATAACCGAATCTTCAATGAATGCTCGTGATATATTTCGTAGGGCTCATGAGCGAAATGAATTGTTGAATATCTATGAATCTCACATATCAGAAGCAAGAGGTTTATTGCCATATGAAATTTATTCTGCTGATGGATTTGTTGCACGAGCCAATTGGTATGGCAATGATCGAGTTCAAACTGATATAGAAGTTATGGCTACAACTTCACGTCAAAGTGTCATATTTACTGCAGTGAATGCATATCCATTTGTTCATGATTCTGATGCACAAGGAACATCACTGTGTTCTGTTAATCTTATTTCAGATCCTCAAAATATACTGATTACTCCTATCACATTACCAATATCTTCACTTCTACCACTAACACATCTTGAAGTAAGAGGTGGCATAGCATATCTGTCAGCTGACTCATCGAAAGCTTCAGATTCAGATATGCTTATTCTTAATATACGAGACCCACTTCATTCATATATTCTGAGTGCTATAGATACAGGCCCAGGAATCGTTTCATTTTCTATAGCTGGAAATCATATATTTTCAGCGGCAGGAAGCACCGTGGCGCAGGTTCACATCATTCGTTTTGATAATATGTACAATCAGTTTCTTGAAAAGAAATATCAAATACCGTTGCCATACGCTACTGCCACTCCTCCATTTGGGAGTAGTATATTTTTTAATAAAAATACTTTATATCTCGGAACAGAAAAATGGATTGGTGATGAATTTTTTATTATAGATGTGTCCAATCCAATACAGCCATATACATTGGCAAGTTTGAATATTGATACAAAGATCAATGATATAGGTATTCGTGGCGATATTGCATATATTACCACTTCTGGAATGCAACAGTTGGTTGGTATAGATATCAAAGACAAATCATATCCACGTATCATATATTCATTCAGTCCATCAGGTTGGGAGCGCCAAGATGGCAAAATTATCTCTTTTTTTGAAGATAAGTTGGATATGGGGCGCACATCTGGTGGATTTAATATTATTAAAGATCATGAATTATTTTCGTGGGCATATACAACGTTGGATGGCCACATGGATATAGACGGGTCACAATCATTAGATATACCTAATGGTGTATATGGCATTGTTATAGATCGAAATAGTGTATATGTTGCTACACGAGAAATTGGAAAAGAATTACAGATATTTGATACATCATTATCAACAAGCACTATGGTATCTTATGCATTGCCAGTATTACCACAAAGCATGACTTGTGATGGCGATAGTATATATGTATTAGGAAAAGGTGCGTCTATTATATACAAGATCAATAGTAAAGAATCTAACTGATATGGAATACACAAAAGTATTGAAATATAGAAAGGGAATGACATTGATAGAAGTGCTTGTATACACAGCACTACTTTCTTTTTTACTCAGTAGTTTTATTTGGTATGTGTATATCATTCATGTCCAAAATATAAAGCTTATTGATGAAATTAATGATTCATACATATAATGTTGCACAATGTAGGGGATTTATTGCATTGGTTGCCGTGCTAATGTTGGCATTGGGAACATTTGCTTTTTCTATTTCAACTATTGTATCAGCAACATTATATAGTGATATGGTGTATGCAAGAGAAATGCGAATCCAAAAAAAGCTTGATCAAGAATCATGCCAAGCAACTTTTGCGCTTATGAAGATAAAAGATTATTTTCTAATAGGAGAGTCAAATTGTGAATATCACTGATGCTAAAATCCTAATGTAAATGTCATTGCTTCTGATTCTGGTACATCCCATGCTGATGTGTCGAATTTTATTTCTTTGAGTGTGCCGAGTTCTTTGTATTTGAGAATTTTATGTTTGACTGCATAATCATACAGATCTTTTGTGAGACGCACATCCTCAATACAGTACTTTATTATCTTGTCGATTTCGCCATTGCGCCACCATTCGACAGCTTCGAGTCCATGGCCAGATTTGTTTCTATTGAGCGTGGCTTCACCTACACTATCGAGCTTGAGACGTCGGCCGAGAACTTTTTGTATTTCTCGCATAAGATCCAGGCTTTTTATGCGAGTAAGGTCACCAGGGTAGTATTTGTTGAGAATAGGTATGTCAAAATGGTCGCCATTCCAGCTAATCAGCATGTCAGCTTGTTCAAGTATTTGCCATAGGTCTTTGAAATCTTTTTCGAGATAGCTTGTGTATTGGTCTGTGAGTGAATCATGAATACATACTACTGATATATCTAGATCTATAGGATCATTTGAGCCAACATCTTGAAATATATTTTTTGTTTCAATATCAAAAGTTATTTTTCGCATGCGTAGTATTGTAACATACTGTGTCTATATTCTAGCCAAATATATAAGTACAGTACCTCCTCTGTTGATTCTATCACTTGCGTCATTTTCAGAAATACTTTACAATGTCTCTTACGTTTAACCCCAATTATCTCTTATGAGAAAAAACAAAAAAGCGACCAGTAAGGTTCGTAAAGCAGTCCGCCGTACTACAAAAAAGTCTGCTATAGCAAAGAGGCCACAAACAAAATCTATCAAAAAGTCAGTCAAACATGGAAAGAAGTCAAAAGCTAGCAAAGCCAATGAATTTGAGGCAAAGGCAAATAAGCTTATCTCCAAGGGTCGTGATCGTGGATTTGTCACCTATGATGAGATTTTGAAAGAGTTTCCACAGATCGAGAATGATATAGTATTCCTCGACGAATTATACACAAAACTTACGACAGCAAACGTTGATGTTCTTGAGGGTGGTGGATTACTTGAAGTAGAAGACTTGAATCCCAAAAAACCAGCCCACGTTTCTCGTGGATCTGATTCGGCGTATGATTCTATACAGATGTA
>CAIUOX010000032.1 GCA_903900935.1 uncultured bacterium
AATACGACGTGATGATTGAAGCTTCTTCAGACGCTTATTTTTTTGATCAAGTTCTTTTTCAAGAGCAGGAATCTTGCCGTAGCGGATTTCAGCCGCTTTGGCAAGGTCAGCGCGAGATTCTGCAGATTCGGCTTCTATACGCAATGATTCTAGCTCTTTTTTGATACGCTTGATATCGGTGATAGTCTCTTTTTCGTTTTTCCACTTGAGCTCAAGTTCTGACGTTCCTTCTTTCAAATCAGCAATCTCACTCTCTATCTTGGCCATGCGAGCCTTTGATTCTTTACCTGCATGAGTAGGCATATTTGCCTCTTTCTTCAATGCTTCACGCTCTATCTCTAGACGCATAATTTTACGACGTGTTTCTTCTAGCTCTGGAGGCATATTTTCGAGAGACAAACGAAGTGATGAAGCTGCCTCATCAATCAGGTCAACAACTTTATCAGGCAAAAATCGATCTGTAATATAACGGCTTGATAGATTGACAGCAGCAATTATAGCCTCGTCAGTAATATGAACACCATGGAACAATTCATATTTTTCTTTGAGACCACGAAGGATTGCAATTGCATCTTCATTTGACGGCTCATTCACGAAAATAGGCTGGAAACGACGCGTCAAGGCGGCGTCCTTTTCGATATGCTTTTGATATTCTTTTAGCGTAGTTGCACCTATAGCACGAAGATCACCACGACCCAAAGCTGGCTTCAACATATTTGAAGCATCCATAGAGCCTTCAGAAGCACCTGCACCAACGATCGTGTGCATTTCATCAATAAATAAAATGATTTTACCATCTGACTTCTCTACTTCTTTCAAAATATTTTTGAGACGCTCTTCAAATTCACCACGATACTTTGTACCAGCGATGAGAGAGCCGAGGTCAAGAGAAACAAGCTCTTTGTCCTTCAATGATTCTGGTACATCACCCTGCGACATACGCAATGCCAAACCTTCCACAATCGCGGTCTTTCCAACACCAGATTCACCGATCAGTATCGGATTATTTTTGGTGCGACGAGACAAAATCTGTATGATACGCATAATCTCTGCATCACGACCGATCACTGGATCAAGCTTATTTTCTTTGGCAAGTTTTGTGAGTGAACGAGCATATTTGAAAAGTGTGCGGAGTTTTTTTGGCTCAGAATCCTTTGAATGTGGATTGATTTTGATCTCCTCAATAATCTTCATAACTGTCTCGCGATCTATTTTGAAGCGTCCGAGAATATCGCGAGCGACCGAAGGAACATCAAAAATCGACAAGAAGAGATGCTCAGTTGAAATAAATTCATCTTTCATTGTATTTGCAACACGCAATGAATTGTCGAGTGTCTGTGCCAAATCTGGTGTAAGGTATATTTGATACGATGGTGAAAGTACATTTGAACCTTCTGGTGCTTCAATACTTTCAAGAACAACGTCTGTAAGCATTTGTGTGTCAGTCTCCATACGGTCAAGAATAGATGTAACCATACTCTCTTCTTGTAAAATAAGAGCACATAAAAGGTGAACTGGATTGACGTGATTTTGGCCACGCTCAATAGCGAGTTCATGGGCTCGTTTCAAGGCTTCCCGCGATTTTGTAGTGAGTTTTGCTAATGGGGGCATAAAAATATAAAGAAAAATGACTCAGACGTTGTGAATATAAGCCATATTCACACGTCTTCGCTCATCAGAATAATAATACTAAATATTGATATAGTCAATTCACAGTGTACATTACTGCCTTGCTCTGTGCCTATCTCCACTCTGGTATAACAGATTGCAATGTGCTTACAGGATAAAAAGCAGCTTCACTTGTCATAGAAAGTGTTGAGAGATATATACCTACTACATCTCCACCTGGATCAAATAAAGGACTACCAGGAATGATTTTGTCTTTTGAAATAGTTGTTCCAATAATTCCAGAGGATACATTTGTGGAGGTTGCATTCAAAGGAATAATCACCTTGGTGACGATACCTTGAGCCAATGTCTGATTGAATGTTGTTGATAGAGATAATAGTGTTTGTCCAAGCCGAACATTTCTTCCAAATATTATAGGAGCAAATGCAAACAACGATGGATCAGATGTCTCAGGCCTCAAAAATATAACACCATTTTGTGGCTGTGGCGAAATAAGAGAAAACATAATGCGTGTTCCATCTGGCATGATGCCTGACGCTTCATTTCCAATCTGCGGAAGCAAAGACGCATCAGTCATAATCGTGCCATCTTTTGATACCGTCAAGCCAGCTCCGATTATATTGTCTGTAGTATATTTTGTACCCAACTTGATGATGCTAGGAGACACCATGCTGACAGCCTGTACGATCTGATCTTCAACTTTGATAGCTACTGTACCAAAATTTGCCGATGGTGAACCAGCGACTTGTATCGTCTTTTCGATTACTTGATTGATTGTCTGCACAACGCCCTTTGGAGCTTGACTCATCAAAGATACAGTGAAAATACCCGTTGCAAGCGATGTTACAAAAGAAACAAGTAGAGCCAAGAGAATAATTTGTTGTTTGGATAGATGATCCATGGTGGTAGTGTACATCAGTAGTTGATTTTGGTAAATTAAAAAAGAATATCTCAATCTATTCTTTTTATTTTGCTACTCTCACCGCCTCATCAAATTGAATAGATAACAATTTTGAAGATCCATCAGATCCCATTGTAACACCATACAAAACACCAGCGCGTGACATAGTTTCTCGATTGTGTGTGATGAGAATGAGCTGAGAATTAGCAGCGAGACTTTCTATCATATCGCCATATTTCTTGGAATTTGCTTCATCAAGTGCGGCATCAGTTTCATCAAGAATAATGAATGGTGGCGGATTGACTTGAGAAATAGCAAAGAGCAAAGCAATGGAAGTGAGAGCGCGTTCACCACCAGAGAGCATCATCAATCCTTTCACTTTTTTACGAGGAAGATTGACATTGACCTCTAGGCCTTCAGGACTTTCTTCTGCCTCTTCTGAATTTGCCGACTGTTCTCCAGACAATACATCTCCAAGATCTTCCAAGTCGCTTTTCTTCTTGCGCTTCACTTCCCTAACTATAGTAAGTTCAGCAGTTCCACCACCAAACATCAATGCAAAGAATTTCTTGAATTCGCTATTGATCTTCAATATGCCAGTCTTGAATTCAACATCAATACGGACATCAAGATCAACAATCAGATGACGAAGCTCTGCTTTTGCTTTTTCCAAATCTTCTAATTCACGAGCCAGGAAAGAATCACGCTCCTCAGTTTCTCTAAACTCCTTCATAACCTCAGAACCTCCAAGGCCACCAGAGTCTTCCAAGCGTATCTTGATTTTCTCAATCTGATGTCTACGCTCCTCTTGAATTGCCCGAGGTTCCACCTCTGCCTGACCACCCTTTTCATATGTTATTGCATCACGGCCGAGAGTGATTCCCGCTTCACCCAATTCTCTCTTTAATAATTCTTCATCACGAAGCACAATTTCCAATTTTGAAGCAAAATCTGAAATTATATGACGTACTTCATTCTGACGAGCAATAATACGAAATACTTCTTTTTCAGCATCACGATTTGTATCTTTTTCTTTTTCAATCGCTTGTTTAAGTTCATTATATTCACTAGAAACATGAGACTCAGTCTCAGATATATGTTTTAGTTTGGATTCAAGCTCATGACGTTGAACTTCAAGTGCATGAATATCATGTTCAGACTCAGAGATCAGTGCCGAATCAGTGATAGAACGATGTCGTGCGACAAAATTCCTCAATACAGCAATGACTTCAATAAATAACTTTTTTGCATCTTCTATAGACTTGAATGACCTATCTGCGCACGTAGGTTCAATACTGTGTATTACTTCTTCAACATCTTTCAGATATACAGTCTTGAATTCATCCTTCTTCTGCTTTTCTTTTTCCTTTGCAATCGTACGCTTATTTGCAGATATTTCTCCTTCAATGCGACCGAGTTCACGCATAATCGTGTCTTTTTCAAATCGTGCATTTGCAAGCTTACGTTCCAATGTGATGACTTCATCACTTTTTTTATCTTTATTCTTTGATGCGGTCAATATATCTTTTGCTTGAATGAGTAGACGGTCAAGCTCAGACAATTCTTGCTTTGGCCCAACGAGCTCATGGTTGAATTTTTCTTTGTATGTACGCACATAGCGATCTTCTCGTGCGAAATATTCCTTATAAAGCGCAGTTAATTCACGACGTAATTCTTCTACTTTCTCAATCTTTTCAACTTGCTTCTTCAAAAAACGTATATGGGGAGCAATCTCACGTCGTAATGATGCTACACGTTCCATATTTTCTTCAGTTTTCTCCAACTTACGAATACTTTCCAATTTTTTCCATTGATATATTTTGAGACCAAGTGCATCTTCTATCATCTCACGGCGCTCACGAATAGAAGCCAGCAATATACGATCTGCTTCACCTTGAGAAATTATATGATGACCAGTCGCGCCAATATGTGCACTCGCCAATAGTTCGGTGATATCCTTCAAACGTACAGCAGTTCCATTCAATAAATACTCATTGGTATTATCACGATGGACTACACGTTCCAATATTACCTCATCAAAATCTATTCCTTTGAACATGCGAAGAGAGTTGTCAAATACAAGCTTTACCGAGGCACGATTCGCACGAGCAGATCCATTTGTCGCATCACCTCCGCCATTCCATATCATATCTTCGCCTCTTTTTCCGCGAAGTGATTTTATAGACTGTTCACCGAGAACAAATCGGAATGCTTCTGCTGAATTTGATTTACCTGATCCATTTGGTCCAACAATTCCAGTTATAGGTGAATTAAAATGAAGCGTCGCTTTTTTGGCGAACGATTTGAAACCAGTAAGCTCCAGACTCTTCAAATACATAAGTATATTATAGCAAAAAAACCTGAAATATCGAGGCCTGACCTCGAGGTCAGGCCTCGATGATCACCACTTTTTGACCTCAAGTGCTTTCTCAGCAGCCTTTTGTTCAGCTTCCTGTTTTGAGGGTCCATTACCCGTTGCTACCTGTACATCACCGAGGAATACACCGAGTGTAAATTGCTTGTCATGGTCTGGACCAACTTCTTTCAATGTTTTATAACTTGGAGTGACACCAACTTTCTCTTGTGCCTTTTCTTGGAAACGACTCTTTGCATCAATCCACAATTTCTTTTTTACGATCTCTTCAATATCAATAACATTCAAAATATGCTCAGAAATAAAATTTGCTGCGACACTATATCCTTGGTCTACATATACAGCACCGATGACAGCCTCAACTGCATTTGCAAGAAGAATAGAACGCGCACGACCAATATCTTTTGACTCGCCTTTTGAAAATAGCATGTAATCATTCAAGGACATGCGTTTTGCAACTTTACAAAGACTGACTGCATTTACGATCGCTGAGCGATATGCAGTAAGTTCCCCTTCTGCTTTCTTGGGATATTTACGAAATAGAAAACTTGTAACTACCAATTCAAGCACTGCATCTCCGAGAAATTCTAGACGCTCATTGTGTTCCATACCCGAACCACGATTTTCATTCAAATATGAACGGTGAGTGCATGCCATACGCAAAAGCGATATGTCATTGAAAGTGACACCGATATGTTCTGCCATTGATTCAAAATCTATTTTCATATGTATGAGTTAAAAACTACTTCTTCCCTGCCTGCGTAGGCAGGTCTTCATGCAATATCGTCACTGCCTTTGTTACAATCGGCAAGATATCATTATAAAAATTGAGTTCAAGAATATCTCCGAGCTTGAACCACTTTGCATCATCAAGACCTGGTTTGTCGGCCAATGTAAGATCACCAAATTTTGCTTCTGCCATATAGTAATGCACCTGCTTGCGAATCTTGCCAAGCTCTGGATCATTGGCTATATATTCATTTTGGCCAAGATCTGCTTTGATTTTGACCTCGAGCCCAATCTCTTCTTTGACTTTATTGACTGTTCCTTGATCTGGAGCAATACCTTCAGGAATCTTTCCTTTTGAAAGAGTCCAATGTCCGAAAACATCATGCACAAATGCAAGAAGTATTTCATCGCCATTGTATGCATATACAACAGCACCACCAAGATGTTGGACGAGCATTTGTTCATATGGAACTTCTGCTTTCTTTTTCTTTGCAGGAATGGCATCTTTGCCTGGCTCTCCAAGCTCTTTGTAAACTGCGCCTAGCACCCCATTTACGAAACGTCCAGAAGTATCGCCACCAAATGTCTTGGCCAATTCAATAGATTCATTGATAGCTACTTTTGCAGGAACTTCAGCACGATCAGAGAAGATCAACTCGTACAATCCGAGACGAAGTACATTGCGGTCAACTGGAGAGATTTTGTCGAGTGGCCATTCTGGTGCAGCTTTGACAATAATCTGATCTATATCTTCTCGCTTGGCCAAAATACCCTTGAGTAAGGTTTCTATGAATGACACATCAGCAAGACCTGGAGCAAATTCCTTTGCATTACGAGAGACAATAGCGGTCACCTCAGCGTCGCTATGATTCCCACGAAAGTCCCATTCAAAAAGAGATTGAAGGACGACTGAACGAGATAAATGTCTATTTGCCATAATGTAGTTAAAGAACGTGTAAATTAAGAACTAAGGTAATTTCCAATTTCCAAGCACCAATTCCTTGCACCTGCAGGAATTGCGAATTAAAAACTGACAACTATTTTGCTGTCTTTTTGACAGCTTTTACTGCTTTTGCAGTAATATCAAGAACTTTGCGACCATTGTAGGTTCCGCAATTCATACATACGGCATGACTACGATGAGCCACACCACATTGCTGGCACTTCGAAGTACGCATCGCATCAAGAGCGTGGTGTGAGCGTCTATTATTTCGGTGCGACTTGGTCGCGCGCATTCGATTTACCATAAATAAGAGTATTACATATTTGGAAAATTCTTGCAATATGTATGTGACCTTAGTCATATGTAGGTGTCCGATGCGCCAGAGGTGGAACGTCGGATAATCGGATAAGACATTGTCTAAGTTCAAAAAATCTGGTACATTGTTGAACGAATAAGTTAGGTGAAATTCTGGTCTCACATTTATAGTTGCTTATGCAACAATAAATGCTCGATCCGAATTTCGCAAAACCAAAATTCGCGCCCATAGCTCAGCTGGTAGAGCAGATCCCTCTTAAGGATAAGGTCGTAGGTTCGATCCCTACTGGGCGCACAAACCGAGAGCTCGCAGGTTTGTGCGAGACGGAGCGCGACGGCGCGAGTCCGGGTCGGGAAAGTTTTCAGCAGAAAACTATTCCTGACCACACGAACTTTATAAAGCCCGAATAGGCCTGATTGTAATTGTGCTACTATAGTAAAACAATTACATATGCTGGGATGGCGGAATTGGTATACGCACATGCCTTAGGAGCATGCGGAGTAATCCTTGGGAGTTCGAGTCTCCCTCCCAGCACATTATGGCTCTACAAAGAGCTATCTCGGCTAGTTTATTCTCATATAAGCCCACTATTGACAGTAAGCATTCATTTGTGCTATAATTGACACAGGTATGAAATGTTAGGGTTCGTTTCGAAGGAACCTTGAAAATTAAATACCGAAAAAAAGAACGAGGCACCTACGTGTTTCGCTCTAAAAACAAAACAAAAACGGATGAAAATCCCGTGGTCGCACCGAGTGTGGCCGAAATGAAAAAGGAAAAAAGTGAAAATAGCACCCCCCGTCTTGAGCAATAAGCTCAAGGTAAAATGCGGACCAGAAGCCTCTGGCTTCATAGTCTGCATCATAGCCAAAGAGGACGGCAAACCTGCCGTCCAAGTCACTGAGGCAAAAACGATTCGGATCCCCATTCCTGGGGCCGAAGTTACCGTAGATCTCTTTCGGGATCTAAGCTGGAACACTGCCCCACGGGCAGAGAAAGGGATCATATATGTCGTTCGTGTGGTGTCATTGGGCGCCTCACCAACTGACCAGAGTGAAGTTGAGGGTGGTGTCGCAAGTCGCGACATCAGCGTCACCGGCAAGGATGTTGCGAAATGGAAGAAGGCGACTGCGCCAACTCCCACTGCGCCAACTCCTGCAAAACCGGCAACACAGGCTCCGACGGTGGGTGCAAAACCCGCCCCAACTCCTGCAAAACCGACCCCTACACCTCCCGCTCCCGGTGGGAAAGTTCTGAAGTTTCCAGTGACCTACTGGAACCTCAGGCGGAGGTTGGCTAAGACGGTGAAAAACCGCCTTGAAGAGCTAAGGGACTTCGGTGGAAACACCGAGTTCTGGGCTGAAAGCGAAGACGTGGTGTCCAAGTTCAAAGCCCTGTCGGCAGACAAGAAAATGCCCACAGCGGAGGAGGTCCAGGAATTGCGCGACAAGGTCGAAGACCTTCTCGTGCGAATGCACGCTAAGTGCGAAGAGGTTCGGGTTCGGGCACCAAAACTGCCTGAAGCGACTGCGACGGGTGCTAAACCCACTCCGACTCCGGTCGTTGTGCCGGCAGTAAAGCCAGTGCCCCCAGTGATTCCTGCTGCCTCAGTGGTGGCATCAGTTACTGTGAATGCACAGGCCACTGCGAACAAGGCAGTGACTCCTCCGAAGCAACCGACGACGGCCCAGACTGCTCCGACGACTGCCCCCAAGGCACCGACGGTTCAGGCTACTCCACCGGTGACACCCAAACCGGCTCCGGTGTTGCCAACCATTACAACACTTAAGCCGACGACACAGACCAAACCTGGAACGTCGCAGAAAATGACGTGGGTAGAGTGGTTGATAGTTGGACTGATTGTAGCCGGGCTTATCATTGCCGGCTGCTGGCAGTTCTCCAAAAAATCACCTGCATCCAAGCCGATATCGGCAGCATCCAGTGTGGTGGGCTTCACGACGAACGTCGTGACAGCAAACAAAACAAATCACAACACGAGTGTTGTGATTGCGAAAACAACTAACGGTGACGGGCCAACAATCAGTGTGAGTGGTGCCATCAGCGTTGGCGACAACAATTCTGGCACCGTTATCGGGGTGCAGAACAACACATACAACAACTACTTCTATGGCGACAAGGAGCCTAAGAAAGTGGTTGGCGGGTGTGGCAACGCCATCGGCAAGGAACAAACCAGCAATGTGGAGAAGGTTCTCCGCATCCCAGGCTGGAAGCCCTGGCCGACCGTTGACTGCAGTCGCTTGGTCCTCGTCCCCCGCCCCGAAGTTGTAGATGGCGAGATCGAGAAAACCTTGTGGCTCGAGGATGGGCAGATAGCCGTCCTTGACACACCACTTGGTTGCCATTACTGGTACCAAGAGAGTGGTGAGGTCACCGCTCTTGAGGGCATTGACGAGTTCTGCCACGAGCATGTGGATGGACTGGTCTGGCCCCAGCAAGTCAAGGATCGCGACAAGCGGATCGGCGTGAAGCCGATTTACAGATTGTGGCTTATTCCAAAGAATGGAAAGGCCATGAGCTTGCACCTGAAGCTCATTCGCGACTTCTAGCAGTTCTTTAGAATCACCCGCCCCACATGCAGAAATGTATGGAGGGGCGGTTTTTTGTGTACATATATTTGTATTCGCTATAATTCATACACAATTTTGAATACAATGGCTTATATGAGCCATTCCACATACTTCATAATAAGCATTATAATAGTTGACTTTACATATTATTCATGCTATAATGGTTCTAATAGTTGTTTGAAAAACAAAAAACAAACGGATCAACCGTGGTCGCACCGAGTGTGGCCGAAATGAAAAAAAAATTATGAATATTATACAAATTCTCCGACAGGCCATCACATGGCCGCGGAGAACAATAATGGGCGGGCGCGTGCCCGACGGATGGACATCCCTGTCCATTTTGGTGCAACTGATAGGCATTGCGATCTGCGCATTTGTCTATACAGTGTTTGTAGAAGCATTGGTAAGAATAATCCCATTCTACTTCATTAACTCGCTCAGCGGGTTTTGGATTGGACTGATCGTAATGAACCTGTCAATAATGAGCTGGGCATACATCATGTTCTATACGAACTGGTACAAGTGGTGGTTCGTCGAGAACAAACCCGGCTACGCGTCTGTCGGCAGAAGCAAAGGTGCCGATGGAAAAACCATCAACGCCGATGGTAGTCCAAAAGGACTTTATGCCTTCAGGGCGGCGTGGCAAGGTAAATTACCGTGGGTCAAACCCTTTATTGGGTTCAAAACGACAGCGGTGATCATCCTCGACAAAAAGAAGGATGGTGATCCGCTCAAGATTATCTGCCAGAACAGTGCTGGGGATAACCAACAAACCGGTTGCAAGTTGTACTACAAATTCAACCTAACACCGATGCTCGACAGATTGTGCCAATTGGCACTGATGGATGAAGAAAGGATCGTCGAGGACTTCATCAGTAACACGGCGCAGGAAATCATCCACTGGTGCAAAGACAAAAGCGAAGACACCCTCTTCGCCGGAATCGGTAAAGGTGGAGCTCTGCAAAACTTCATCGCAAACATGTATGGTGGCGATGACGTTGCGTCTGACTTTGAAAATTGCCGCGCAACGGAGATCAAATGTCTCATGTTCACCGAAATAGACCAAGACGAATCGACAAAAAAGGTTCGTCGTGCAGGGACAACATTCAGTGCGGTGGCAGATGGTATCCGCACTCTGACAGGAGCGTTTCCTGTAGAAATGTTGAAAAAAATAGATCCCAATATGCCTCTATATATGGCCGGCCAAATAGCTGGTGAAATTGGAGGTGAACCAATCATCATATTGGGTGGTGGTGGAGATAACACAGCTGCACTCATTGTGGCAGCAAGCAAAAAAAGAAAAAAGTAATATGAAAACATTCAAATGCCTCGCAAGCGAAGCTGTAATCTGCCTTGACGCGAAGTCAATCGCAAACAAGGGAAGGATGAGGGCAACGCTAGCGATTCTCGGTGTAGCCAATCTGGTTTTAATCGCCTGCTGGTTGCTGTTCAGTCACCACGCTGGTTGATATCGCCAGATCAACACACAACCCCCGCAACGGAAACGTTGCGGGGTTTTTGATACATGAATTGTGCGCACACTGACTATAGACTTCCTATTGTGCTAGATATGATATTTATGAATCCCCAAGCAGACACCATAATGAAGATACCAATAATTCCTCCAATAAGCGCTTTTTTGCCATTTGTGCGTGTATCTGAATCAGCACCACCTCTTATGAGCTGAAATGCACCAAAAACAAAAACTAATACTGCTATTCCGAATAATACACCGATGATAGGGTTGGCGATATTCTGCAAGACTGGATTGATAGCTGTACCAAATGCAGCAGAATCAGTAGCATACACTGTAGGAATAAGGCTAGACATTATTGTAGATTATTCAACTTCTGATGGTATAGGAGAATGTGGAATATCTTGTGCAGTTGGGTCAGTTGTGTCTGTGTAGAATGTATTTCTGAGAATACGTACAAGACCCCAGAGTGATAGGATAACGAATAATCCAACGATACCCCAAAGAATAGCATTTCCAATTGGCTTGCGATCGTCGGTATCAGCCTTGACGATATAACGGATGACATTATAAACGATCCATATAACTGCAAATGCAACAAGAATCTGGACAAATGTATTGCCAATGTTGGTCAATCGATATGTCAACGAATTTACATCAGTAATCGCTAGTGTTTGAGCAAAAGCAAATGCTGGTGTAACTGCTACAATAACCGCAATGAGTTTTTTCATAGATATAGATAAATTATTAATACGCTAATTGATACTTTGATATTATACCATCAAATAAGAATCCGACGAATAACAACTGTGGATTACAATATCAGCTAGATAGCTGTATTCATATTACTGCCACTACTATTACCTCCTGATGGGAATATGCGACTAAAACTAGACCACGATGGGGCCGTTGTATCAGTATCACTAAAGAAGGTGTTCTTTAGTACATTCACTATGCCCCAGAGTGATAATATGACAAAAAAACCTATAATACTCCACATAACGTATGGAGCAGCTTCTTTGTGATCTTCATTCCCTTTTATGAAATATTTGATGATATTCCATACGAATATAACCAATGCCACACCCATAAGAACAACCAATGCTTGATTCAAATATCCGCTTATCTTGATTGCAAGAGTGCTTATGGTGGTACTTACTGCAAAGGCGAATGAAGGAACTATAAATGCTATTGAAACAATTGTGTATATTTTTTTCATAATAATTGATAAATTACTTAATTTAATTGGGGACAGCGCTACGAACTGTACTAATAGTCTGTTGATTGACCACGCCAGTTGCCTCCAATGTATTGATAATAATATTGACCATGATTCGAGCACCGATCACAATCGCAACACCGACCACAATGTATGCAAGCCAAATCTTGAGCTCCTTCAGTTTTTCTGGCTTTCCTTGTGCAAGCACAAACTGGAAACCAACCCAGATAAATGCAAGAACTGCCAAAATGACCATAAAGTAACTGAATATTTCTACGAATTTCTGAACAAGTCCAGCTATAGACGTAACCGCAAGAGGGTTTGTAAGACCACCAGTTTGTGCATTGGTATATCCACCAGAAGTTACAAGAAACGTAACAGCAAGTACTAATATTGCTAATAATTTAGCGCCAAACTTTTTATATGTAATGATATTCATAATAATTATTTATATATTAACGTAATATATTTTGAAATGCGCTAGCAGCTAACCAATTTAATATCTGATAAACGATGAACCATGCCGATAACATTATTATAAAACCCCAGAAAATCTTCGGAAAAATCTCTTTGGCTCGCTTGCGATTGTCTTGTGTTCCAGAAATAAGAAGATATCCAATCCAACAAAAACCAGCTATTGCAATAAATACACCGAATACCAAAGCTCCAGTGATAAGATGTTGTACCAAGAGTATCAGAGTAGTAAAATTACACGCAACTCCACCTGCTTGTGCTGGGCCATCACATACAGCTATTCTATATCCAGTACTATTGGGATTGTCTTGTGCTGATGCAATATATGGAAACAAAAATGATGCACTAAAAACGATTGTCATACATATAACAAAAATAAAATATCTTGTCTGACTTGTTGATGTATATAGATAGTGTTTCATAAAATTGGTATTTAGATAGATGTTCCTAACATAATATCATACTGATTTTTTGTATCATAAATAGTCTGATATATGGTTTTTTCTCCAGTCGTAAGAGCATTGACCATATTGCCAAATAGTTGCTTGGATTTGCTTGGATCTGCGTCCAGCCACGTCTTTGCTATCAGGGCTGACTGATTGAATATTGATATATATTGATCTGGTGAAGACTGTGCTATAACATCTCTGCGTGGGCTTGATGCATACAAAGTCTTAGATAGTTTCGTCATATACTCTGGAGCTGTCAATGTAGAAATAACTTTGAGTGCTGTCGCAGTATTCGGAGATGAACGTACTAGTGAAAAACCAAGCATCAATGCATATGTAGCTTTTGTGCCACCAGAACGAGCTTGAGGCAATGAAGCAACGTCAAAATTCAAATTTGGATTTCGTGCACGAATACTTGCTAATTCTGAAGCAAATCCAAAATAAGTAGCCAAAGTTCCTGACAAAAATGCCTTCTTTGAATCTGTCATGCTTCTATTCCATGAATAATTGACATTTGTAGGATCAACAAATTGTGAGAAGAATTGTAATGGAGAAATTGGATCAAATGTGTCTCCAACAATAAGAGTGCTCTCTACCTTTTGATTCTTATTCATTTGAGTGATTGGATTGCCTGTTTGCATGAATAATGAAGCAAGTATTTCGCGGGCATTTGATACATTACTAAAATCACCCATTGCTATAGCTGTTTTACGAATCGTTCCATTTTGATCTTTGATCGTCAACTTTTTATTCAAATTAGTAAACTCATCCCAAGTCTTTGGATATACGGGAATACCCGCAGAATCAAACATCTCACGATTCCAATACATCACAAGAGGATCGACAGTAAATGGAATAGCTAGTATGCCATTTTGATCCAAATATATACCTGCTTCTTGTATATAGGTATCAACAAAAGTCCTCTGCGGTATGCTTTCGTATGAAATAGGAGCTATCTTATCCTTGTGTGGCAAAATATTATCAACAGGAATGAGAATCGCATCAGGACCATTTCCACGAGCCAATGCTGATATAAAATCCTGAGAGAAATTCTCTGGACGCTCTTCTACATACTTGATTGTCAATGGATCAGTTATCAAATTGTTGATCTGAGCTACGTATGTATTGAATGTTTCAGAAGGAAATGTACCCCAAATAATTATCGGATCAAGCTTATTTGGATTTGAAGCACCTTTGTATAGGGCAAATGCAGTAACACCAGCAATAATAGATATAACGAAGATGGATAGAGTTATTAATTGAAATTTACTCATATTATTGTTTGATGAATACTAAACCATAATGATGATCACCAGCATTGAAAGATGTTTCGAGCTTAAATCCTATCTTTTCAAATAGAGTCTGCGCTTTCATTGAAGGAAAAAAATTCTTGGGACCGAGCACACTCACTTCTGTCCAGTCAACTATGAGTAATTTACCCCATGGTTTCAAAAGGCGTTTTACTTCAAGTGCGAATTCATCGGTCTTTTCGAGCTGAAAAAGAATATTTGAAGCAATAACTCGATCAGCAATACCTTCGCGGAGTTTGGTGCCACCAATCTTCTCTACATTGCCCCATACAACTTCTATATTGTGAGACCCCTGATTGGCCCCCATAGCACGAAGTCGTTCAAGGAGGTCCTTTTGTACATCAACAGCATAGACACGACCACTTGCGCCGACGCGCTTTGCAGATTCAAGTGTATAAAATCCCGAGCCAGCGCCAAGATCAACAACTTTTTGACCTTCACTAAGGCCAAGCTTTGCGAGATTTGAAGCAGGATCTGAGAACATGAGTATATTATACCAGAATCAAATAGAATATATGGCCCAAATATGGGGACAAATAACAATTAAATAATATACTCCAATAAACCCTTTATTTAGATTTCCTACAAACAAATCAAACTCGCCAATGAATCTCCTTCACGAAGTTTCATGACGCGTACACCTTGTGTGGCACGACTAAGTGTAGGGATTTCTTTGATATCAACACGAATAACTTGGCTCTTTTTGGACATAGCGACGATTTCTTGATCATCATCAGTCACTACTTTTGCAGATATGAGCTGTCCAGTCTTTGCGGTAACATTCATAGTAAGGATACCTGAGCCACCACGATTTTGGACTTTGTATTCAGAGAGGTCTGTCTTCTTGCCATAGCCATTTGCACCCATAACAAACAATGCTGGATTCTTGGCTGTCTTGGAAATAACATCAGCGGAGATAACTTCATCGCCCTTACCTAGCTTGACCACACGAACACCTGTAGCATTTCTACCCATCTCACGCACATCACTCTCTTTAAAGTGAATAGATTGACCCTCTTTTGTAGCAATCATAATCTCATCACTCTTGGAAACGAAAGAAGCTGACATGAGTTCATCACCATCATCGAGTGTGATAGCAATCAAACCTGAGCGTCTAACATCCTTGAAATGAGATGCCGAAGACTTCTTTCCAGTACCACCTTTGGTAACCATCATAAGAGACAAACCATCTGCTGCTTTTTTGTCCTTTGGCATAGGCAAAATAGATGTGATACGCTCACCTTCTGCAAGCGAAAGAAAATTCATGACTGATTTGCCACGAGTAGCGCGCTTGCCTTCTGGAATATCATACATCTTGATCTGATAGGCCTTGCCTTTGTCAGTAAAAAATAGGATATCATTGTGAGTCGTAGCAAATATAAGATGAGAAATAAAATCCTCTTCTTTTGTATCAAGATCTACTACACCAATACCACCACGCTTTTGTTTGCGATATTCATCTGGATTGGTGCGCTTGATATAGCCACCCTTGGTGAGAACCAATACTGACTCTTTGTCAGCAATAAGGTCTTCTGGATTGAATTCTTTGACGCCATGCTTGACTATCTTGGTGCGACGTTCATCACCATACTTGATTTTGATATCAGCAAGCTCAGTTTTGATCATCACTCGAACTTTTTTTTCACTGCCCAAAATACCCTTTAATTCTTCGATCAATGCCTGAACTTCAGCCAATTCATCAAGCACTTTCTTGCGCTCAAGACCAGCGAGTCTAACCAATTTCATTTCGAGAATAGCTGTAGCTTGACGATCAGTGAATTTGAACTTCTTCATGAGTCCAGCATGAGCTTCGGTGCCATCTTTGGATGCACGGATGAGTGTTATAATGGCATCAATATGGTCGAGTGCCTTCTTCAAACCAAGTAAAATATGTTCACGTTCTTCGGCTTTATTGAGGTCAAACTGAGTACGACGTCTGATAACTTCTATACGATGAATGATGAACTCTTCTAGGATAGACTTGAGCGACAATGTCTGTGGCACACCATGAACAAGCGCCACAGTATTCATATGGAAACTCTCCTCTAACTGCGTATGTTTGTAAAGTAAATTAAGAACTTTTTCTGGATATGAGCCTTGCTTGAGATCAAGAACGATACGCATCTCTTTGTCAGATTCGTCGCGAAGACCTTTGACTCCTTCAATAACTTTTTCGCGCACGAGGTCAGCCATACGTATGATGAGCTCAGACTTATTGACACGATATGGAATTGAACTAATGATAATCTGATATTGGCCCTTTTTGTCTTCAACGATCTCAGCTTCACCACGGACGACCATACCACCACGACCAGTAGCATATGCATGGTGAATGTCTTTTTCACCATATAAAATAGCTCCAGTTGGAAAATCTGGCCCTTTCACAAACTGAAAAAGATCCTCAGTTGATGCGTCTTTATTATCAATGAGATGCACAGTCGCATCAATAACTTCGCCGAGATTGTGAGGTGCGATATTGGTTGCCATACCAACTGCAATACCGAGTGTGCCATTCAAAAGTAAGTTTGGAACCGCTGTAGGAAGGACTGATGGCTCTTTGCGAGTACCATCATAGTTCGGATGAAAATCAACTGTATTCTTGTCGATATCGCGGAGCAATTCTGCAGCAACTCTAGACATCTTTGCTTCGGTATAACGCATAGCGGCGGCTGAGTCTCCATCAACAGTACCAAAGTTTCCTTGGCCTTGAATGAGTGGGTAGCGCATCGTAAAATCTTGCGCCATTTTGACCATAGAATCGTACACAGCGACATCACCGTGTGGATGAAATCCTCCGAGAACATCTCCAACAACAACTGCTGACTTACGGAATTTTGCTTGGAATGTCAGGCCCTTTTCTTGCATAGCAAAAAGAATGCGACGATGGACTGGCTTGAGTCCATCGCGAACATCTGGAAGTGCACGATCAGTGATGACTGACATCGCATAGTCAAGAAATGACTCACGCATTTCGGTGCTAATATTGCGTGCAACTATACCTGTACCTGTTCCAATAGCTCGTTCTGTCAACTCCTTGTCTTCTGGTGTATTATCTGATTTTTTAGCCATAGTAAATAAGGATTTTTTATTGAAAATTGTCTTTTAATTATAGCAAAAAAAACGAAGTAAACACACCTTGACGTGTGGTTTTTAAAGTTACTTAATCTATACGAACACAACGAAACAGACTACTATCGAGGAGAAATCTCAACCTCAGTATAGATCACCTTTTTGGGACCAAATATCATATCTTTGATATCACCAAATAATCCACCAACACCAGCGATGAGAGATTGGCCTGGGGTGCTGATCTGTGCAACAGAAGTAGTATTTTGAGGAGAAATGAGGCTTGGTGTGAATGAAGCGAGCCAGAATGCGAATATAATCGCAGTCACTCCGAATGAAGACCAAAAAGCGATACGGCGTCGGACTGGTTCAGGCTTTGAACGAAGATGCGCTATATATGCTTGTATAGTCATGATGTATATAGTTTACAATACTAAACGATTTGTTACAAGGTCGAGGTCTGACCTCGGTTTTATTCTTTCTCAAGTACCAAAACATCCGCATCTTTTCCTTCTAGATCTTTCTTTTTGAGTGTAAGCTTGGTCTCTGGCTTTGGATTCTCGCCGGCTTCTTTGAGAAATGCTTTCAATGCATCTTTGCTACCAATATCACCATAGTGAATAGGTATGATTATCTTTGGTCCGATTGATACTGCAAGTTTATAGGCTTGTGTTGCATTCAAGACGCCTTCTCCACCTATAGGAACAAATAGAATATCTACTTCATCAATCTCCTCATCTGCTTCTTTTGGAAGCTCACCCTGATTTATGGCACCCAAGAAACAGATATTCATACCCTCAAGAGAAACAGTGTATATTGTATTGATACGCTTTTCGCTATCATATCCAGACTCTGATGAAAACCCTTTTATAAAAACACCTTTCACCTCATATTCGCCAGGACCAGTGATAGCAAATGGCTTTTTGTCACCAAAGGTTACCTGTTCAACTCCATTGAAGTCGGGATGATTGATACTTGAAAGGACAATGTCTGCACCGAACTTTGAAGGTTTGAGGCTTGAATCCTTGGATATAGGATTGAATGCAAGAATAGTGTCGCCAAACTGGATTTTTACGAATTCTCCGCCGAAGTAATTGATTATCATTTACACAGAATAGCAAATAATAGAGTTTGTTTCAACGTGAAGAGTTGCAAAGGCATGAGGGGTGCTCTCGACAAAAAGATAATAATACTATATATTTCATCAGTAATGCCTACATATCAGGCCAAGCCTGAAGTCGGCATGTTTAGTTCAAAATTAGTAATTTCGCGTTATCCTGCAACTTTACAGCGTCAAGCCATAGCTCATCGGAGCGACGGCTGATGTTAATTATTATTTTAAAAAGCAGGGCGCGTCACACA
>CAIUOX010000033.1 GCA_903900935.1 uncultured bacterium
GATACTACCTTTTTACTCTGTTCTTTAGGCACACATACCAAATCATCACGGAGCTTCACGAAGTGAAAATATCACAGCCCTTCTTGGTTCTTCTTGTATTTAATGTTACATTTTTATGTATTATGATAAAGCGCCGAATATATCTAGATTACGCCTCAATTACACCAATAGACCCACTAGTCATTCGTGAGATGTCTGCATATTCTTCCAATGCATATGCAAACCCATCTTCTTTATATACAGAAGGTGTTTCCGCAAAGAAAGCACTTCAAGATGCTCACAAAATTACCGCCGATTTCATTCATGCACATAGTGATGAGATAATATTTACATCTGGTGGTACTGAAACAAATAATATTGCCATTGCTGGTGCTATTCAAGCTCTTCATGCTCAAGGTGTGCCATATAAGGATATGCACATAGTAATGAGTGCTATTGAACATTCGTCAGTGCGTGAATGTGCAAATTTCTTGAATGAATTAGAAGTATCTGTGGACGTTGTTGCTGTTGATATACACGGCATCGTTGATCTTCCTGATCTTAAAAAGAAGATTAGATCAAATACAGTTATCGTTTCTATTATGACTGTGAATAATGAAATTGGATCTCTTCAGCCTATTCGTGAGATTGCAAAGATTATTCGTGATGCTCGAAAATTAGGTGGACATCAAAGTCCATTTGCGTTTCAAACATATCAGTATCCAATATTGCACACCGATGCGGCACAAGCACTTCTCTATGAAGATTTGAATGTAGAAAAACTCGGTGTTGATATGCTCACACTCGATAGTAGTAAAATCTATGGTCCACGTGGAATCGGTGCACTCTATATAAAACGTAAGACTCCTGTTGTTGCGGTTACTCATGGTGGAGGTCAGGAGGCAGGAATGAGACCGGGCACTGAAAATATTCCATCACTCATGGGCTTTGCCAAGGCGCTCACTATTGCCCAAGCAGAACGCAAATCAGAAATTATTCGTATAGGAAAACTTCGTGACTATTTTATTGAAAAAATACAGACAGTTCGTGAAGGTGTAAAAATCAATGGTTCAGGAATGCATATCGTGAACGTCTCTATTCCTCGTATTGACAATGAGTTTTTTGTTATTCAGTTAGATGCTCATGGTATAGCATGTTCTACCAAGAGCTCATGTCTACGAGATGAAGATGAATCATACGTCTTGAAATCAATAGGAGCTGATAGTCGCACCTCAATTCGATTCTCATTTGGCAGATGGTCAAAGAAAGGGGATGTGGATGAGACAATTAAGGTTATCAAGAAGGTATTGTTTTAGCGATTGAATTGTGAATATGGAACTTATCCACAGGTGAGCACTTGCAGGTGAACGATTGTTCACCTATACTATATACATAGTAATTAAGCCCTACACATATGAGCAAACACCAAACAATCAAAACCATTCGTCGCGAACTCGACAAACTCAACCAAGAGATAGACCTACGTATTATTCGTGGTATATCATATACTCGTGAGGCCCGTCGTCACAAGTTCCTTATTGCGCAACTCAAACGCTTGTCACCACAGAGGACGATGTTTGGTTCATTCAGCTTCATGCATACATTTATGTTTTAATATCATTCATGTCCTCACCACATCAGAACAAAATACTTTTATTCTATCGGGACAATCGCCGTATGCCGACATATTCGGAGATTATGAAGATTCTTGGTTTCAAGTCAAAGAATGCAGTTTACAAGCTCGTCAACAAATTGATTGAGCAAGGTATTGTGACAAAAGATTCCAGTGGACGACTTTCTCCATTGCGCATGATCGGTGAATTACCTCTTCTTGGTTTGGTTGAAGCTGGTATTCCGACTGTTGCTGAGGAACAGGATCTTGATACGATTAGTCTTGATGATTATTTGATTAGTGACAAGTCTGCTTCATATATGCTCGAAGTCAAAGGCGAGTCTATGATTGATGCAGGTATCCAAGAAGGTGACTTAGTCATTGCTATGCGGTCTACTGTTGCAAAAGATGGAGATATTGTCATTGCCGAGGTTGATGGTGGTTGGACGATGAAGTATTATCGCAAGACAGGTAGCAAGGTCTGGCTGGAACCAGCCAATAAGAATTTCAAGAATATATATCCAGAATATGATCTCAAGATTGGTGCTGTTGTGAAGGGTGTAGTGAGGAAGTATTAGATACGTTTTCTAGTCAATAGCTTTGCATCACTTTGTGATATTAAGTAGTCTGAACTAGATATTGGTAATATCGTAATGTGCTTGAGAGTGCTCATGCTCGAGGCTGGTTGCACGCAAGCCATAATTGGCCGATAAAAAGTGAATTGTAAGAGGAGAGACCTCGGGCAATTTCTGTTATAATAGCTTTTATGAAAAATACACATCCTTCAATTACAATTTTTGGTCTTGGTCGCATGGGCGCACAAATCGCTCGCAGATTGCATAAAGCTGATTTTGCAGTGCATGCTTGGAATCGCTCTCCTGAATCAGTAGTGGAGATTCAAAAATCAGGAATATGGGCAAGTTCGGATCTAGATGAAGTAGTAAAGATGCATACGCAAAGTCCACGTATATTCTGGGTGATGTTGCCACATACATTCACTGAAGAATTTATTTTTGGTAAAAAGTATTTAGGAAAATATCTCAAGAAGGGTGATATTGTGATTGATGGTGGCAATTCATATTACAAAGAGTCAGTACGTCGCGGAGCATTGTTAGCTAAGAAAGGTATTCATTTTTTTGATTCAGGAACATCTGGTGGTGTATGGGGCGAGAAGAATGGCTTTGCACTCATGGTGGGTGGTCCCAAGTCACAGTGGTCTATTGTTGAGCCTATATTCAAGGCACTTTCTGCAGGTGACAATTATGCATATCTCGGTACAACTGGTGCGGGGCATTTTACCAAGATGGTTCACAATGGTATTGAATATGGCATGATGGAGGCAATTGGTGAAGGATATGCAGTTCTAGAGGCGAGTCCATTCAAGCTCAATTTGGCTGACGTAACGCGTATTTACCAGAAAGGTTCAGTTGTGCGTTCATGGCTTATTGATCTCTGTGCAAACATTTTTGCCGAGGAAGATATTAAGAACACCTCAGGAAAGATTGATTCAAATGGTGAAGCAGAATGGACAATCAAGACCGCTAAAGAATTTGGTATTGATGCTTGCGTCATTGAAGATTCGCTCAAGGTTAGGAATGAATCAGTAGATCCAAAGAATCAACACAAATATTCAAATAAGATTGTCGCATTACTTCGTAAGCAGTTTGGTGGGCATGCGATACATGGGAATGTAAGTCAGAAGGTGATTCGTATACCAGCAGGTATAAAAATAAAAAGACAAAAGTAGTTCATATATATTTATAAAAATGTTTACATTTATATATACGCAAGATACTTCAAAGTGTATTACTGATGTGAGTGCCAAACTTGTTTCTTACCTCAATGCTGATAAGAAAATTCTTTGGCTTATTCCTGGTGGATCAAATATTGTGTCAGCTGTTGAAATCTTGAATATGATCAAGAAGCAAGTTGATACTAATAGATTACATAATTTAGTTGTAACATTAACTGATGAGCGATATGGTCCAGTCGGTCATGTAGATTCAAATTGGAAACAGCTCATTATTGCAGGATTTGATACTGATTCAGTACAAGCGATCCCTGTGCTTACTGGAGTGTCTTTTAAGGAAACAGTATATAACTATGACAAGAATATAAAAGTAGCCATGAAAGATAGTGATGTGATTGTTGGATTATTTGGCATGGGTTCTGATGGTCATATTGCTGGAGTCCTACCGAATACTATCGGAGTAATAAGTAAAGATCTTGCCTGTGGATATATCTCAGATAAGTTCACTCGTATAACATTAACGTTAAATATGTTGAAGGAAATCCACGTGGCTTATTTATTTGCTTTTGGTAAATCAAAAAGAGGACCATTGAATGATCTTAAGAATAAAAATATTTCTTTGAATGAGCAACCAGCTCAGGTATTGAAGCTTGTAGCGGAAAGTTTAGTGTATCAAGATCAGTTGCCCGAGGTGAAACCTCGGACAAATACCGATATTTGACTTTTTTATCTATATAGTATATAGTTATAACCTTAATCAAATCTCCTTACTGTCTTTGTAATAGGCCGTTTTCGGGGATAAAGACAGTAATTGGGCGCTATATGCGCTCCAAAATAATATAATGGAACACAAACATCATAAGCCAGTTTCTGGTGGCAAATATCTTGGGCATAAAAATACAGTATCGCGCAGTTCCGCTCATTCACGCCCATTCCCAGTAAGAAAATTTAATTCTATCTCGACACATGGAGCTTCTGCACCAAGTCGTATTTCAAAACCTTATGTTGGAGGATATCAAGGTAATCGAAGTACTGGATCTCATGGAGATCGTCCAGCTTCTAGTGGATACAAAGGTAATGCATCTCACACAAAGCAACCATATAAACGTAGTGGTTTTGGTGGTGGCAATCGTGGAGGTGGCTCACGCGGAGGTCGTGGAGGTTTTTCTCAGCGCATCGATATTTCAAAGTTTATTAAGAAGGCTGTTATCACTGAACAATCTGAAGTATTCGTGCCAGAGCATAAGTTCACTGATTTTTTGATTGATGAGCGCCTAAAAAAGAACATTCTTGGTCGTGGATATCTTGTACCTACACCAATTCAAGACAAAATTATTCCACATATTCTTCGTGGATCAGATGTTGTGGGTATTGCAAATACAGGAACAGGTAAGACTGCAGCATTTCTTATACCACTCATCAATAAATTGCTTGCCAATCCTAAACAAAAAGTGATTATCGTAGTTCCAACTCGCGAATTAGCTATACAGATTGAAACAGAATTCAAAGGTTTTGCACCACACCTTGGTATGTGGGCAGTTTGTTGTGTTGGTGGAGCAAGTATTGGACCTCAAATGTCTGCACTATCTCGCTCATTTAATGTCGTTATTGGAACACCTGGACGTTTGCGTGATCTAATTGAGCGCAATAAAATACGTTTGGCTGAATATGGAACTATAGTTCTAGATGAAGCTGATCGCATGCTTGATATGGGATTCATTGCTGATATACGATATATGGTTTCTCGCATGCCAAAAGAAAAGCATACTCTGTTTTTCTCAGCGACCATGTCAGATGAGATCAAGACATTGATTTCTGAATTCCTAAAAACCCCGGTATCTATTTCTGTAAAGACACAAGATACTTCTGATCGTATTGATCAGGATATTATCCGTGTGCCTGGTGGAAAGACAAAGAATGATGTGCTTTATGAGCTTCTCGCAAAACCAGAATTTGATAAGGTTATTATATTCGGTAAGACAAAGCACGGTGTTGAACGTTTGTCAGAGACACTACGTTCACGAGGTTTCGCTGCCGAATCCATTCATGGCAATAAAAGCCATGGTCAGCGCCAGAAGGCTTTGAAGCTTTTCAAGGATCACCATTCGAAGATTCTTGTAGCTACTGACGTTGCAGCACGTGGACTCGATATCTCAGGCGTGAGTCATGTTATAAATTATGATCTTCCTGCTACTTATGATGACTATGTTCACCGTATTGGTCGTACTGGTCGTGCAAATAAAACAGGAAAGGCTCTTACATTTGTTTAATAGATTTTATTTCTTTGTTCCAAATATTGTTTTGAAAAAGTAGTACCAATATTTGAGCATCAAATGAATGGTTCCTTCAGACTTGAATCGTCTGGCTGATGTCTTCATATGAAGTGATGGGTTGAATACAACATTGCCATGTCGTGCGATTTTTTGGGCTGTATCAGTATCTTCTCCGTAAAAAAGTATAGATGTTGTATAACCACCAGCTTTGGCAAGAACATCAGCACGAATAAAATTATTACCACCAATGAGAACAGCACCTTTCTTGATGAATGGTGCTTGAAGTATGATACTCATTAGCTTATACATATATTTTTGTGTGAATAACGAGCCATTCCTAAAGAAAAAACCTCCATCATGATAATCATATGGTCCTGTCACAGCGACTGTACGATCTTTTTTGAAATGTTCCATGCCTCTAGATAGCCAGTCTGTTTCTGGAAGACAATCTGCATCAATATTGATGATTATATTTCCTGATGATGCTACACGACCAGCTTCACGTGCCCATAAAAGACCTTTTCTGGTTTCGTTCACTACAATTATAGGGAATGAGCGCGCTATAGTTTCGGTTGCGTCGGCACTCGCATTGTTGACTACTATTATTTCATAGTTGTGATAATCCTGAGCCAAAACCGCACGAATAGTATCGGCGATATTCTTTTCTTCATTATGTGCTGGAATGACGATAGAAGCTTTCATATAGGTTTTAACGAACAGCTTTCCATTCTTTGGCTAGTGATTTTTTGAATACAGCGACCCAGAATGTCTCAATAGTCCATATGCTCAATAATTTTGGCCAACCATATTGATGAGCACGTCTACCATTGTGGAAGATGACTAATTTTCCATCATAGAGCGTTCTGCCGATCTTTGCGAGCTTGTTGAACATAATGCCATCTTCGCGCGTTACGAGATTTGCAGGAAATCCGCCGACTTTTTCAAAGGCATCTTTGCGCATCATTTGGAATTTACCAGATGATTCGCCACTATGAAGTACATTATTTTTTATATAGTGGACAAAATTGAATATCTTGTACATGATGACGTCTCCCAATGTCTTTACTTGTGGAAAAATGTCCAATGCTCCAGTTAGAGCAACTACATCTGGGTTTTCAAAATCATGAAGAGCTTGAGTAAAGAATTTGTCAGGATTTTCTATGAAGCTATCACCATCCATAAATACATATATATCACCGTGAGCTGATTTTACTCCATTGTTTCGGTTTGCGGCAATAGTTGGATGTTTTTTTTCTGGGATGAGAACTATATCAGCATATTGTCTTGCCACATCGACTGTTTTGTCTGTACTTCTATCATCACAAATGATCACCTCATGTGATAATGTCATCTTTTCCTTGAAGCATTTGATACTTTTTTCAATATACTTTTCTTCATTATATGTTGGGATGATGATGGAAATCATAAAAATATATTATATATTTTGAGCTTTGGCTTTTAATGTTTTGAAATATCTATAACCTAGAAATACAAGGACTATAAAAATTGCAATTATTGATATTTTTCCAAGAATATTATCAACGGTGATGTATAGATCGCTGAAGAAGAAACCAGTACCAATCAAGAATCCTGTCCAGATAAGTTGGCCCGCTATATTGATTAACATATATCTGCCAAATGGGATTTTGATCATTCCTGCAGTCGTCAATGTGACTAGTGCGAGTCCGAGACCATTTGATATCTTTGAAAGGAATAGCACAATATGTTTGTGTTTGTGGAATAGGTGAGTCATGCGTTCAACTCCTACTTCAGTAATATTGAAGCGTTTGCCGTGGCGCGCAATAAAAGAATGACCATATCTTCGTCCAACGTAATACCATATCACGTCTCCGATCACGTCTCCGATCATTAGAGAAATATATATTGGCCAAAAAAAGAAAAAGCCGAGTCGAAGTAATACGCCAAGAATAAGAGATATCCAAGGACCCTCGATGCATGCAATAACAGCGATGGCTACATATATAAGATAATTATGAATTGTACCAAAATGAATGATCCACGTAGCTATGTTAGGCAAAGTCTGATTCATGAAATAGACGTTTTAAATACATAATATAATATAGCATATTTATATGATATATTATATTGGCATATGTTATATACGTATTTTCTCAAACCGATATTATTTAAATTTGATCCTGAGGTAATTCATGATTTTTTTGTTTCTTGTGGTGAATTCTTGGGCACCAACCCAGTAACTCGCTTTTTGGTAGGTCTAGTATATGGATATCATGGTCGCGATACTTCAAAAACCGTCGATGGTATAACATATCGAACACCATTTTTGCTTGCAGCTGGTTTTGATTACAATGGCCGATTGAGCCAAATAATGTATAACATTGGTTTTGGAGGTGAGGAAGTTGGATCTGTTACGGCTCGTGCCTGTGAGGGCAATGCCAAGCCACGTCTCACTCGGTTATTAGAGTCAAAAAGTATTCTTGTAAATAAGGGTCTCCGCAATGAAGGAGTAGATCAAATTATCAAAAGGCTAAAATCCAAAGGTTCAAGTTCAAAATTTGTTGTTGGCGTATCAATCGCTCATACAAATGATGCACAGTTTGTGTCGATCAAAGCAGGTATAGAAGATTACGTATATTCATTCAAGCGCTTAAATGAAGAAGGTGTCGGAGATTATTATACAATCAATATTTCATGTCCAAATACATTTGGTGCCGAATCTTTTGCTCATCCTGATACTCTGGAACGTCTACTGTCTGCTCTATCAGCTATTCCATGCTCAAAGCCTGTTTATGTAAAAATGCCTATTAACCTATCATGGAATGATTTTGATGCACTCTTGAAAGTTATTGTTACTCACAAGTTGAAAGGTATAATTATTGGAAATTTAAATAAAGACTATTCATTGCTTGATGTGCGTGGAGAAGCTCCCATTGAATACAAAGGTGGTCTTTCTGGGAAGCCCTGTGCGCATCTTTCAACCAATCTGATTCGTAAGACTCGTGAAGTATATGGCAAAGCATTAACAATTATTGGAGTTGGTGGTGTAATGTCTATTGAGACTGCACAAGAAAAGTTCGATGCTGGAGCTGATCTAGTACAACTTATTTCAGGAATGATATTCGAAGGACCTGGTTTGGTAAAAAAGTTGGTGAAGAGTTATTCCAGACGAATATAGTTTGATGCTAATTTGGTCAATATAAAAGCGCGTCCTCTTCAGGGCGCGCTTTGGTTCTTTGAGAAATGATCTCAGTGTGCGACGCACGGTGCATACCGTCGTTGGATGTAGTTGTCCGTTGAACGTCCTGGACGAACATGACGATGCTTTCGTATTTGGCGCTTGAGCCACTTTACGGCATTTCGTAGTAGTACCCACAGAGTCTCGATGAGAGACTCTGATGTTTCGTAGCCAGTATCTACGAGGAGTAAGATAAACTCACTGCGAGCTTTGCATTGTCGGAGTAATTCATCATGTTGTTTCCAAGAATCAAGAACCGCCAGCTTGAACTTTTGTCCACCGGCCAGCTTGAGGCTAAAGGCACGATTGATTCCATTGAGACCGATAGGTCCTGTGGATATTCGCTGGTAATGCACTATCCTGAAACATTTGCGCGGAGCGAAGATATGCCCACACTTCTTCAGAATTGTCTCGACAATGTCTGAAATCGTATTGGTAAACGATTTTTTCTTCATAAGTTTATAGAGCACGTTCGTTCTGGAATCATTCCAGCTCGATTCAAAATATAGTCTAGCACCTTTTTTATAGAGTATCTATGATGCACCACTTGAAACATGGAACAAACTAGGTATAAGTAGGCTTTGTCCATTTGACCTTTTGATATGCTAAAATATAGCCACTAGCTTAATATTATTTTTATATGAAAAAAATACGCGTAGCAATCAATGGGTTCGGTCGCATCGGTCGCGCTTTCTTGAAAGTTGCTCGAGACCGTAGCGAGATAGAGATAGTCGCGGTGAATGATCTAGGTAGTCTCGAAAGTTTGGCATATTTGCTCAAGTATGACACTGCATATGGTGTCAGTACATTTGATGTTTCAATCAATGAAAAAAATCATTCTCTTATTATTGATGGTGCAGAAGTGCAGTTTATCAGTGAAAAAGATCCAGCTAGGCTCCCATGGAAAGCTATGGATATTGATATTGTTGTTGAATCAACCGGTTTATTTACTTCAGGCGACAGGGCTCAAGCTCATATTGTTGCTGGTGCCAAGCGTGTTGTTGTCTCGGCCCCAACCAATGATGCAGTAGATGCTGTGGTAAAAAGTGAGATTATCCTCATGTCCATGAATGAAGATAAACTTGAAACCTGCAGGATTTCTTCAAATGCTTCATGCACAACAAATGCAGGTAGTCCGCTTATTGCTATTCTTGATGAAACACTAGGTATTGAAAAAGCACTTCTAAATACTATTCATGCCTATACAGCCTCACAGGCTCTTGTTGATGGTCCATCAAAGAAAGATCTCCGTGAAGGTCGTGCTGCTGCACAAAATATGGTTCCTTCATCAACTGGTGCAGCAATTGCCGTTACGAAGATTATTCCAAAGCTAGAAGGTAAGTTCGATGGTATTTCGATTCGTGTTCCTATTATCACTGGTTCTATCGTAGATATTACATTCGTTTCAAAGAAAGAAACAACTGCCGAAGAAGTAAATAGTATTCTCAAGAAGGCTTCAATACAGGATCGTTGGAGAAATATTTTCACAGTCACAGAAGAACCACTCGTTTCCCATGACATTGTAGGCAATCGTCATGCTTCTATCGCTGATCTTGAAATGACACGCGTTGTTGGTGGTAATTTGGTCAAGGTTTTGGCATGGTATGACAATGAAATGGGGTATACGTATACTTTAGTTGAGCATGTGATCAAGGCGGGGAGGTTGGTGTAAAAACATGAAAAAAACTATAAAAATAATGGAGTAACGACATTGGAAGTTATTTATAATCCAGGAGCTCCAGCCCCATGGGTCATAAATTCTCAAGGTATTAGTGAGCATTATCCCTCAGTTGATCAAACGGTTAAGTCGTTTAAATATATAACAGAATAATATTGTATCAATATAAATCTTCATCAGTTTTTTATTTCACTTTGGTACAGTTTTGTGATTATTAGTTTAATCACAAAACTATGAATAAGAATTTTATATTATGGCACAGTAAGAAGAGTGAGTTGCACAAATACAAAGAACGGCCATTTTTTCATGAACGTGAGGTGTGGTTTACTTCTGTTGGGGCAAATATTGGTTTTGAAAGTGATGGGAAAGGGGATGAATCTATTGTTATATTAAAGAAATTTAATAATGAGACATTGTGGGGTAGTATTCTTACATCAACGAAAAAGTTTGGTATATATTATTTCACATTTAGACATGGTGAGAATTGAATAAGTACCGCAAATTTATCTCAACTTAGATTGGTGGATAGTAAAAGGCTTGAATACCAAGCTGGTTCAATATCTGAGAAAGATTTTATTGAACTAAAAAAGCGCATCATCTCTTTAATTGGATAATACGTTTTTGATATTAACCTCTTGCGGGGAGGGCCGAAGCCATAAGAGTTAAATTGTATGCCCCTAAAATGTAAAAGTCAATTCTGTAAGCACGCTTCCACAAATTCTTACTTGGCGCTATAATTCTACTATGAAAACCCAAACCATCATTCTCGCCTCAGACCATGCTGGCTTTGCACTCAAAGAAGCCGTGAAGTCATTCTTGCAAGAAAAAAAGTACACCGTGCTTGATGTCGGTGCGCATGAACTCATTCCTGGTGATGATTATCCAATCTTCATGTCAGCAGCTGCTCTCAAAGTCGCCCAAGATTTGAAAGGTGAGACCAAGGCTATTATATTCGGCGCATCAGGACAAGGTGAAGCTATTGTTGCAAATCGTTTTCCTGGAGTGCGTGCTGTAGTTTGGTATGGTGGTGATCAGGAAGTGCTAAGAAAGACTCGTGAACACAATGATGCGAATATTTTAGCAATTGGTGCAGTATATGTTGAACAAGATGCTACTTGCGATGCTGTTGAATCATGGTTAACAACTCCATTTAGTGGAGATGAAAGGCATCAGAGGAGGATTGAACAGATTGATACTATTGAATAATATATGAAAGTAGACATCATTCCCGCAATACTACCAAAAGATTTTGCTGAACTTGAAGAAAAGATCAGTTTGGTCAGAGATTTCGTAAAAACAGTGCAGATTGATGTCTGTGACGGACAATTCACACCTGCTCCGTCGTGGCCATATAAGAAGCGCGACGATACATTTGAAAAGATGCTTACCGAAGAAGAAGGTTTGCCTTGCTGGGAGAAATTGAATTTTGAGATAGATCTTATGGTAAATAAGCCAGAGACCGTCGTTGAGGATTGGGTGCGTGCAGGTGCGACTCGTATCATTATTCATGCGGAAGCGATCGGTAGTGTTACTGAAGCAGTTGATATGTTGGCTGGTAGAGTTGAGGTTGGTTTGGCTTTGAATATTGATACACCGATAGATGCTATTGAACATTACAAAAAGAAGATTCAATTTGTGCAGTGCATGGGAATTGCTCATATTGGATTTCAGGGACAAGATTTTGATAATCGAGTTGTTGAAAAAGTTCAATCTATCAAAGCAATGTATCCAGCAATGATTGTTTCTGTTGACGGTGGCGTATCTCTTGAGACTGCACCTTTTCTTATAAAAGCTGGAGCTGATCGTTTGATTGTTGGCTCCGCCATATTCAACAGTGACAATTTTATTGATGCTATTGATCAATTCAAGAAATTACCGTATTTACAAGAGTAATGTGGATTCGTGTTCCATCTCCGCACATAGTTCCTCTCCGTCGTCTGCGGGTGCTGATCGCTGGCTACCCCTCCTTGACGCACTACAGCGAGTTGTGCGTCAAGGAGGGGCTGAATTAAAGTTGTAAACATCTATAATTCTCTCACTATAGATTCTCCATGGTATAATTTCTACAAATGTCTCTCACTCCAGAAAAAACAGTATTGCTTGAATCAAAAGCTCGCGATATTCGTCGATCTATTGTTGAAATGTTGATTGAGGCAAAATCTGGTCATACTGCTGGTCCGCTCGATATGGCAGATATTTTTACGTATTTATATTTTCATGCACTTAAACATGATCCAAAGAATCCTTCATGGGAATATCGTGATCATTTGATACTTTCCAATGGTCATATTTGCCCTGTTTTGTATGCGACAATGGCGTATGCTGGTTATTTTCCAGTGGAAGAATTAAAGACGCTCCGCAAATTTGGTTCACGTCTTCAGGGGCATCCACATCGCGAATGGTTGCCTATGCTTGAAACGTCTTCTGGTCCTCTTGGATGTGGAATCGCGCAGACAGTCGGTATGGCGCTTGCTGATCGCATCAACAATGGTAGATCATCTTCAAAACAATTCTACTGCCTTGTTGGTGATGGTGAATTGGATGAAGGAAATAATTGGGAGGCTATAATGCTTGCTGGAAAAGAGAAGATTCAAAATCTTACGGTCATTGTCGATCGCAACAATATTCAGATTGACGGCTTCACTGAAGATGTGATGCCACTCAATCCTCTCGTTGATAAGTGGCGCTCATTCAACTGGCATGTGCAAGAGATAAATGGTCATGATTTTCGTGATATTGATCGTGCGGTCGGTGAAGCAAAATCAGTATTTGATAAGCCATCCGTGATTATTGCTTATACGATTCCGTCGAAGGGCATTCCTGAATTTGAACGCAAGTTTGAATGGCATGGTAAGCCACCAACGACGCCTGAAGAGATCAAGAGCGCATTGGATGCTGTGCGAACGTTGGGTGGTAGAGTTACCAATTCAGATCATAGTTAACAAGCTATTATTACTATTAATAACCATAATAATATGAGACCACTTGAAATTGTGCTTAAGTTTTGTTTCCTTATTCTAGCTATAGTTCTTATTGCTACGAGTGATGTTATCAGCTTGGGATTTTGGTCGTTCCTTATCATCAGTTTTGCGCTTGGTGTTGTGCTCGTGGTAAATAAAAAGCCAAGCTATAAGAATGCAAATGCCAAAAGTGATTTTAAGATTCGAAAAGTAGAAGGAATAATATTGGTTGCTTTTGCAGTTATTAGTTTGGGACTTTTGAATACACTTTAAGACAATATGCTCAACCCATCTCAACAACTCAATCCGAAAATCTTTGACTCAGATGTCGAACAAGTTTCTATTCGCAAAGGTTTTGGCGAAGGGTTATTGAAAGCTGCTCAAATGGACAAAAATGTTGTTGGTTTATGTGCTGATTTGATTGATTCAACTATGATGACTGGATTCAAGCAGATGTTTCCTGACCGATTCATAGAAATAGGTATTGCTGAACAAAATCTTGCAGGAGTTGCTTCAGGCATGGCCACTATGGGCAAGATTCCATTTATGACTTCGTATGCAATGTTTAGTCCTGGCAGAAATTGGGAACAGATACGTACGACGATTGCTTATAATAATGTGCCTGTAAAAATTGTCGGTTCTCATGCTGGAGTTTCGGTAGGTCCTGATGGTGGAACACATCAAGCTATTGAAGATATTGCTTTGATGCGTGTCATTCCTAGGATGGTCGTTATTTCTCCATGCGATGCTATTGAGGCATGCAAAGCTACAATTGCCATAGCACAGACACAAGACCCGACGTATATTCGTCTTATTCGTGGAAAAACACCAATCATAACCACTGACGATACTCCATTTGAGATAGGAAAGGCACAAATAATGTTCAAGTCTATGCCTGCGCATGCGGGGCAGGAAGGTCAAGATTCAAATTTCAATGTTGGAATCATTGCTACTGGCGCATTACTTCATACAGCACTAAAAGTTGCCCAAAAGCTTGAAGCAGAAGGAAAAAAAGTGATAGTTATGAATCTTGCAACAATCAAGCCACTCGATACTGATGCAATTATTCAGCTCGCCAATCAAGCTGGCGCCATTGTTACAGTTGAGGAACATCAGATTGCTGGAGGTATGGGTTCAGCTATTGCAGAATGTATTGCGAGCCACAAGCCAGTACCAATAGAATTTATTGGTGTTAAAGATCAGTTTGGACAGTCAGGAACTCCTGATGAATTGATTGAGCATTATGGTATGGGTGAAAAAGATATATATGTAGCCGCTTGTAAGGTTATGTTAAGAAAATAAGTATAAGCATTTGTATTGCTCGCACTATTGCAATTATTATTTTTTCGTGGTTAAATCATCTTTGATTGTTCTAACAAAATCCAAAACACAAAACAAAACATAGGAGTCATTCATTATGGAAACCGAAACATTGATATTGAAAGAAATCCAAGTTCCACTGACGGCCAGCCAATTTTTGGCCAAATACATCATTGAATCACCAGATACGCGCGCAACTTTGCTCACGGAATTCCTGGAACCATATCCTCGCCTTTCCGCCACGGATGCTCATATGATGATCAGGGCCATTATCAGAGATGAATGGGTTGGACCTTCGGCAGTTGCCAAATTGGCGCTCGCCGATATTCTCTGCAAATTTCCTGTTCCGGCTGATGCGACCTTCGTCGAGCTGTACAAGCTTTATACTCTGTTGCATTATCGTCTTTATCACCAAGGTATCCACACGTACCTATTTGGTTTGAACCAGGACAAGGACAATTATGGCTTCAATAGCGCGCTTTGTCGCGCGCTCAAGACACCATCTGTTCCGGATGGTATCGAGGCTGGATCCAACGTTCAGCTTCACCGTTTGGTCGAAGCGTCCCAGATTCCCGGCGCATCGATTTTTGAGCTCCTTGTGATGTTGGGCTACGTGGTTGGCTCCTGTGTCTCCACTTATTACCAGACATCGCTCTTCAAACAGATTCGTCGCGGTTATTCGGTGGATGAAATTTCCCGCATCGTGAATGTGTTCATCAACAATCAAGTTCTTTTGACCCCAAAGATGTTCAAATGTTTTGTGGAGTCGCGCATCATCGAACCGCTCAACTACTGATCACGGATCGAGTGGTCTTGGTTTCAAGCGTCCCTCTGGCAACAGAGTGACGTTTTTTTATATATAAATTCCATAACTTTCAAAAACACGCTATAGTAATGTTGATGTCAAATCAACTATTCAAGCTTGCAACACCATTTGCACCAGCCGGCGACCAGCCAAAGGCTATTTTAGCCTTGGATGAAGGCCTTAAAAAGGGTTTTGAGCGTCAGACACTTCTCGGCGTTACTGGCTCAGGAAAGACCTTCACTATGGCAAATGTTATCGCTAACTATGGTAAGCCAACGCTTATCATTGCACACAATAAGACACTTGCTGCACAGCTTGCTCAAGAGTATCGCGAATTTTTTCCGAATAATGCCGTGCACTATTTTGTTTCTTATTATGACTACTATCAGCCAGAAGCATATATGCCAGCAACTGATACTTACATTGAGAAAGAAGCGATGATCAATGAGGAAATAGAGCGTCTCCGTCACGCATCGACGCAAGCATTACTCACACGTAGAGATGTAATTATTGTCGCATCAGTCTCATGCATATATGGTTTGGGAAGTCCTGAAGAATATCAAAAGGTAAATCTCAAACTTTCAGTTGGCATGGAATTGTCACGCGCTGAGCTTATCCGTAAATTGATTGATATTCATTTTGTGCGTACGAATGCAGATCTAAAGTCCGGTAATTTTCGTGCAATTGGTAATATGCTCGAAGTCATGCCAGTAAATGAAAAGACGGTTTATCGTATTGAATACGAAGGTGGAGCGATTGGTCATATTGTAGAACTTGATCCAGTTTCAAGATCTGTTCGTAATAATCATAAAGATATTTTTATATTCCCAGCCAAGCACTTCATCTCTAGTGATGCACAAAGCGAAAAAGCGGTGAAGACAATTCAAGCAGAACTCTCTGATCGTCTCAAAGTACTTGAAAAAGCTGGCAAGAATCTTGAAGCAGAGCGTTTGAAGCGTCGTGTGAAATATGATCTATCAATGATCAAAGAGATTGGTTATACCAATGGCATAGAAAATTATTCACGTCACTTTTCTGGCAAGATGCCTGGTGAAGCACCTGATTCACTACTTTCATATTTTCCTAAGGACAAGAATGGTAATCCTGATTTTCTTACAATAGTAGATGAGTCGCATGTGGCTATTCCACAATTGAATGGTATGTTCGCCGGAGATGCTTCACGCAAAGAGACTCTAGTTGAGCACGGTTTTCGTCTGCCATCAGCAAAAGATAACCGCCCACTAAAGTTTGATGAATTTTTGGCGCGCATTGGCCCGATGATATATACGTCAGCAACTCCTGGAAAATATGAGAATGCCAATAGTGAACAGGTAGTTGAGCAGGTAATTCGTCCAACAGGATTGATCGATCCTGTGGTTGAGATAAGGCCGATTAGGGAAGGCAAACACAGGGGTCAGATTTTTGACTTCATTGAAGAAGCTGAGAAAACTATCAAGAACGGCGATCGTGTGATTGCGACAACATTGACCAAGAAGATGGCTGAAGATTTGTCTGATTTTTTGAAAGAAAAAAAGATCAAAGCTGCATATCTTCACAGTGATATCAAAACTATTGAACGCATAACCATTCTCACCGATTTTCGCAAAGGGAAGTATGACATTCTAGTCGGTGTCAACTTGCTTCGTGAAGGTCTTGATCTTCCAGAAGTATCACTTATTGGTATTCTTGATGCTGATAAAGAAGGCTTTTTGCGTTCGGAGACATCACTCATCCAAACTATTGGTCGTGCAGCGCGTAACTCTGCTGGCCGTGTCATCCTCTATGCTGACAATATAACTGGTTCTATAAGCAATGCTATTCGTGAGACTGATCGTCGTCGTGCTATCCAGGTTGCATACAATACCAAGCACGGTATTACTCCTCAGACTATCAAAAAGGCCATTCATGATATTACTGATCAGTTACGTAGTGAACATGACAAAGCTGTCTATGAACTCGTAAAGCTCGATGAAGATCTAGCCAAGTCCAATCCAAAGTTATTGATGAAGCAGAAGGAAGAAGCTATGTCGCAGGCTGTGCAGGCGTTGGATTTTGAGACTGCGGCTTTGATAAGGGATGAATTATTCAAGTTGGAGGAGAAGTATGGAATGGATGTGACGGGGAAGAAAGGTAAAAGAAAGAAAAAAGTAGTATAATCAAGTATACATTATGTTTTTCAAGAATAACAAAGAAGTGAGGACAGAAGATCTTAAACTCTCAGATTACGATAATATTTGGGCAAAATTTTGTTTTCTTGATGAGACTGGCAATTTAAGTGATCCAAAAGATCCCTTTTTCACAGTCGGTATCTTAAAGCGGAAAAAGAGATTCTTGTGCTAATTGCTGATCATGTAACGGTTCCTAAAGAAATCAAGTTTGAGGTAAATACTAGAAAAAATTTTAATCTTTCCAAAAAACGACTGGCCCTTGTCGGAGTCTGTCGATTTGATTCTAGGTCAAATGATTTACTTCAAGTTGTCGATTTATTGATAGGTGCTATTACTTATGATTTAAAGCTATCTCAAAAAATTGTTTCTGGATCTACCTATAAAATTGAACTTGTGGATTTTTTAAAGAAAAACCTAGGAGTAAATAAGCTTAGTGATGGATTTCGAAATCGGAATTTTAATATTTTTGTAGAGAAGGGTTCTTAATAGGATATATGAAAAAGGGCGATCGTCCTATCGGTCGACGCCCTTTTTCGGTACATAAATAGTATAGACTAAGAAAGTTAATTTAGCAAGTTATCCCTCATGAACACAAAAGTCAATGATAGAGCCATAATTTGTACTGCAAGAATAAATCTAACTAATGTTAAAAATGGGGAGGATCTTGATCTGGATGATTTATTAGAAAACATAAAGTTGTTACTAAATTATATCACGAAATTATCGAATAGGCGAGATAAAAAGTTTTTAATTCAAGCAAATACGTCTAGAAAATGTCATAATATGGCTATGCCCCACCAAATCATCCTCATCCACGGCGGTCATGCACTCGATACTCGCGAGGACTTTTTGAATCGTCTCAAAACAAAGGCGGTTACAGCTTCAAATTTCAAACCATCTTACAAATGGACTAATACACTCCAAGAAAAACTCGGATCACATTTCGAAGTATTTGCACCACACATGCCGAACAAAGAGAATGCTCGTTATGAAGAATGGAAAGCGTGGTTTGAGCGCATGATTCCTTTTTTGGAAGTGGCCTAATAAATCAGGTTAAAGATATGATATTATTTTACAGCACTGATGATCCTATTGTTCCATTCAGCGACTTTGAGATCTATAAAACTATCTTTCCACATGCCAATGCGTACACCTTTACTGATCAGGCTCATTTCAATGAATTAGAGTTTCCTCAAATCATTGCAGAGATCAAAAAGAGATATAAGTAGTTTCAATTGTTTACTTGTATCCATATATACCTATTGTTAGAATATCTCTACATATGTCGTATCGAAAACATCACCAAAGATACACGTCAGCCAACAATTCAAGAGGCAATTTCAATGATTAAGGGTGATTCCAAGAAAGGCTAGCTTTTTACTGACAATGAACACCAGTGTCGTTGTGGTATAATAATATTATGGATACGTATGTTCCTACCACAAAGTATAAGACCATTCTTATTATTGAAAGTAACATTGCTTTCAGCGAGAGACTTTCTATTGCATTGATCAAGGAAGGGTATAGGACTATTCTTGTAAAAAATGGCTCTCAGGCATTTGAGGCTATCCTCAACAATGCATGCGATCTTATTGTTCTAGATATTGTGCTTTCTGGCACAGATGGATATAAGATATTACAACAAAAGCAGGCGAATACTGCTAGTGCTTCTATTCCTGTATTTTTACTTTCTATACAGGGTATTCCTATAAATATGACTTTAATACCACGTGGAAGTGTGGTTGAATTTAGTATTTCTATTCATCCAGATCTTGCGGATATAGTTTCTCGTATTAATAAATATTTTGGTTTTACTCATAATGTTCCATCTTCTACTACACCAGATCATGGTGTAGTTACTCGTCCATCAACAGAGAGTCATAAGAAAAAAATCCTTTGGGTAGAGGATGACAAGCTTATCGGAACTATTCTTGGGAAAAAGATCATAGCTTCTGGATTTGATCTGTTGCATGCGACAAATGGCGCGGATGCTATCAAAGCAACAAAAAATTTTATTCCTGATGCTATCGTTCTTGATTTGATGCTTCCAGGAATGAGTGGTTTTGAGATCCTACAAAAATTCAAATTAGACAAGCAATTGAGCAAAGTTCCAGTGATGATACTTTCAAATTTGAGCAAGCCGAGCGATATAGAAAAAGCCAAGATGCTTGGAGTCAAAGAATTTTTTGTCAAAGCTACCCTTTCTCTTGATCAAATCATTGCAGGGATAAGCGGACTGTCTCATTAGATTGCTCCTGAATATCTTGTGATAAGGCCAAAAATGTGATAATATCCGCGCACTATGGTAGCTTTACGAAAACATATACCTATACATGGAGAAGATGTGCATGCAGGACATGCAGGAAAAATAATCATCAAAGGTGCTAGAACTCACAATCTCAAGAATATTACAGTAGAGATGCCACGTAATACAATGATTGCTATTACTGGTCTTTCTGGCTCAGGCAAATCATCTCTTGCATTTGATACTATCTTTGCTGAAGGTCAGAGACGTTATATAGAATCATTGTCTGCATATGCGCGTCAATTCTTGCATAAGATGCAAAAGCCAGATGTTGACGAGATAACTGGGCTTTCTCCAGCTATTGCTATTGACCAAAAATCACGTTCAAATAATCCTCGTTCCACGGTTGCGACTATAACTGAGATTTATGATTACCTTCGTATACTTTTTGCACGCGTAGGCAAGCCACATTGTTTGACTTGTGGACGTCTTATTAGTCGTATTTCCAAAGAAGAAATTTTGGATACGATATTGAAGACAGTTACCTCAAAGACCACAAAAGCGAAGAAAATATATGGTGTAGATATTTCTAGTGCCAAAATTTGTATTTATGCTCCAGTTGTTGTTGGTCGTAAGGGTGAATATTATCAGATGCTCTATGATTTGCTCGGGAAAGGCTATGCTCGTGTACGTATTGATGGAAAAGTCATGAAACTTCGTGATCAAATCGTTCTTGAAAAGAATAAGAAGCATGATATTGATGTGCTCGTTGATGAAATATTTGTTAGTGAATTCAAAGATATCCAAAAGGGCAGTGATGCATATGAGCGTCTCTCTGAAGCATTGGAACGAGCTATACAAGAAGCTGATGGACTTATCAGGATAGAATATCGTGAAGGTGAAGAACAACTAATGTCAGTAAAATTCATGTGTCCATATGACGGTTTCTCATATCCAGAAGTTGAGCCACGCTTATTTTCTTTTAACTCTCCATATGGTGCATGTGTTGCTTGTAATGGACTTGGTACAGAAGGATTCTTTGCTGAAGAGATATGTAAGGTGTGCAAAGGTGCGCGTCTACGTGACGAGGCATTAAATGTAAAAATTATTGACAAAAATATTTTTGATATCACTTCAATGTCGATTGAGCAAGCGGTAGCATATTTCAATACTATTAAATTGACTGATGTTGAACGTGAAATTGCAAAAGTTATTTTGAAAGAAATTGCATCGCGTCTTTCTTTCATGGTAAATGTGGGTATTGAATATATTACGCTCAATCGTCGTGCTCACACACTTTCTGGTGGTGAGGCACAGCGTATTCGTCTTGCCTCACAGCTTGGTTCTGGGCTAGTTGGTGCATTGTATGTGCTTGATGAACCAACTATCGGTCTGCATCAGCGCGATAATGATCGTCTTATAAAGACATTGATCCATCTACGAGATCTTGGAAATACTATCATTGTAGTTGAGCACGATGAAGATACGATGTTTGCTTCAGATTATATGGTTGATATTGGTCCAGGTGCCGGTGTTCATGGTGGTAAAGTCGTTGTAGCTGGATATCTTGATGATTTATTGACTGCAAAAAAGAATACTTCAAATTCTTTAACTCTTTCATATCTACGTGGAGAATCAAAAATTTCTATACCCAATAAGCGCCGTGAACCAAAAGGAAAGATTATGATTCGTGGTGGCAATGTATTTAATATTAAAGATCTGAATGCTGATATACCACTTGGTACATTAAATGCAATTACTGGTGTTTCGGGTTCAGGAAAATCATCATTAATGTATGAAATATTGTATCGCAATCTTTCTGCACGTCTTGAGATGAGACATCGTAGCAATGATGCAATCAATTGCAAAGAATTCAAAGGTTCAGAATATGTCAGTCGAGTTATCTTGATTGATCAGAGTCCGATCGGTCGTACACCTCGTTCAAATCCGGCAACATATACAGGTTCGTGGACGCATATCCGCGACTTATTTGCCTCAGAACCAGAAGCGCGAGCTCGTGGTTGGGGTGCTGGTAGGTTCTCATTCAATCGTGCTGGTGGACGATGTGAGGCATGTGAAGGAAATGGTGAGATTGCAGTAGAAATGCACTTTTTGCCAACGGTATATGTGACTTGTGATATTTGCAATGGTAAACGATTTACAAAAGAGACTCTTGATATCAAATATCGCAAAAAGAATATCTCTGAAGTATTGAATCTCACAATTGAAGAGGCGCTTGAATTCTTTAGGGATATTCCTGCAGTTGAAGATCGTCTAAAAACACTTATGGATGTTGGGCTCGGTTATGTCAAGCTTGGGCAATCTGCTACAACGCTTTCTGGTGGTGAGGCACAGCGCGTGAAGATTTCCTCAGAACTTTATCGTGCACACCTTCAGAAGACTATTTATCTTCTTGATGAGCCAACAGTAGGTTTACACTATGCTGATGTTGAAAAATTGATAGATATTTTGCAAAAATTGGTTGAAAAAGGGAATACAGTCGTTGTTATTGAGCACAATCTTGATCTTATCAAGAATGCTGATTATGTTATAGATATCGGGCCAGAAGGAGGCGAGCGTGGTGGAAAGATCGTAGCGAAAGGTACACCAGAAGATGTGGTAATGAATGAAAAGAGCTATACGGGTATATATTTAAAAAGAATACTCAAAAGATAAGTTATATCATTTAGGTTTTATTGAATTAAAAAAGCCAGACAGTGAAGTCCGGCCTCGCGCGATCCAGTCACCTTCAATCAATGACGTCATTGTGGTTATTCCTGTAGCGAAATGCATAGTATGTTTGTATGTCGCAGATTCCTCGTCCGATGATGCATAGTCCGCGCCAACATCCGGCTAGCACCGACCACACTATGCCGATGATGACCAAGAAGATTGCTCCGATCCAGCAATGGATTACGATCCGTTGTAAGAATCCATCAGTGTTTGTGTCCTTTTGTTTTGCGCTTAAGTCGTCCGTAAGGGATTGTATCAATCGTGACATATATTGCCTATGTTGTCTGATTTTGGTTGACTATTTTTTAAAATACTTGTGTTACTTCGCCAAATACCATACTCTTATTATTATGAAGAGTCAATATGTCATCAAGCGAGCATTGCCTGATATGCCAGGCATATATATATTCAAGGACTACCAAAAAAGGCCTTTATATATTGGTCGTGCCACTTCGCTAAAAGACCGTGTCAAAAGTTATTTTTCAAATGATTTGATATCTACTCGTGGCCCACGTATTGTTGATATGATCACTAAAGCAGTTTCGCTTGAATGGCAGACGACAGATTCTGTACTTGAAGCTATCATTCTTGAAAGCATCCAGATAAAAAAATATCAGCCAATATACAATGTTGATGAGCGTGATGATAAGAGTTCATACTATGTAGTGATCACGGATGATATGTGGCCACGTGTTTTCTTGGCACGGGCAAGAGATCTTGATCAGCAGGTTAAAAAGAAGACTCTAGAATATCCAATCAAAAAACTATTTGGTCCATATCCGAATAGTGGCCTCATCAAAGAGGCATTAAAGATTCTGCGCAAAATGTTCCAATTCAAGGATAAAAAATCATTTGATGCTCGCCATGATGCATTTTATCAAGCACTTGGGCGTTCGCCAAAAGAATCTGATGTGAATGCACGTCGTAGGTATATAAGAATTATTGACAATCTTATTCTATTTTTTGAAGGTAAAAAAGATACATTGCGAATAAAAATAGAAAAAGACATGAAAAGTGCAGCCAAAAATATGCGCTTTGAAGAAGCTGGTCGGTCAAAACAATTGCTTTATGCACTCAATCATATCAACGATATATCTCTTATTAAGGCTGATAAGGTTTGTATGGGTTCAAGTTTTGTAAAACAATATCGCATTGAGGCATATGATATCGCTCATATGTCAGGTAAAAATGTTGTCGGAGCTTTCGTTGTATCTGTAAATGGAGAATTCATATCAAGTGAGTATAGGAAGTTTATTATTTCAAAACAGCTTAATGATGATTTGGCTGGGCTTGAAGAAGTGCTCAATCGTAGACTCAATCATACTGAATGGAATTATCCAGATCTAATAGTTGTGGATGGAAATGATATGCATATTAAGCGCGCAGAATCAGTCTTATCTGCACGTAGAATTAGTATTCCTATAGTTGCAGTGACCAAAGATGAGCGCCATAAAGCTGTAGATATTATTGGTGCAGAAACTATCATTACTCCTCATGCCAAAGATATTATTGCTTTGAATATAGAAGCCCATCGATATGTTATTCGATTTCATCGCAATCGACGTAACAAAGGTCTGTTGCTATAATTGACTCATGGCAAAAATTCGCGTTGGTATTATTCGTGGTGGTCCAAGTTCAGAATATGAAGTCTCCATCAAAACTGGTGGTGCCATTATGTCTGCTCTACGAGACCATGATTCTGAGACATATCATCCTATTGATATTTTTATTGACCAGAAGGGAACGTGGCATATCAATGGCATTGCTATAAAGCCAGAGCAGGCGCTTCATCGTGTTGATGTTATATTCAATGCACTTCATGGTACATATGGTGAGGATGGAAAAGTGCAAGCATTTCTTGAAATGCATCGCATTCCTTTCACTGGATCTGGTGCGCTCGCTTCTGCAGTGGGTATGAATAAGACCATGACCAATCAGATTCTCGCTCGTCACGGGATAAAAATACCTTTGAGTAGAGAGATTCTTTCTGTGGATATACGACAAAATCCTGAAGCTATATCTCGAGAATTATTTACTACATTTCCTATTCCTGCTGTGATCAAACCAGTATCAGGAGGTTCATCTCATGGTGTTTCAATTGTTAGAAAGCACACAGATATTGCTCCTGCATTACTAAAAGCTGCAGAGCAAGATCGTGCTGTACAAGTGCAAGAATTCATTTCAGGAATAGAAGCTACTTGTGGCATCATCGAGAATTTTCGTAATGAGCCATTATATGCACTACCTCCGATTGAGATACGACCTGAAACAGAATTTTTTGATTATGATGCAAAATACAAGGGTAAATCAAAAGAGATAGTCCCTGCTACATTTTCGCATGAACTTAAAAAAGATCTTGAAATGCTCTCGCGTACTGTTCACAGTGCTCTTGGTCTTCGTCACTATTCGCGTTCAGATTTTATTATTCATCCTCGCCGAGGCATCTATTTTCTAGAAGTGAATACACTACCAGGATTAACCGAGGAATCTCTAATGCCAAAAGCACTTCGTGCAGTTGGTAGTACATTGCATCAATTGGCTGATCATTTGATCAGACTTGCATTGAAGTTGCAGTAATAAATTTTTTGTGGTGGACCCGAGAGGATTTGAACCTCCGACCTTTGCTTTGCAAAAGCACTGCTCTACCAACTGAGCTACGGGCCCATATTTTGAGAAACTAATACGTTACCAAAGAAATGATAACGTGAATATTAGAATACAGTATTTTGCACCTTTATTCAATACCCAGTCGTATATACAACAGGTCGGCATTACCAACACTAATACGTTTATTCCTATGGCAGAACCAAAAGTGTGTCCGGTGTGTGAACACGAGCACAAGAAGCCAGATGGTACGTGTGGTTGTGGATGTCAGTCTAAATAGAAGATACACATCAAAAAACCACCCTATGGTGGTTTTTTGATGTGTGTAGTAATGAAATATTACACTGTAGGAGTTGTAGTTGCACTATTGTCGCAACACTTGCAATCCTTCTTATGCATAATGATGAGAAGAATAGCTGAAATGCCTACGAGTATGTAGACTATTTTTGCGAGAGTACCTCCTGCGCCAAGAGCCCAATCTACAAGATTGAAGTTGAAGGCAACAAGAAGCCAGTTGAGCGCACCTATGATGACGAGAATAAAAGCGATCTTATGTGCTATTTTCATAGTATGAAATAGTTAGCATTAATAAACGATCATGTACATATAAGCTATCTATAGTATAGCAAATATATTATTGAGAGTTATGCACAATAGGGGATTATAATGCCATTTATTTCTTGATTGGTAATGTGAATACAAATGTACTACCTTTGCCAATACCCTCTGATTCTACCCATATTTTACCGCTATGACGGCCAATAATCTCTTTTGAAATATAAAGACCAATACCCATACCTTCGGTATCAGCAAGTCGAGCACGTTGACCACGATAGAATTTGGTGAATAAAAGAGGTATTTCTTCTTTTGGTATACCAATACCATTGTCTTTTACGCGACACGTAATGTTTTTTCCATCAGTAGTTGCAGATATAGAAAGTTGTCCATTTTCATCTGTATAGTGCATAGCGTTCTCTACGAGAGTTTGGATAATAAATTTGATGCGTGTCATGTCAAATTTTGTGTACAAGTTTGGCTCTATATTTTTGAATATATGTATATGCTTTATATTGAGTTGATCAGTAAGTGACAGAATGACTTGATCAATTCCTAAAGATAAGTCATTTTGGATCATTTGATACTCATATGATTTATTCTCAGTCTCAGAAACATTCATAAGAAGAGCAGTTAGCTCTACTAGCTTGTTATTGGCACTTTCTATATATTCGAGCTGTTCGCGTCCATCTTCTTGTAGATTTGTCTTTGATAAATTTTCTGATGCCCACTTTATATGCGTGAGAGGAGTACGGAATTTGTGGGTAACTGTTGTTATGAATTCATATTTGAGGAGATCTCCTTGGCGGAGTTTGCGCCAGACAATGACTCCTATGGTCACTGCCATGAGTGAAGATACGAGTGGTGTAACCCATACAGGAAAATTTGGAAAAATATTTTGGATATTTTGATTCAAATAGTTCAAGAGAGTAATGAATCCACCAACCAAAAACACAGCAATGCTGTAGAAGAATGCTTGTTTGGCGACTATTTTCACATTGAATATGCCGTATTTGACTGATCCATATATAAAAGGAAATATGAAGATTACTGCAGAGCCCATGCCCCAGATTGGGTCAACTTTTATATCATAGACCAATAGGTTGGGTATAAATGCAATAGAATAGGCAATAATAGTAGTGATAATCAAAGACCCGAAAGCCTTTTTTTCTAGTATATTTTCACGTTCCTTATATTCTCTGTAAAGAATATATATGCTTTGAGGAATACAGATACCATATAGGAATGCTATGCGGAACCAATTCAAAACACCTGGATTGTAGTAATTGATAAAATACATCTTTGGTATTGATGGCATTAAAAAACCATCTAGATTCATAAGTAATAGTATTGTCATGAAAACTGCCGCAGAATGAAATATAATAATCATCACTCGCTTCTCTCTCACTTTTCCAGCCAATGCATAGAATGCGTGTATATTAAATGAGCCAATGAAGAACATTGATATATTGAGCATAAAAATATTTCTTGAAAGGATCGGGTCCGCTATATTTGTTCCAATGAGGTGAGAAACAAAGAATATTTCTAAGAAAAATAAAGTAAAGCACCATGCTATATTTTCGATTTTACGAGGTCCGTTAAAGTATGTGAAGATAATCATGCCCAAAATTGCGATGATGGACATGACAGATAGCAAATTGTGTATGAGCAAGTGAGTTTGAGGCAACATATATCACAAGTATATCACGCCACATATTTTGCTTGCCAAGACTATCCCCACGAGTTAGCATATTTGTGTATGGAAAATATTGCATCTGAAGTATCTGAGATTTTGCGCGAGATCCTTTCCTGGGTCTGGAAAGTTGCATCCAAAGTAACACTTTTTGCTATATGGGCGCTTTTGGCACTTATCATCTTACCGTGCGTTTTTGTTGCTGGTCATATATATCCATTGTGGCAAGAATGGGGAGAAGAGTTTTAAATGATTGCTGAATTAGTTGATTGTGGGGTAAACTGTGCCAATGCATCAGACTATAGATACTACTAATAATTTTGCCTTGCACCCTACTGTATTCGTGATTTTGGGTATTACAGGCGATCTGGCAAGCCGGAAATTACTTCCAGCACTTCTTGCTCTCTATAGCAAAAAACTCCTTCCTCAGCGTTTTGTTATTATCGGTTTTTCTCGTCGACAATTTTCTCGCGAAGAATTCCGTGAATTTATTCGCGAGCGCATCAATATACTACCAGGTCAATTCAAAGAAGAAGATATCAAGCACTTTCTCGACCATATGTTGTATGAGCAGGGATTGTTTGATGATGCTGTAGCATATGCACGATTGGCACAGAAGATAGCATCTGTTGATAAAAACTGGGGTCAATGCTCAAATAAACTCTTTCATCTATCAGTTCCTCCAAAGCTTTGTGAGGGTATTTTATCTCATATCTCTCAATCTGGTTTGAATGTTCCATGCAGTGACGATATTGGATGGACGCGCATCCTGATTGAGAAGCCATTTGGTAACGATATTCATGCGGCGCGACAAATTGACAAGCTTCTTGGCAAGTTATTCAAAGAAGAACAGATATTTCGTATTGATCATTATTTGGCAAAAGAAACATTACAAAATATTGTCTCTTTTAGATTTTCAAACTCAATGTTTGAACCTATTTGGCAGAATGAATTCATCGACAAAGTGCATATCAAGCTCTTTCAGAAAAATTCTGTTGAAGGGCGCGGAGCATTCTACGATTCTCTTGGTGCTCTGCGTGATGTTGGACAAAATCACATGCTTCAGATGCTAGCGCTCATCGCCATGAATCGTCCAAAATCATTCACCGCTACTGATATTCGTACAGAGCGTGCTCGAGTTCTCAAATCATTGGTACCTATTGTTCGGCGCACTTTGGCAAATCGAGTAGTTCGTAGCCAGTATGTTGGTTACTTGAATGAAGTTGGTGTTAAGCCTGATTCAAAGACTGAAACTTTTGTTCGCATTGAATCATACATAAACATGCCTCGATGGAAAAAAGTTCCTTTTTATCTTGAAACTGGCAAGGCCATGAGTGAGAGTAAAGCTGAGATAGATATTTATTTCAAAAATAAAGATGGTAATGAACAGAATATCCTAACTTTCAGGATTCAGCCAAATGAAGGCATCAAAATACGTTTTTTTGTAAAAACACCAGGTAAAGGATTTGCAGTAGAACCACGAACACTGAAGTTCAAATATTCGGATACATCATTATCAGAATATATGTCAAATGACTATGAGCGTCTGATTCGTGATGCATTCGTTGGAGATCAGACATTGTTTGCTTCAACCAGTGAAATAATGGCATCATGGGAGTATGTAACTCCAATCTTGGACAATTGGGATGATTTACCACTTACCACATATCCAAAAGGTATTAAAGAAATAGAATAATAAATTATATGTCATCTCTATCTATAGGTATCGTCGGTCTTCCAAACGTTGGAAAATCAACACTATTCAACGCTCTAACTAAAAAGAGTGTGCTAGTTGCAAACTATCCATTTGCAACTATTGATCCGTCAGTTGGCGTGGTGGCAGTGCCAGATGATCGTTTGTACAAACTTTCTGAATTTTCAAAGACTCAAAAAATAGTTCCTGCTATTGTTGAATTCGTCGATATTGCCGGTCTTGTAAAAGGCGCTTCTGCTGGCGAAGGTCTCGGAAATCAATTTTTGACCAATATACGTGAGACAGATGCGATTGCCGAAGTTGTGCGTATATTTGAAGACGACAATATCATTCACGTTGATGGCAAGGTAAATCCGCTCTCTGATATTGAAGTTATCAATCTTGAGCTTATTCTTGCTGATATGCAAACTGTTTCAAAACGCATAAATAATGTTGGCAAAGAAGTTCGTGCTGGCAAAAAAGAAGCAATCATTGAAAATGGTTTGCTGGAAAAGCTCAAAATTACTCTTGAAAATGGCAAGCTAGCTTCTAGTGTGATTGTCAATGAATTTGAAATGCCATTTTTGAAATCGTTGCATCTGTTGACGTCAAAGCCATTTATGTATGTTTTGAATAAAAAATCTGGAGGTAAAAATCTAGATGAGATCAAAGATGCCCGTTGGGATGCATTGCTTGCATTTTTGAATAGTTCAAAATCAAGTTGGGTAATTGTTGATGCTGGAATAGAGCAAGAGCTCAAAGATTTTGAAGGAATTGATAAAAAAGAGATGCGCGAAGGTCTAGGCGCAAAAGATGATGGTATAAATAATCTTATAAAAAAAGGTTATGAGCTATTAAATTTGATTACATATTTCACTACTGGTGAAAAAGAGACTCGAGCATGGACAATTGGTCGTGGCTGGACTGCTCCTATGGCTGGTACTGCAATCCACGGAGACTTCAAAGATAAGTTCATTCGTGCGGAAGTCATTGAATGGGACCAATTACTTGGTGCAGGTTCATTTGCTACTGCTCGTGAACAAGGATTACTTAGAACAGAAGGGAAGGAATATGTAGTGAAAGATGGAGATGTTATAGAGTTTAAGATCTAAAAAACGCAGTACCTTTCGGTAGTGCGTTTGGGTGCAAGTGACGTGGTTCGTGCTAGATGATTCCAACGGATCCAGTTCGGCGAGCTGATTCGCGCCACTTATTCATCTGCTCGTGATGTCTTTGCATCACAAGATCAAACTCCTTCGGATTTTCCAACTGGAGATGACGCATCTCTCTTTCCCAATTAGACTCAAGCGGACGAAACAACCGATCAAGACGCGGAAAGAGCTTGTGAAAAAAGAACTTTCTTTTCATCGTATAAATTTCCTTTCATAAATACAATATCATTCACTATTGTATGAGTCAATGAATTACAGGATGAAGAAGATGGTGGCGCGATAGAGTTTTCAATAGATTATTTGACCACAGATATCAGATTGACACAAGGGTGTAGAGATGCTACGATTTTGTCATGCATGCCCGTTGCATGCAGTAGTCTTGAGGATAGCGACGTATAGTGCGACGCACCTATATGGCATAGTAGAACTTTGTAATAATATGAGCATTCAAAAACATAAGACGCGCAATCATGTGCGTGGCGGAGCTGGTTTGCTTATGATGGTCAGCGGTATCTTTTTTTTCGCAATCTGTTTTGTCGGGGCCGTTGGAAGTTTTGCCATTTTCATTTTAAAGCTGAAAGGTAAATGATGAAAGATACATTCAATTTCCGTCAACATTTGGAATGTTCGTTGGAACATCCTCCTGTGTCCAGACACGCTTCTCCAGAAAGCGCAAAAGTCAATTTGATCGTTGTGATCTTCTTTGTCGGTTTTGCGATAATCACAATCATCGTCAAGATGTTTAGCTTGTATTGATATCGGTTGCAAGAATTTTCAAGCCTTCCATATGAATGTGGTCGGCTTTTTTGTATATACAGTTTTTGAAAATAAGTTAGTTTTGAGCTATGATTCATCGTATGAAAAAGAAAATTAATGTATTTCCAGTATATAATCCAGCCAACATAGAAAATAAGTGGCAAAAAAAGTGGCAATCAGCAAATCGTTCTGGGTTAGGCTCGGCTTCAAAGATATACAAAAGTACAGAAGATCCAAATAAAGAAAAATTTTATGTGCTTGATATGTTCCCGTATCCTTCAGGAGAAGGACTACATGTTGGACATCCAAAAGGATATATTGCAACTGACATTGTGTCTCGTTTTGAGCGCATGAATGGAAAGTCAGTGTTACATCCGATGGGATTTGACGCATTCGGACTTCCTGCAGAGAATTATGCATTGAAGACAAAGGCTCATCCTGAGATTGGAGTCAAAAAGAATGTTGCTAGATACAAGAAGCAACTTGAGATTCTTGGTTTTGATTATGATTGGTCACGAGAGATCAATACGACTGATCCAGAATACTATCGCTGGACTCAATGGATATTTGTGCAACTATTCAAAAAAGGATTGGCGTATCAATCATTCGAGCCTATCAATTGGTGTCCTTCGTGCAAGACAGGTTTGGCAAATGAAGATCTTGAAGAGGGACGTTGCGAGCGCTGTGGTACTCCAGTTGAAAAGAAGCCTATGCGTCAATGGGTACTTAGGATTACTGATTATGCGGAGAGGCTTTTGAAGGATTTGGATGCGGTTGATAATGCAGGTTTACCACTCATCGATTGGCCTGCGTCAATCAAAGAATCTCAGCGAAATTGGATAGGCAAGTCAGAAGGTTCGTTGATTACTTTTACATTTTCAAATGCTTCACACAAGAAAAATATAGAAGTGTTCACCACAAGACCCGACACTTTGTTCGGTGTTACGTATGTTGTGCTCGCCCCTGAGCATGCCCTTGTTGCTGATCTTTTGCCTGTAGTCAAAAATAGACAAGAAGTCGAAGCATATATCTCACAGGCAAAGCTTGAAACAGAGATTGAACGCACTGATGCGAAGAAAGATAAGACGGGGGTAGAGCTCAAAGGGGTGAAGGTTATCAATCCAGTAAACAAAAAAGAGGTTCCGGTATGGATATCTGATTATGTTCTCGCGGATTATGGTACCGGTGCGGTCATGGCAGTTCCAGCTCACGATGATCGTGATTGGGCTTTTGCCAAGAAGTTCAAGTTGCCAATCAAAGAAGTTATCAGTCCATTGTTTGTCAGTGAGTATTCGAGTGATGCATGGAGATCGCAAGAACCAGAAGTTATTCGTCCTACGGTGGTATGCATCATCAAACATTGGTCAGAGAACAAGTATTTATTCTTGAATAAAAAGGACCTTGCAGATCTTGGTAAAGACGTTGTTGTTGGTGTAGCTGGTGGAATAGATGGTGGTGAGGTGCATGAAGTTGCTGGAGCTCGAGAAATTCTCGAGGAGACCGGTTATAAGAATGCTCGATTTGTAAAATCGTTGGGTGAACCGGTTGCGTATCGCTATTATTCCAAGAATGGAAAACAAAATCGCTTGGGGATGCTCTATCCTCTGTATTATGAGTTGAAAGATGGTGAACAGGTTCAAGTTTCAGAAGAAGAGAAATTTTTGCATCAAACTACATGGCTCACAGAGAAGGAAATGGATGTGTATTTAAACACACGACCATTCAATCCTATTTTTTGGGAACGATTCAAGGGTACGACTCGACCATACACTGGATATGGAATATTGATCAATTCAGAAAAGTTTGATGGCACGTCATCTGCAGATGCAAAACGTCCTATCACTGAATATGCAGGCGGTGCCATGAAGACGACGTATAAGCTTCGTGATTGGGTATTTTCACGTCAGCGTTATTGGGGTGAGCCAATACCACTCATTCATTGTGAGAAATGTGGAGTAGTTCATGTGCCAGAAAAGGATTTGCCAGTAAAACTTCCAAAGGTAAAGTCATATGAACCAACTGGTACAGGGGAATCTCCTTTGGCTACTATTGATAAATGGGTCAATGTGAAGTGTCCAAAGTGCAAAGGAAATGCAAAGCGCGAAACGAACACTATGCCACAATGGGCAGGTTCATCGTGGTATTACCTTCGTTATATGGATCCGAAAAATAAAAAAGTACTCGTTGACAGCGCGCGCGAGAAGTATTGGTCACCAGTAGATCTCTATGTTGGTGGAGCCGAACATGCGACACGCCATCTTATATATGCGCGTTTCTGGCATAAGTGTTTGTATGATATTGGAATTGTGTCAAATATTGAACCATTCAAGAAATTACAGAGCGTTGGTCTCATCATGGGAGAAGACGGTAGAAAAATGGGGAAGCGTTACGGGAATGTGGTCAACCCCGATGATATTGTTGCAACATATGGTGCAGATACATTACGTCTTTATGAGATGTTTATGGGTCCATTTGAGCAACAGATTGCATGGAATACTTCTAGCATGGTTGGAAGTCGACGATTTATTGAAAAGGTTTGGAAGCTTAGAGAAAAAATAGATGTGACAGAAGTCTCTATTGAAGCAGATTTGTATATCACAAAGAACATTCATAAAGCTATAAAGAAAGTTACAGATGATATCCAAGTATTACGATTCAATACAGCCATAAGTTCTCTGATGATTGCCGTGAATGAAATTGATAAACAAAAAAGCCTGACTCGCCCACAATATGAAGTTATACTCCAATTACTCGCACCATTCGTGCCACATGTTGCTGAAGAACTATGGATGTCTCTTGGTAATAAGAAATCAGTCCATATCTCAGTATGGCCAGAATATGATGCAAAATATCTAGTGGATGCTGATATGACTATCATTGTTCAAGTCAATGGAAAAGTTAGGGGATCATTTATTGCTACGATTGATTCAAGTAATGCAGATCTTGAGCAAAGGGCCAAGAATTTGCCAGACACAAACAAGTGGATTGAAGGTAAGAAGATAATCAAAGTAGTCGTAGTACCAAAGCGCCTTGTCAATATAGTTGTGGTATAATTTGACAAATCTCTGATATTAGTGGTAGTGTGTGATTATAGAAAAAAGAAAAAAAGTACAGGATATCCCCATAAGATTGACTTTACTACAAGAAGATGATAAAACATTACTATACTAATAGTTATTACCAATCACATGGCAACCGCTTCTATTTCATTCAAACCAAAACAGACAGTAAAGCGTCTTTTGTCGTCTTTGCCTGATCGTGCACGAGAGGTACTGATATATCGTTACGGTCTCGGTTCTGATACAAAGCGCATGACTCTTGATTCTATTGGCAAGAAGTATGGTATCACTCGTGAGCGCGTCCGTCAGATTGAGAATTATGGCATAGCCAATGTTCGCAAGTCTGAAGAATACAAACAAGAAAAAGCAGCATTTGCAGAGATTGAGGCTCTCCTCCATTCTCTTGGTGGTATTGTTGTAGAAGATGATTTTCTCGGCCATGTCTCAAAAGACAAGAGTCTCCAAAACCATGTTCATTTTATTTTGGTCGTTGGTGAGCCATTTCGCAAACTCAAAGAAGATGATGATTTCCGACATCGTTGGCATGTCAATGAAGAGCTCGCAAAACAAGTCGAAAGTGCACTTCGTAGGTTGTATTCCAATCTTGACAATCAACAGCTTCTTCCAGAATCAGAGATGGTTGCAAAATTCCTACAGCACCTTGAAGATGTCTCAGAGCGCTACAAAAATCAGGAAGTTGTAAAACGCTGGTTGGCGATCTCAAAATCTATTGGTAAGAATGCTCTTGGTGATTGGGGAGTTGCAGATTCTTCGAATATCAAGACAAAAGGTATGCGTGACTATGCATTTCTAGTTATACGCAAGCATGGATCACCAATACATTTTCGTGATGTCGCAAAACAGATAACTCAACTCTTCAATAAGAAGGCTCATGTAGCTACGACACATAATGAGCTCATCAAAGATCCTCGATTCGTACTAGTTGGTCGTGGTCTCTATGCTCTCGCAGAATGGGGTTATGCCCCAGGGGTTGTGCGCGATGTTATCCGTTCAGTCATCTCAAAGAATGGTACTCTGAGCAAAGATGAGATTATAGACAAGGTCATGAAGGAACGATATGTCAAAGAAAATACCATCGTTGTAAACCTCCAAAATCCAAAATATTTTAAAAAGGACAAAGAAGGAAAGTATACAATAGCCTAATACATCTTGATAGATTTATGTTAAAGCCCAGAAGCGAAAGCCCTGGGCTTTAACTTTTTGAGTATGAACTGCTATAATAATCATATGGATATTGAAATAGCATTTTTTTCTCTCTTTCCAGAACTGAAGGTATTGATTATGCCTGAAGTAGTACACTATGCGATATTTTTTGCGCCTATAGTTGTGGCGATTGTTCTTGGAGAGATATTTTGGCATGTCTGGGTTCAATATGTGCAAGCAAAAGAATTTTTGGGTCTCAAATATACAGTTCTAGAGCTCAAACTTCCGAAGGATACTTTCAAGTCTCCTTTGTCTATGGAATTATTTTTGACCTCTCTTCATAACATATCTGGAGAAAACTGGTATTCAATGTATTGGAAAGGTGAGACAAGACCATGGTATTCCCTTGAGCTTATTTCTGTTGAAGGTCAAGTTAAGTTTTTTATCTGGACAGAAGATCGTCGCAAAGCTGGGATTATATCTGCTCTTTATTCTCAGTACCCAGAATTAGAAATAATTGAACGTGAAGATTATACAAAAGGCATGCATTTTGACTCCAAGACAATGAGGCTTTGGTGTGCAGAATTTGTATTTACAAAAGCCGATCCATATCCAATCAAGACATATGTAGACTATGGTCTCGACAAAGACCCCAAAGAAGAGTTCAAAATAGATCCGATGACACCGATGATTGAATTCTTGGGAAGTGTGCCACCAAATCAGCAGGTTTGGATACAATTTATTATTCGAGGTCATAAGAAAGAACAGCGCAAACCTGGTCATATATTCAAGAAAACTGATCTATGGAAAGATCAGGCAGAGGCAGAGATCAACAAAATATTATTACGTGACAAAAAGACCAAAGTTGCAGGTGAGGTCAATCCTGATACTGGTTATTCAAAATTACCTACGATTACAAAAGGCGAGCAAGAGATTGTTGCTGCACTCGAGCGAAGTATATCCAAGACTCCATTTGATGTTGGTATACGAGCAATATATGTTGCGCCAAAAGAAACATTTGATACACCATTTGGTATTGGAGGAACAATTTCTTCTTTTTCACATTATCGCTATGAGCATCTAAATGGTTTTAAACCAAATGGGGAAAAATGGCATGTTCAGTTGACATATCCATGGCAGGATTACAACAATATACGCCGTAATCGTTTGTCTAAACGAGGACTCGCTGCCTACAAGCGTCGTTCATATTTTTATGCACCATACAAATCAAAGCCTCTTGTGCTCAATGTAGAAGAGTTGGCTACGATATATCATTTTCCAGGTTCTGTATCAGCGACACCAAATCTTAGTCGTATTCCTTCCAAGAAGTCTGGTGCACCAAGTAATCTTCCAACATAGAATATATAGCAATGACCTTCAATCAGGATATACGTACTATATTGTGGAATAACAGAGTCGTACTAGGTGCTCTTTTATTTTTTGTAATAATATCATGTGGCATGATTATTATTGGATCTAGCGCTCCTTCAAATATGCCTATTGGGACCATTGTTCATATCAAAAAAGACATGGGATTATCACAAACAGCAGATATATTGGAGAAACAACATATTATTCGCTCAGTATTCTTGTATAAAGTCTACAGTATACTTTTGGGTGGGTATAGGAATATAAAAGCAGGTGATTATTTATTCAGTCAACAACAGTCAGCCATAAAAGTTGCATCACGTATCATATCTGGTTCGCAAGAATTACCAAAAATAAAGATAACAATTCCTGAAGGAAAGAATGTGCATGAAATAGCATGGCTTCTACTAAAGATTATTCCAGATTTTAATGCACCAGCATTCGTTGCTTTGGCACAACCACTTGAAGGGTATCTTTTTCCTGAGACATATTTCTTCTATCCAAACGTTCAGGCCGATGAAGTTGTAACAACAATGCGTAGAGAATTTGGCAAAAAGATGGAGACAATCCAGAATGAACTCATACATTTTGGATTTACTCTTCAAGATATTATAACCATGGCTTCTATTGTAGAAAAAGAAGCTACATCAACCATTGATAGAAAGATCATAGCTGGTGTACTTTGGAATCGTTTTCAAAATAAAGCCGCACTTCAAGTTGATCCACCATTTTTCTATATTTTAGGAAAAGATTCTTCGGAATTGACTCTTGATGATTTGGCTATTGATTCTCCATATAATTTGTACAAACATATTGGATTGCCACCGACTCCGATCGATAGTCCAAGTCTAGATGCTATACTTGCGACAATAAGACCAACTAAGACAAATTATTGGTTCTATTTATCTGGATATGATGGACTTATGCACTATGCAGTCACATATGATGGGCATTTGGCGAATAAAGCAAAATATATAAAATAGAGCTATTAGGTATTAGGATATAAAAAAACCGAAGAATAATCTTCGGCAGTGTGATGCGCACGATTGTCAGACTAGATTTTCGGCTTTCGCTTTTGCTTTTTTGATAGCGACAACTTCAGCCATTTCCATCTCTATGATTGCTATCAATTCGCCAAGATCAACAGGTTTGTGAAGAACATGATTTGCACCATATTCGAGCCCCAGAGCACGGGCGTCCTCAAATATCTTTCCAGTAACCATGATGATTGGGATTGATGTGTCCAATTTCCGAATTTCTTGAATAAACTTGTATCCAGCATTTGAATCAAGGTGCATTTCGAGGTCGGTTACGATGAAATCAAATTGACCATCCTTGAACGCTTTGAGTGCGCAAGTAGGGTTGTTGATTGATTCACTTTCTATCCCCTTCATTTTGAAGAACATGACGAACAAATCCCTGATCTCGTCGTGATCATCTACAACTAATGCTTTTATATTCATATATTTCCCTTAAACCATAAAATATGATATCCTACTTATTATGAAAAGTCAAGGTATACAAAATAAGAATAGAAAAGTATTCATAGGCATGTCAGGCGGAGTTGATAGTTCTGTTTCGGCTGCATTACTCAAAGATGCTGGATATGATATCACTGGTGTATTCATAAAAGTGTGGCAACCAGATTGGATAGAATGTACGTGGAAAGACGAGCGTCGAGAAGCTATGCGTGTTGCTGCTCATCTTGATATATCATTTGTTACGCTCAATCTTGTAAAGGAATATAAAATAGAAGTCATTGATTATATGATTTCTGAATATCGTGCTGGAAGAACACCAAATCCCGATGTGATGTGTAATCGTGAAGTGAAATTCGGTGCATTTTGGCATTGGGCAGAAAAACAAGGTGCTGATTTTATTGCTACAGGACACTATGCGCGTGTGGTTAATAAACAAGCACCAGATGTATTCAACGAAGGACACTTCGCAAGCCGTAACGACGGCGAGAATAGCGCGCGCTCAGCAGAGCGCGACGCGCGTCCTGAGGCGAATACATCTGGTGCTTGTTTTAACTTATTTGCTGGCATAGACAGAAATAAAGATCAGTCTTATTTTCTTTGGACTCTCAATCGGGCTGATTTGAAACACATCCTTTTTCCAGTCGGAGATTTGGTCAAACCAGAGGTGCGAAGACTTGCAAAGAAATTTAAGCTTCCAAATGCTGAGAAAAAAGATAGTCAAGGACTATGTTTTATTGGCAAAGTTGATATAAAAGAATTTTTGTCACGATACATTGATACAAAGCCAGGATATGTATTGAATGAAAAAGGAGAGATTATCGGCAATCATCAAGGGTCATTATTACTTACGATAGGTGAGCGTCATGGTTTCACTATCACCAAAAAGACACCCAATGATGCGCCTTATTACGTTATTAGCAAAGATATAAAGAAAAATACAGTGACTGTAGCAAATCACAAAACTTCTATGAATGTTAAACAAAACTTGAAACAACAGATTAGTATTCAGAAAGTAAATTGGGTTGGTGCTATTCCTAAGCAAGGAGTCAAGCTTCAGGCCAGAATTAGATATCGCCAAGAATTGCAGAATATCAAGATAATAAAAGTTGATGCAGACTCTTCTACTATTGAGTTTCAGACGTATCAAGAAACTATTACATCAGGGCAATCATTGGTTGTGTACAAAGGAGAAAACTGTCTTGGTGGAGGAATTATTTCTTAGAAATATTTATCTACAGATACAAAAAGTCATCATCATGACAACATGATATACTTTTGTCATGAATCATCTCATCACAATTACGAAGTCAGATGGCACAAAAGAATTATTTGAAGAAGAAAAATTAATTAGCTCTCTTAGGCGCGTAGGAGCAAATTCAGATGCTATTGAGCATATTGTTGATGAAGTAGAAAAGAGCATGCACGAAGGCATGACTACCACTGATATATATCGATTGGCTTTCGTACTCTTGCGTACGCACGCTACACATGTAGCCGTTCGTTATTCAGTCCGTCGTGCACTTGCAGAGCTAGGACCTGACGGTTTTCCATTTGAAAAATTTGTAGCACGTATATTTGAGGTATGGGGATACGAGGCTATCACTGATCAGCAAGTTATGGGTTCATGCATTGAACATGAAGTAGATGTTATTGCATGGAAAGGTGATACACTCGCTATGGTTGAGGCAAAATTCCACAATGAATTGATTTTGAAATCTGACATTAAAGTAGCTCTGTATATCAAGGCTCGTTTTGATGATATTGCAGTAAATAAATTCAATTATGGAGGTGTGACACGGTCTCTGACTGAACGTTGGCTGTTCACCAATACTAAATTCACTGAACAGGCTATCAAATATGGCATCTGTAATAATCTCAAGATGATTGGCTGGAATCATCCTCAGCACGACAATCTCCATGAGATCATTGAAAAGAATAAACTATTTCCAATAACGTGTATTACGGGTCTTACACACAATCAAAAACGCGACCTTGTTGGTCGTGGCATCATTCTTTGTTCAGATGCAATCGCTCACCCTGATGTTCTCAGATCGATTGGCTTGAATGATATTGCATTACAAACAGCATTGGCAGAAGCACATACTGTTCTAAGTGGCATCAATATGAAGATTGAATAAGAATTAATTGAAAATTTATGTCTAAATATGCTTCTGCAAAAGAGTTACTTGATTATTTGAATATTACTCACACAAAACTTCATAAAACATATGAAGATTATTTTTGGATTTCATACATGGGAGATCATAGTGTTGATAAAAAAATGAATGAGGCCCAATCAGCTCGTGATGCGTTTAGATCAAATGCCAAATTAAAATCTGAAGTTGAGTATTTTCTCAAAATATCAAAAGGTGTAATCAAGAAGCGTCTGGAGATATGGAATCATTGTTTTGGTTTGTATCAAATGCCAAAAGAAGCTTCTACAATAAAGGCAAAAGTAATAGCTCTTGAATCAAAAATAGCGAATATACGAACCAATAGAAAAGAAGGATATATTGATCCAACATCCGGTGTATTTATTGATACTTCTGAAAATAAAATGCGTACGATGATGAGAACGCATCCAGAAGAAAAAATAAGAAAAGCCTGTTTTGATGCTATAGAGAAATTACCACTCGCATATATTGATACCTATGTTGAAATTATACGTGGCAGAAACGAATTTGCACGAGCATTGGGATATAGTGATTTTTATGAATACAAAGCTCGTATAGACGAAGATATGTCAAAAAAAGAATTGTTCTCTATTTTTGATAAAATATATGAAAAGACGAAATATGGTTTTAAAAATATCCGTGTATTGGAAAAAGATAAGCCTGGATTGCGCAAACCATGGAATTTTGTCTATATGCTGACTGGCGACTTGATCAAAGAGGAAGATGCGTACTTCCAATTTGAGAATGTACTCTCATATTGGGGCAGGTCATTCGTGGCGCTTGGTATTCATTTCAATGGTGGTAAGGTAATGCTAGATCTTCTTGATAGGAAAGGTAAGCACAATAATGGTTTTTGTCATTATCCGGATCTCGTTCATTACAAGAAGGGAAAGCGTATAGCTGGTTCAAGCAATTTTGCATCGAATGCAGTACTTGGGCAAATGGGGTCTGGAGTTCAAGGTATTTATACTGTATTCCATGAAGGTGGCCATGCTGCAGATCGTTTGAATTCATTACAGCAAGAAACTTGTGCAAATACAGAATATCCACCTTCGTCAGTATCATGGGCCGAGACACACAGTATGTTTATGGAGACTATATCAAGCAGTATTGAATGGCGTATACGTTATGCAAAAGACAAAGACGGCAATGCATATCCATTTGAATTGTTCAGAAAAAATATAGACAGAGTATTTCCACTTCGACCACTAGACATGATGCATATATCATTTGTTGTTTTTTTTGAAAAAGAGATATATGAATGCAAAAATCTTACTCGAGAAAAAGTTATTGATATAGCAAAGAAATCATATAAGAAATATTTTGATCGATCTGGAGATTCCATATTGGCATTGAATGTATCACACATTTATTCATGGGAAAGTTCGGCTTATTATCATGGATATGGTTTGGCAGAACTTGGTGTATGCCAGTGGCGTGAATATTTTTTCAAGAAATATGGATATATAGTAGACAATCCAAAAGTTGGCAAGGAGATTATCAATATATGGTCATATGCATCGATCTATACTGCAAAAAAGCTTATCGCAATGGCAACTGGGAAAAAATTGAGTCCAAATTCATTTATACGCGATATAACAAAATCTAAAATAAAGATTATTGAGGATGCAAAACAGCGAGTTTCTCGTCTTGAAGAAGTTCCTCACTATACAAAACCAGTTAATTTAAAGGGTAAAATAACGATGGTTCATGGCAAAAAGAAAATTGCTGACAATAGCAAATCATTTGAGGAGATGGACAAGAAGTATCGTTTGTGGCTAAAAACAGTAAAATAAAAAATCGGCAAGTTGTCTCGCCGACTGCATTCGCTAAATTGTATGCCTAATCTTTGGCCCAATTACTGTCAAAATGAGGATGACTTTTCCGCGTTTTTAGCCAGATTTGGCAAATAATACTCCGAAGTCGCTTGTCACTTATCATGTCTGCTGATGCAACGATAGGAAAGACTCCATTGTTGCCTCTTTTGTGGCGATATTTTATAACGCCCCTATAACTCGACTTTGTGTCAATGGCGACCTCATAGGTGTGATCTTGCCCGTAGTTGCTAAAAAGTGTGAGCACAAAATCGTAACCACCGAATCGATCTTCCATTTTGCTCGCTTTACGAATACCTTTTATCCAAAAATTTTTTCTTATGCCAATAAGTTTTCTGATGAATTGTTCAAACCGTTGCTCGGTCTGCCAGCCTCTGTCAGGCTCAAATTCATGTGTACCAGTCGGTATGACACGTGTACCTGTCACTCTGATTGGCCCGTATTCGTTGGTTTCTCCGTTTTGGTTTCTCCGTTTTTTTATGGGTTGGAGTATACGACCACCTCGGTACTTATACTCATCCACTCTTGTTTTCAAACTCATAACTTTCTCTTTCAAAAATAGATTACACCATTAGTTATTAGTTGTCAATATCCTATAAAATGGCTCTCTTATGATAGACTTTCATTCATGCATTCATCAGATATTCGTTCGCGCTTTCTTGCATTCTTTGCAAAGCGTGGACATGTGATCATACAATCAGCATCGCTTGTAACAGCTGATGAAAAAGGTATAACCAATCCAACATTGTTCAATACTGCTGGCATGCAACCTCTTATCCCATACCTGCTAGGTAAGGCACATCCACAAGGTACTCGTCTGGTAGATTCGCAAAAATGTGTGCGCACAGTTGATATTGATGATGTCGGTGACAGGACTCATGCGACATTTTTTGAAATGCTCGGAAATTGGTCTTTGGGTGACTATTTCAAGAAAGAGGCTATTCTCTGGAGTTACGAATTCCTAACTTCAGAAGAAGGACTTGGTCTAAATCCAAATCAGCTTTATGTAACTGTTTTTGAAGGTGATAAAAACGCATCAAAAGACGAAGAGGTAGCTAATATTTGGAAAAACATATTCACAAAAAACAATATAGAAGTCGGAGGAGATACAACAAAAGGTGATAAAGGTAGAATATTTTATCTTCCTGCAAAAAATAATTGGTGGGAAGCTGGTGACAATGGTCCATGTGGACCCGATAGTGAGATGTTTTATGATTTTGGTAATGCATTCAAGGGTACACTTCTCACACATACCGATTTTGTAAATGCTGACGATACACGAGTAGTACTTGAAGTATGGAATGATGTTTTTATGCAATACGAGAAGAAAGACGGCAAGATTATCCGCACATTACCAAAACCATCGGTAGATACTGGTGCTGGTCTTGAGCGCCTAGCCATGACACTTCAAGGAGTTGATAATATATATGATACTGATTTATTGAAATCTGCGATGGACAAGATCAAAGAGCTTTCCAAGAATTGGGAACTTATATCTGCGCGTATTGTTGCAGATCATATCAAAGCGTCTGTCTTTTTGATTGCTGATGGAGTAATTCCTTCAAATACTGATAGAGGCTATGTGCTCCGAAAATTGATTCGTCGCGCAGTAAGACATTCAGATAAGCTTGGTATGCAGGGAGATATAGCTGAAGTTGTAGATCTCATACAACAGCAATATGCCTCTGTATATACAAATGTCGCTGATGCCCAAAATAAGTTGCGTATCCAGTCAGTCATTCAAGAAGAAGAATACAAATTTAGAATAACACTTGCTCATGGTCTCAAAGAATTTGCGAAGCTAGCTACAAAAGATATTTCTGGGCATGATGCTTTTGCTCTTTTTTCTAGCTATGGTTTTCCACTTGAATTGACAGTTGAGCTATCAAAAGAGCGTAGTATAAAAGTTGATATTACGGCTTTTGAAGTTGAATTTAAAAAGCATCAAGATCTCTCACGTGTTGGCGCTGAACAAAAATTCAAGGGCGGGTTGGCTGATATGCAAGATCCGATGGTCATTCGTTACCATACTGCTACACATTTATTGCATCAAGCTCTTCATGATGTATTAGGAGATGGTGTTGGACAGAAAGGTTCAAATATCACCGCTGAACGTTTACGTTTTGATTTTTCATGGGGCACCAAGATGACTGATGAACAAAAAAAGAAAGTTGAGGATATAGTAAATGAGAAAATCGCACAAGCCCTACCTGTAAATCAAGTCATTATGAAAAAGGATGAAGCAGAAAAGACTGGTGCTCGGCATTTCTTTGGAGAAAAATATGGTGAAGATATTTCTATCTATTTCATTGGTAATGATATCAATTCTGCATATTCAAAAGAATTTTGTGGTGGTCCTCATGTAAAAAATACTTCTGAATTGGCTGGTCCTGAAGGCATGCCTGGGCATGCAGGGAAGTGGAAATTCAAGATACAAAAAGAAGAGGCAAGTTCACACGGTGTAAGGAGAATAAAGGCAGTATTGGTATAGTTGGTGGTAAAGGTTTATCAGATCTATTCGCCCACGAGAATTTGTCTCGTAGGGCGAATTTTCTTTTATTTTAATATACACACACTCAACAAATGTTCCTATGATATAATAATCCCAATGTCTTTCTCTTCAAAAAAGTCATCACTCATTCTTATTCTCGACGTGCAAAGTTCAGTCGTTAGGGGATCACTTTGTATATTCAATCCAAAAGATCGTCCTCATATTATCTTTTCTTATGAGGTACCGATCAATTATCACATAGGAAAGGGAAGCGCTCATTTGATACAAAAGACCACAGAAGTGATTGGTGAGATAGTTCACAAAGCGCTTCGTTCTATTCAAGGTAAAAAAGTTGATGGTGTCCATTATGTCCTATCATCTCCGTGGATATTGTCTCAAGGTAAAACTGTCACTGTTGAATTTGCTAAAAATACAAAAACAACCCGTGAGCGAATTATTGAAATTGTAACGAAGCATCGCGATGAGTTTATTACAGAGAATCAATCAGATTTCGAAATTATTGAGGAAAAGATTTTTGATGTAAGACTCGATGGCGTATCTATAGATAAATGGCAAAAAAGAAAAGCTCGAATTACTGAGGTATCATTTGCAGTAAGTATCGCCGGATCAGAAACACTCAAACAATTGAGAGATGCATGTGCACATGCAGTAATACCAGAACAAATTACATTCCACTCTTCATTACTTTTGCAATATATAGCTGTTCAGCAGACTATTCCTCAATACAAAGATTATACACTTATTCATGCTCACGGAGAATTGACTGATATCATTTGTGTTGAAAATAGCACATGCTCATTCTTCGCATCATATCCGTATGGCACAAACACTATTATTCGTTCTATTGAAGCCAAACTAAAGACTTCACAACAACAAGCAGAATCATATATTTCTCTATATGAACAAGGAAGTTTGGATTCAAGCCATGCCCACTCTATACATATCGCAATACAAAAAGTTCAGCATATATGGTCAGCAGAGTTGCTAAAAATAATAGGACATTCTGCTATCACGCAAAAACAGAATGAACATATTTTACTATCAGCACATGCACATGAAGCATTTTTCATTCATGCTCTTAGGTCAATACCTTCATACAAAACAGTACAACGTCTTGAATTAGACGACATCCGTCCACGCGTGACATTGGATCCAAACATACGAGTATCTCGCATGACTGGATTGTATGTGCTAGCTATTCACAGCACGCTCCAATAACAACAAAGGCTATGCGTATGTTATAATTTACGTATGCCACGCCGAATACAAGATATTGTACCCTCAGATCGTCGTTCAATACGCAATATTCCTATAGAAAAAAGCACAAAACAAATGCTTGATTTGAAGAGGACTGCAAAAGAAAAAGCATACGAGGTTCCTATGCATCGCATTCAGGAAGATGAGGTTGTCCCAATTACAGAAGAAAAAGTACTACCTCAACGCAAAGAAAAAAGAAATCTTACCAATAAGCATCAAAGTAAATGGGTGGTTCTTGCTCTTGGAATATTCGTAATAATTGCTGGAATCTTTTTTATACTTTCTGATTATTATTCTTATGCGACATTTACTATTATTCCAAAGATTATTCCTATAGCGATTGATAAAACATATATTACAGAAGCAAATACAGGAAATTCTATCGTATATGAGTTGGCAAGCTTTAAAGGATTTGCGACCACGACTATACCAGCAAGTTCTGGTCCCTCGGTATCTACCAAAGCGCAGGGTAAAATAACTTTGTACAATTCATTCAGTGCCCAACCTCAGAGACTAGTCGCCGGAACACGTCTAACAGATTCATCCAATCGTGTCTATCGTCTCAACAGTACGGTCAATATTCCTGGTTATATATCAAAATCAAATAGCATCATTCCTGGAAGCATATCTGTGGCAATAACGGCTGATGTTGCAGGCGAAGCGTACAATATACTTAGCTCAGATCCATTGAGCGACTTCAAGATTCTTGTATATAAAAACACCTCAAAATATGAATCAATATATGGACGTGTTGCAACTTCAATAGTAGGAGGATTTATTGGAACAAAAAAAATCGTAAATCCAGCACTTATCGCATCAACTACATTGATACTTCAAAAACAAATTACTACTGATCTTTTGAAGCGTGCAGGAAGTACTGTACCTCAGGGATATATCATGTATCCAGAAGCATATGTAACATCATTCATGTCTCCTGATATAGGAGGAAATGATTCAAAGACAGCAACAGTTTCTATCCAAGGAAATCTATATGCAATCTTATTCAAAAAGATAGACCTCGCATCACATATAGCAGGAACATCTACAGCATTGTCTTTCGGATCATCAGCTTATTCAGTTCCAGGATTGGAGTCTCTTGATTTTAGTATTGTTAATAAAAAAGAATTTTCAGTAGATAAGAAAAATATTCTTATGATTCACTTGCGTGGTGATATAAAATTTGTTGGTGTCATTCCAGTTGAAGAACTCAAGAAGAAACTTGCTGGTACGGACTTATCAGAGATCAACTCTATCTTGAAAACGTATAGTCAAGTTGTAGGATCTGGATCATCGGGACAATTGACACCTCCATGGGCAAAAGTACCAAATGATCCAAAGAGAATAAGTATTGTAGTACAACAATAATCGTTAGCTACACATCTTGGGTGCATTTCAGGAAATTATGTTGCGCGTGGAGTTGTCCCACTTGACGCATATACCCCTTATCTGCTAATATCTTCAGACGTCCTTTTACGCAATGGATACCGCCCCTACATCGAAAAACTCAGCATCCGGAATTGTCGTTGAGGCATTGCCGAATACGCTTTTTAGAGTGAAGCTCGATGGGATAGATCCGGAACAGATTGTGCTCGCCTACCTCGCTGGCAAAATGCGAATGAATCGCATTCGTGTGCTGATTGGAGATAAAGTTGAGCTAGAACTTGATCCGTATGGAGGTAGAGCTCGCGTTACTAGACGTTTATAACTTATATATGCGAGTAAAAGCTGCCGTAAAAAAAATTTGTCCAAAATGTTCCGTCGTTCGTCGAGGGAAGTATGTCTATGTTGTCTGCAAAGGCAATCCTCGTCACAAGCAGAGACAAGGCTAATAATTTTTAAATAAACAAATCAAATGCGTATCCTAGGTATTACAGTCCCAGAAAACAAAAGGCTCGAAATAGCCCTTACTTCTATTTATGGCATTGGTCGTTCTCGTGCGCGCCTCATTTTGAAAACAGCAAAAGTTGGTCTTGAAATCAAATCAAATACTCTATCGGTTGAACAAGAAAATGATATTCGTAAGCTCGTCGAATCATACAAGATCGAAGGAGATCTTCGTCGTGAGATTGGTAGCAATGTTAAGCGTTTGAAAGATATCAAATCATACCGCGGTAGTCGTCATGCTAGACACCTTCCAGTAAAAGGCCAGCGAACAAAGACCAATTCTCGTACTGTACGTGGCAATGTTCGTAAGACAATGGGATCTGGTAAGAGAAAAGAAGAAAAGAAGTAGCCTACAAATCAATCGACAATGATAATGCTACGAATAATCAAAACATATTAAACAAAATACCATGGGTAAAAAAAGAATTGTAACAACTGAAGGTGCAGAGAAATCAGACAAGCCAAAGGCAGACGCTGTTTCTTCAAAGAAGCGTGTTGACAAGGGTATTCTTCACGTTCAGTCTACGTATAACAATACCAAAGTCATGTTAACTGATATGAGTGGCAATGCTCTCATGTGGGGTTCTGCTGGTGGTGCTGGTTTCCGTGGTGCAAAGAAGGGAACTCCATTTGCAGCTGCAAAAGTTGGTGAAGTCTTGGCTTTAAAAGCCCAAAATATCGGTCTAAAAGAGATCGATGTTATTGTTAAGGGTGTTGGATCTGGCCGAGAATCAGCAATCCGCGGTTTTATTAGTAAAGGAGTTACAATCTCTTCTATCAAGGATGAGACTCCAGTTCCATTCAATGGACCAAAGCCAAAGAAGCCACGTCGCGTATAATCATTTATTTAACTTATACAATACCATGTTAATTGGACCACGATACAAAAAAGCTAGATACCTTGGAATCCCTGTGTTCTCAAAGACACAGACCCAAAAGTATGCATTGCGCTCTCAGGCAAAGCAGAAGACCAAGGGTCGTCGTGGAAATAAGTCTGAATACGGACTTCAACTTCTCGAAAAACAAAAAGCTCGCTATAGCTATGGCGTTTCAGGAACTCAGTTTACCAAATACGTCAAAGCTGCTCTCCAGGCTTCAGGTGACAATGCAAAGAACCTACTCAATATTCTCGAGGGCCGTCTTGACAATGTAGTTCTTCGTGCAGGATTTACAACTAGTCGTTCAGCCGCTCGTCAGATGGTTTCCCATGGGCATATTTTAGTCAACGGAAAGATCGTAACTATTCCTTCATATCAAGTATCGGTCGGTGATGTGATGAGTATTCGCGAAGGTAGCAAGAATAAGGCTCTTTTTGCAAAGTTTGATGAAATGATCAAAGATGTAAAGTTTCCTTCTTGGATCAAAGTCAATGCAGAAAAGAGGGAAATAACCATCGACGGTGAACCAAGCGCTGAAACAAGTGAGCTTTTATTCAATGTCCGTGCAGTGCTCGAGTTCTACACACGCTAGACATTATTCATTTTTAGTGTATAATTAACTGTCTATTTTCATAACATACTAATACTATGACCAACGACATCATTCTCCCATCAAAACCAAAATTAATCCGCGAGGATGCTACAAGTGGCGTATACGAAATCGATGGCCTCTATCCTGGCTACGGTCATACATTGGGCAACTCTCTTCGCCGTATCATTTTGTCATCTCTTCCTGGTTCAGCTGTTACCAAAGTCAAAATTGTTGGTGCAGAACATGAATTTTCAGCTATTGAGCATGTCAAAGAAGACGTTATTACTATTTTACTCGCATTGAAGAAGCTTCGTATTAGACTCAATACAGATGAGCCACAGACCCTAACTCTCAAGATAAAAGGCATCAAAGATGTTACTGCAAAGGATATTGAAGCTCCTGGTCAAGCAGAGATTTTGAATCCAGAGTTACATATAGCTTCTCTTACAGACAAATCAGCAGAGCTCAATATAGAGATCACTGTTGAAAAGGGTCTTGGATATGTTCCAAAAGAGATTATTCAAAAAGACCGTGTTGAGATTGGTGCTATCAGTTTAGACGCTGCATTCACTCCTATCCGCAAGGCAAACTACGAAGTTGAGAATATGCGCGTTGGAGATCGTACTGATTTCAACCGCCTCCGCATCTCTATCGAAACGGATGGTACTATTACTGCTCATGAGGCTTTGGAGAAGTCTATAGCTCTTATGATTACACAGTTGAAAGCTATCATTGGATTCAAGGAAGAAGAGCCTGTTGTAGAAGAAAAAGCTACTGAAGAATCAGCAACCAAGGGTGAGACTTCGCTCAAGGATATTGATACTGAGCTTTTGAAGACACGTATAGATTCTCTCGGATTCTCTTCACGCACATCAAAGGCACTTGTCAATGCAAATGTTCGCACACTTGGAGGACTTGCTCGCAAGAAAGAGTCTGACATTATGGATATTGATGGACTTGGTGCAAAGGGTGTACAAGAGATCAAGAAGCTATTAGCAGAACATGGCATAACACTAAAACAATAAAGCAATTGCTTTATTCGTTGTATTCGTGTAATTTGTAGATTCGCATCATACTTTATGAGACACCATTCAAATGTAAGAAAATTCGGAAGAGAGAAAAACCAGCGCGTTGCGCTCATGAGCTCTTTGGCGCGCAACCTTATTCGCGATATGCGCATCAAGACAACTACAGCAAAGGCAAAGGAGCTAAGACCATACGTTGAGAAGCTCGTAACCAAGGCAAAATCAGGCACGATTGCAGATCGTCGTATTGTAAATGCAAAAATTCATTCTCAAGAAGAGACGAAGAAACTTTTTGACACAATTGCCTCAAAGTACAAGGATCGAAAAGGTGGATATATACGTATTGTACGTTTACCAAACCGAGATCTTGATGCAAGTCCCATGTCTTTGATCGAATTTGTATAAAATATACGAATCTACAAATTCAACAAATAAAATAATCGATATGAAATATACAATAGATGCACAAGGCAAAAAGATAGGACGAATCGCTAGTGAAGCGGCGGCTTTGCTTATGGGTAAGAGCACAGTCTCTTTTACAAAGAATACTGTTGCAAAAGTGAATGTTGAGATCAAAAATGCTTCAAAGACTGATGTTTCTGCGGTCAAAAAGACCCGTGATACATATGTAACATATACAGGTTTTCGTGGTGGTTTGAAAAAAGAAAGTTTGGGTCATCTAATAGAGCGCAGTGGTATGAAAGAAGTCTTGGAGCGTGCTATATATCGCATGCTTCCTGATAATAAGCTTCGTGATCTTCGTTTCAAAAATTTAATTATCACCGAATAATATGACATCTACTAAGACAGAAAAAAAGTATTTTGAAGCAGTTGGTCGTCGCAAGACAGCTACAGCTCGTGTACGACTTTTTATTAGTCCAAAGACGAGTTATGAGATCAATGGCAAGACCCTTGAAGCATATTTTCCAGTCAAGGAGATGCAACTTACTGTTGGTGAAGCATTTGTTCTTACAAAGCCAGCAGAGAAGTTCCATGTCACTGTAAAAGTCTATGGTGGTGGCATTTCGGCCCAATCAGAAGCCCTTCAACTCGGTATTGCTCGTGCACTTCTCATCTATGATATTGAATCACGTGGTAAACTCAAAAAAGCAGGTCTCCTCAAGCGTGATGCTCGTGCCAAGGAACGACGTAAATTTGGATTCAAGAAGGCTCGCAAGTCTCCTCAATGGTCTAAGCGTTAAAAAAATCAAAAAATGGACTCTATTGAGTCCTTTTTTGTGGTTTAGGCCTAATATAAAATAAATTATTGCATCAAATTTATTTTTCCGTTAGACTGTCTATACGTATGAAAAAAATAACTGATGACAACAATATAATTCTTGAAGATATACCCGAAAACAAGAAAGCTTCTGGCGATTCAGATACGCTTGATGATTCAGTTATTGTTGAAGAAAATATGGGTGATGTTATCAAGAAGCTCAAAGAAAAGTTGAAAAAATCTGAAACCGAAAAACATGAATATCTCACTGGTTGGCAACGCGCCAAAGCTGACATGGTCAATGCTCGTAAACGTGACGAAGAAGAGCGTAAAGAATTTATGAAGTTTTCCAATGCAAATCTCATTGAAGAGCTCATTCCTGTACTCAATAGTTTTGATATGGCTATGGGTAACAAAGAAGCTTGGGAAAAAGCTGATAAAAATTGGCGTATTGGTGTTGAATATATTTATTCTCAGCTTATGAAAGTTTTGAGTGAAAATGGTGTACAGGAACTCAATCCAATTGGTCAGCTATACGATCACAATCATCATGAGGCTATATCTCATGAACTAGTTACTGAACAAAAGCAACATGATATGGTTGTTCAGGTTGTGCAAAAAGGTTATTCCTTGAATGGTAAAGTGCTGAAGGTTCCAAAGGTAAAGGTGGGGGAGTTTAAAAAATAAACTATGAAAGAAATTTGGCATCAGAAAATTGGTTCATTTGGTGAAGAACTTAATAAAGTTGAAAAAGCAACTGGTAAAACTTTTGATTTGTCAGAAGAACAAAAAGAGCAAACTCTCTTAGAATTTTTGAAAACAGATCGAGCCCGACTCAAAGCTTTTTTATCTATATTAAGAAAAATTAACGACGCACCAAATAAGGAAGAAGGGGCAGTTGGAGAAGATTCGATTCCTGAGATTGAAGGTGATTTTTCTCAAGAGCTCAAGACTTTGCATATTCTTGATGGTGTTGATTCATTTGTTGATGATTACAAAGAAGGTAAGAACTCAACCCTAGAACCTCGCCAAGTAGCTTCATTAGTTAAAATTGGCACATTCCTCCGTTCAGGCAAACGTCGTGGGTATCTCGAACTTCCAACAGGTCTCGGAAAAACTGTTATTTTTTCAGAGCTTATTGAAGCTCTGAAAGATGTTCCTGATATCAAAATCCTAGTTGTTGGAAGTGGAAATATAAACAATATCCAAAATGTTCAGAAAATCGAAAAATTTGCCGGTGAAGAAGTGGGTAAATATTATGCTGGTGAAAAGGATACAAATTCAAAGATCACTGTATGTAACTACAATGGACTTCGAAACGCAATCAAACGAGATGATTTTAAGACAGGTGATTTTGACATTGTCTTATTCGATGAAGTGCATGATGGACTCGGAGAACTAACACAGGAATTGATAGAAAATACATTCATAAATGAAACTCTTATTGGATTTTCTGCTACAGCAACCTATGAACTTCGATCTGGTAAGACTGCAACAGACATGTTACCTGTAGAAATAGATAAAATGGGAGTTGTAGAAGCGGTAAAGGGAAATCTACTTTCAGCCTTTAAGATAGAAGTGATTAAGATTCCAACAACTATCAATTCGGTTCGTGTGAATGGTGGTGATTATCTCCCCAACGAACTTGAAAGAGAAATAAACACAGAAGCACGAAACGGCCTTGTTGTAGATAGTTACATGAATTTCTATAGGAATGGAGATGGCAGTGATAAGTCCATCTCATTTTGCGTAAGCAGACAGCATACCAAGGATCTTGCAATTGCATTTGAAGCAAATGGAATTACAACAGGTATTCTAACTGGGGAACTGAGTATTGACGAAAGAGAAGCCGTTCTACAAAAGTGGAAAACTGGAGAAATTGAAATGCTTTGTGGTTCAAAACTCGCATGGCAGGCACTAGATGAAACTGAGGTAACTGTTGGACTTAACGTTACCCCAAGTGTTTCCGAAAAAGATGTTATCCAAAGAGGTGGTCGTTTACTACGTAGATCACAATTTCAAAACAATAAAAGGGCAATCATTGTCGAATTCCTTGACGAGTGGCGCGAAACAAAGAATTATCCGATCTTTTATTCTGAGATACTCGATGTTTCTGAGGCTCAACCTGATGTTTGGAAAGATGAAGAGTTGTCAAAAGATAAGTCGCCTAGAACTCAGATTGAGACGAGAATAAATAAACCAGAAAATAAAATCTCATCAACTTTAGGAATACAAATTAAACCTACCCGTATTTCAGATGGACGCGAAATAATGCAGATAACCAATCAAAATCGTAAATTTAGAAATGAAGTCTATTATGACTATGCTCCTAAGGGGTATATGAGCTCAAATATTATTGCTGTTGAACTTGGAACATCAACTAAGGCTGTAGAAGATGCAATTGCTCAGATGAAGATTACTCGTGGATCTATTCGTAGAAAAGACCAAGGAATATATCTAAGCGCATTGGGTATAAAAAGAATTTTCTATGGTGGTATGGCACTTGATTCCATATACAAATACTTCATTGGTGGTACGCGAAGCGAAAAAATAGCACGGGGAGATATTGAAGAGGCAAATGACTTCACCAAATTGGAGCGCAGAGCGGTAGAACTAGACAATGAAGTACCTCCAAGCGAGACTGTTGATCTTGATTGGCGTGATTATTCATTGGAACCAAGTTTCACTATGGAAGGAGATAGTCTAACTGATGAAGAAGAAGGAACTGCAATCGGCGATACATCTGAACTTCGTCCACCAACAGAGCCTATCGAGGGTAAATTTAATGACATAGTTGGGTACAGATACTACAAACAAGGTAGCGAGGATCATAAGTATCGTGCGATTTTATTAAGACGAAATATTGAGAAGCAATTAAAAGTCACTGAGCGCTATGGTATACGTCCGAATGAACAAACCCTTCAAGTAGCATCTGAAATATCAGAACTCATAGCGGATGATACACTTAAAATTGCCACTGATAACAAAGACAGGTTGGCGTATCTCAAAGCTATTGTTAAGGATACCGAACTTTTATCGGACCGAGACAGGATAATACTAGATATGCTTTATATTAATAATCCTAATGAAATAAATACACCAAAGTCTCTTGAGAAACATTTTAAAGTATCGAGAACTGCTATCGATGCAAGAGTACGGAAAATATTCAGGATTTTAAGATGGGAGCTCCACCAATATGAGTCAGGTATAAACACACTTAAGAAATATTGATTTTTCTTATTGCATTTCGTATACTAAAGCCAATGCTTACTGCATATACCCCAAATAATCAGTCTCTTCAGGTTCATCAAGGTGGCCGATTTATTGAGAAAATCTTCACTGACCAAGCTGGCCAGCAATTCAAGCTTGTCTTCTTTGTTGCCCTCATCAATGGTGAAGTGAAGGGTACTCTTGTGTCAGCACAACCGATGCAGCGGAGGTCAGACCTCGGCATGCGATCTGGCAGAGGTCAGACCTCGGCGGAAGTGCTCTATCTTCCTATTTCAATTCCAAAGAATGACGTAGTCACCGAATACATTCCTGCATATGTTCCAGTTATTTCTCCTTTCAACGAACTCTTCTTCTTTACGAGCCAACCTACTAGAGCGCCATCTCTTTAAATAAACTCTGGGCACGAATATCCAAATAAATATTGTGCTTTTATTAGTGTATGTAAATATATCAAGGCGAGGCCTTGAAATTAACTATCAATCAATAATATCTAATAACCTATGTCAAAAATAATCGGAATCGACCTCGGAACAACATTCTCAGCCGTCGCAGTGATGGAAGCCGGAGTACCACGCGTACTTGAGAATGCTGAGGGTCAGCGCACAACTCCATCAATCATTGCTCAATCAAAGACTGGTGAACGTCTTGTTGGTTTGCTAGCAAAACGCCAAGCAGTCACAAACCCAAAGAATACAATATTCCAGATCAAGAGATTTATGGGACATACTTTTGATGAGCCTTCAGTACAAAAAGATATTAAAAACCTATCTTTTGATGTTCGTAAATCTTCAAATGGTGGCATCGAAGTAAAAATGGGTGATTCATGGCTTAGACCAGAAGAGGTTTCAGCTATGCTTCTTAGTAAACTCAAAACTGATGCAGAGGCTCGCCTCGGTGAAAAGGTTACTGAAGCAGTTATTACAGTTCCTGCATACTTCAATGATTCACAGCGCCAAGCAACCAAAGATGCCGGTAAGATAGCTGGTCTCGATGTGAAGAGAATTATCAACGAACCTACAGCCGCAGCTCTTGCATATGGTTTTAGCAAGAAGAAAGACGAGAAGATTGCAGTCTTCGACTTTGGAGGTGGTACATTTGATATCTCAGTGCTTGAAGTTGGCGACGACGTGATCGAAGTAAAATCTACTGATGGTGACTCTCACCTCGGTGGACGTGACATTGATGCAAAGATCGTCAATTGGCTTGCAGATACATTCAAGAAAGAAAATGGTATTGACCTAAAAACAGACGCTCTTGCATTACAACGCTTGGACGAAGCGGCTGAAAAGGCAAAGATTGAGCTATCAACTGCAGTTCAAACAGAGATAAATATCCCATTCGTAACCTCAGGTGCAGATGGACCAAAACATCTTCTAGTAACAATGACTCGTGCGAAGCTTGAAGAAATGACAAGAGAGTTCGTAGATCGCGCTATGGTCATCACCAAGCGTGCTATTGAAGCTTCACCATTCAAGATAGGTGATATCAATGAAATCGTCATGGTGGGCGGACAAACGCGTATGCCAGCCCTCCAAGACGCTGTCAAGAAGTTCTTCGGAAAGGATCTTCATATGGGTGTGAATCCTGACGAGGTGGTTGCGGTGGGCGCGGCTATTCAAGGAGGAATCCTTGGTGGCGATGTGAAAGATGTTCTTCTTTTGGATGTTATTCCATTGTCTCTTGGAATCGAAACTATGGGTGGTGTAGCAACGAAGCTCATTGAAAAAAACACGACAGTTCCTACCCAAAAATCTCAAGTGTTCTCAACTGCCGCTGACAATCAGACATCAGTGGAGATTCATATCACTCAAGGTGAACGACCAATGGCAGGCGACAATAAGTCACTTGGAAAATTTATTCTTGATGGTATTCCACCAGCACCTCGTGGCATGCCACAAGTTGAAGTTTCATTTGATGTTGATGCAAATGGTATTTTGAGTGTGACTGCAAAGGACAAAGCTACTGGAAAAGCCAACTCTATCAAGATTACTGCTTCTTCAGGCCTATCAAAGGATGAGGTTGAAAAGATGAAGCAAGAAGCAGCTGCACATGAAGCTGAAGATAAGAAGAAACATGAAGCTGTTGAAGCAAAGAATATTTCTGAACAGCTCATCTATACATCAGAAAAGGCATTGAAAGATGCAGGTGACAAAGTTCCTGCAGAACTTCGAAAGGCTATTGAAGATAAGATAGCGGATCTCAAAACTGCGAAGGATAGTACTAATCCAGATATTGAAGTTATTAAAAAGGCTTCAGAGGCTCTTTCAACAGAGATACAGAAGATTGGTTCCTCTTACGCCAAGGCTTCGGAGGACAAGCAGGCAGGTGGTCAAACTGAAAACAAAGGACCAGAGGGTGATGTTAAAGACGCTGAATTCAAAGAAAAGAAATAGGATACGCTTGCCCTACGAAGCTCGTGCATTACGAGCGAAGTCGGGGGGTTAATGGGAAGAAGTAATTAAAAAAGTCCCCTCGTAGTTCTCCTGATTCGCCAACTGGCTGAATCGGGGGAATAAACGAGGGGACACAGGGAATTAGATACGTTTGAAGAGTTCAAGTAGATTTGCACGACTTTCGCCAGCAAGAAACTTTCCAGTAAAAACATTTACTCTTTCGCGACCCGCTGTATCCTTTGAGAATACGCCGTCCAAAGCACGAAGATCTTGGGGTTCGGGTGATTTGCTGTTTGTAAGAGCAAAAACTAGTGCGAGTGGGTTTATTTCTTTGATCTCTCTGGCAATATCACGAGAATCAAAAACGCCATCAATATGTGAAGTGAAGATCAACTGTGGGCTGTTCGGAACAATACGTCGAATTACTTCTTCCATAGACCCAATAGTGCTCATCTGAATTACCATGATCGAATCTGCTTTCATAATGTTTCGTTTGGTGGATTGTCATTGATCAAACTCCTATTTGTTAAAAACCTTACCATGTGTTAAATTAAACGTCAATATGTCCAAAGATTACTACAAAATACTCGGAGTCGACAAAAGCGCCTCACAAGATGACGTAAAAAAGGCGTTTCGTAAACTCGCGCACGAACATCATCCTGATAAGAATAAGGGCAATGCTGGTGCTGAACAAAAGTTCAAAGAAGCTAGTGAAGCATATTCAGTGCTCTCAGATGATGCCAAGCGCAAGCAATATGACACATTTGGTTCTACCGGTGGTGGCTTCAACACTGGACAAGGCGGATTCAATGGTGGTGCTGGATTTGGTGGTTTTGATTTCTCTGGATTCCAGCAAGGTGGCTTTGGACAAGGACAAGGTGGTGTTGAATTTGACCTCGGTGATATTTTCAGTGAATTTTTTGGTGGAGGTGGTCGCAGACCTCGTAAAGGTAGAAATATTCAGGTAGATGTTGAGCTATCATTCAAGGATTCTATCTTTGGTCTTGAAAAAGAAGTATTCGTAAATGGTAAACATCTTGCAGTAAAAATTCCTCCAGGAATTGAAAATGGTCAAGGTTTGCGTGTTGGTGGTGAAGGTGAAGATGGTCCAGCCATGCACGACGGTAGGCAGGCAAACAAAGGAGACCTTATTGTTCGTGTATGGGTCAAAGATCATCCAATATTCCGCAAAGAAGGATTTAATCTCATTATGGAATTGCCAATCAAGCTCACCACAGCACTCGCTGGTGGTGTAATGAACGTTGAAACGCTTGATGGCACTATCGAACTCAAGATTCCTGCAGGAACATCTCATGGTGAAATTCTGCGCGCGAAGGGTAAGGGTGTACCATATGAACAAACAGGAAGTGTATTCGGAACAGGTGGTAAAAGGGGTGATTTACTTATAGTCACACATGTTGAGATGCCAAGAAAATTGAGTAAAAGAGCACATCAATTAATTGATGAATTGAAAGGTGAGGGAATATAACAAGGTCAAAGGTCGAGGTCTGACCTCGACCTTTCGTCTAAATGTTACACCTGTTATAATAATCCCATGAAGAAAAATCTACTTTCAGGCGTCAAACCTACTGGCACAGCTCATATAGGCAATTATTTTGGTGCTATGAAGCAGTTCGTTGACCTCCAAAATTCTGGCAACTATCAGTGTCATTTTATGATTGCTGATTATCACGCACTCAATCTAATTCAAGATCAAGAGCAAATGAAGAATCTAACACTTGAATTGGCACTCGACTATCTCGCTATTGGTCTTGATCCAAAGAAATCTATTTTATTCAAGCAAAGTGATGTTTCAGCACATACAGAGCTTGCGTGGATATTTGATACGCTAGTTTCAATGCCATATTTGATGCGTGCGCATGCATTCAAGGATGCAGAGGCAAAAGACAAAGAAATCAGCGTTGGAACATTCAATTATCCTGTCCTAATGGCTGCAGATATTCTGCTCTACAACACTGATGTTGTTCCTATAGGCCAAGATCAAAAACAGCATGTGGAGTATGCTCGCGATATTGCACAGAAATTCAATCATACATTTATAGGATCGAAGATTGATTGTGTGAATAGACATGATGAAATTTTCAAACTTCCTGAAGATCTAATCCTGAAAGATGTAGCAGTTGTCCCAGGAATTGATGGCCGAAAAATGTCAAAAAGCTACAACAATATCATTCCACTTTTTGCTTCGCGCGAAGAAATACAAAAGACTGTTATGGGTATCGTGACTGATTCTGGCTCTGATATTCCTGCAAATGTTTATGCAATTCACAAATTATTCAAAACTGAAGCCGAACTCAAACTTCTATATGATGCCAATAAGGGCAAGTACAAAGCTCTAAAAGAGGCCCTTATCGAGGACATAGATGCTTTCATCAAGCCAATGCGTGAAAGGCGTGCCAAATTGGCCCAAAATCCTACAATGGTTCATTCTATACTTCTTGATGGCGCCAAAAGAGCAAAAGATATCGCTGATAAAAAGCTCCAAGAAATCAAGCACGCTATTGGTGTATTGTAGTATTGATATAGTATCGCTTATCATAATGCCATTTACTATAAAAACTCAATCATTTGAAGGTCCTCTTGACCTTCTTCTTGATCTTATAGAGAAAAAAAAGTTATTTATTAGCGATATTGCACTCGCAAAAGTTACTGATGACTTCATTTCACATATTCGTCAATTTGAAAATATGCCAATGGATGAATCAGCACATTTTATTTTGATTGCTTCGACATTGTTACTGATAAAATCAAAATCACTCTTACCAGAATTGAGTTTAACTGAAGAAGAAAAAGGTGATATACAAGATCTTGAAATTCGTCTGAAGATATACAAACGTATAAAAGAATCTAGTGTATATATCCAAAAACTATTTGGTGCTGAGATGATTTTTGCTCAATCGCATGCACGTCCAGTAAATCCTATATTTACACCAGATCCAAAATTTACTTTAGAAAGTGCCTTATTCTCGCTTAAAGACCTTATAAATAGACTTCCAAAGAAAGACACATTACCAAAGCAAGTTGTTCAAAAAGTCATGAGCTTAGAAGAGATGATTGGCACACTCACAATTCGTATAACTAGTCATTTACGCATGAGTTTCAAAGAGTTCACCAAAGAACATAGAGAAAATCGTATCAATGTGATTGTGAGTTTCTTGGCCATGCTTGAATTGGTTAAAGAGGGTGTTTTGCACGTAACTCAAGAAAAAATGTTTGATGATATTGTCATGGAAACAAAGGAGGTTGGAGTACCGAGGTATTAACTCTATTGTTTTGATTTTTCAAATATTAGTGCGTACTGACATATTTTTGGGTAATTGGCCCAAAATATCCTGTTGCTGGAATACCATGTCCTCTCTGAAATTTTATTAGAGCTTTTTTTGTTAATGAACCGAATATAGTAGTCTCATGTCCTATAGAACCAGGACCAATAGTTGCAATTATATAGGCATGATTATTCAAATATTGTTGCAAAATTTTGACATCAGATCCAATATCGCCTATTTGTAAATATCTATAAAACTTTGTAGAGGTTGCTGAAATAGTACTCGAGCCAGTGTTATTTTCAGTTTTGATTGTAGTAGATGCAGTACAGAAGTAACCCGTGGAACAATTTTGAATCAGTGATTTCATAGGTAAGGTAAATGTTGTTGAAAGAATCATTCCACTACCAGAAGAGAAAGTTGGTGGAGTAATAGGTAATACTACTGGAGTATCTGTGCATACTGGTGAAGGTCCACCAATAAAACAGCCATTATTCAATGAAGAGAATGTGGTTGTATCATTTGATATAGACCCACTTACATTTACTCTTGCTCCATCAGCCAACACAGTCCAGTCAGAGTCTGTAAAATCACGAGTAGTAGTTAAATTTATTGGATAACGACGAGTTTTTGTGAGAGTAATAGTACCAGAGTTTCCAGATAGATCACCATTGAATGTAGCACTTTTAGTAATTGTTCCAAAATTAGTACTAGAATTATTGAATGTAGCATTACCATAGATATTACCACCATTACTACTAGTATCATTAAAAATAGTATTTCCA
>CAIUOX010000034.1 GCA_903900935.1 uncultured bacterium
ATTTTGTCCATAGATATTCAAGTTAATTAGAAAATCTAAAGATCATTACAATTCCTAGTATAATAAATATTGTTCCAATAATTTTACTATTATTAAGATTTTCTCCAAGAAGAAAAATTCCAAAAATTTGAGTTGCAATAATTAAGGTACTTGCTGCAATAGGAAAAGCCGTGGAGAGGGGGTTGGTCTTTAATATAAATAACCATATCAAAAAACCAATCGCATAAAATGAGCCACCAAAAATCAAATTACTATTCCAATTCATTCCTGATAGTTTTATTTCATACAGCCCAAAAGAACTTATAAGAGCATAGGTAGCATATAAAATAACATTCTTCATGTGTTTAAATATGGTATCATTTATTTAAGCAAAAAACTATTCTACCTATTATATATTATGATATATCAAACATAAGAAGGTGTTAAAATTAAGATAGTATGAAACTCTCAATAATCACCACCAGCCTTAATAGTGCCAAAACAATAGAAGACACCCTGAAAAGTGTTGCCAATCAGACTTATTTGGATATTGAGCATATTATTATTGATGGAAAATCTACAGATGGAACGTTAGATATAGTAAAAAAGTTTACACAAAAAACAAATGGATCTGATGCATTCGGCAATACTGCACATATAACATACAAAGTTCTATCTGAAAAAGATGGTGGAATATATGATGCCATAAATAAGGGAATCGGATTGGCTACAGGTGATATAATTGGTATATTAAATTCAGATGATTTTTATACATCAAATGACGTGATTGCTACTGTTATTAATAGGCTCAAAGAAAGTAATGTAGATTGTGTATGGGGCGATCTTATAATAGTCGACAAAAATAATGTAAAAAAGATAATAAGAAATTGGAAATCAGCACCATATGAAGAAAATAGTTTCCAAAAAGGCTGGCATCCACCACATCCAACAATATTTTTCAAAAAGACAGTTTACGAAAAATATGGTTTATTCAGGACCGATCTGTCAACTTATGCAGACTATGAACTAATGCTTCGATTTTTGGTAAAAAATAAGATAAACTCAAGTTATATCTCAAAAACTCTAGTAACAATGCGAAACGGAGGAGCAAGTAGTAAAAGTTACTACAATTGGATTAAAGCAAATATAGGTTGTTATAGATCTTTCAAACTCAACAATTTGAAGATATCTCCACTTTTTATTATTAGGAAGCCTTTCCTAAAACTTGAGCAATTTTTCTAAAAATTTTTAACAAAAAGTGTCCTAGCAGTTTTCAAAAGGATGAAAATATCAAGAATAAAAGACCTATTTTTTATATAGTATAAATCAAATTGAAATTTTTTTTCTGCTTCTTTGATTGAAGTGCTTGCTTTGAAATTGAGTTGGGCCCAACCAGTTATACCTGGTTTGATTATATGACGTATCTCGTAAAATGGTATTTCTTCATAGATCTTTGCCAATTTTGTTCTCTCTGGTCTTGGACCAACAAAGGATATATTACCTTTAATAACATTTAATAGTTGTGGAATTTCATCCAAATGAGTATGTTGCAAGAATTTGCCTATAGGTGTAAAACGAGAATCATCATCCACTGTCCAAAAAGGTCCCTCTGCATCAATCTTCATCGTACGAAATTTGTAAATAGTAAATGGTTTATTATTTTTCCCAACTCTCTCTTGTTTGTATATGACTGGTCCAGGAGAAGACGTGGCTATAGAAATTCCTATCAAAATTGCTATTGGTATAGTTATCGGTAAACTAACAATTATCAAAATAATCTCAATCAAATATTTTGTTGATTCATATATTCTCTTATTTTTTGTTATTTCTCTTACGAACCATTCCTCCCCTATCTCCATAAGAGGTATGCAACGAAAAAGTGATTCATAGAAATCAGTTAGGATAGTTATCTCTATCTGTCTGGACAAAATTCCATATAATACCTTTGTTACGGCATTGTCTTTCAAGGATTTTCCATCAATCACAACTTGGCTGATAGAATTTTTCTGAACAGTCTTTATGAGTGAGAGTGTATGAATATTACTATCAGAAAAATGAATAGCATATCCAAGCTGTGGATTGACATCTATATATTCAGTAATCTCTCTAGTCAAAGGAGATGATGCTAACATCAAAATATTTGAACGATACTTTTTCTGGATAAAAACTTTTCTTTGAATATAGCGCCAAAGTATATCTAGGATTCCGAATGCAACAACAAGGGCAATCAGATTGGCTTTGGGTGTTAATTCAAAAAATCGACTAAAAATATAAAAAATAGATATAGTTATGGAAAAACTTACGACTAGAGCCGTTGTTACATGTTTGGCTATCTCTAGGATATTACTGAAAGCTTTGTAGGTATAAAGATTGGATATATAAAAAACGATAAGCCAAAGAACGAGAACCACTAGGAATGGATTCAAGTGAAAAGAAAACTGTATAGCAAATTCTCTAGAATTGCCATATCTGACATACAAAACAAGAATCATAGACAACGCAAATACAACAATATCCCCCAAGAATGCTATGCTCAATTTATGTCTTTTTATTAATTCACTAAACATGTTTTATTGCTTATGATGTATTATTGTGGATTTTGGCCAGATTTTATCTGTGTTATCCATATTTTGATGCGATTGGCATAATCAGGGCTTTGTTTGACGGCATCTTGCAAGGTTTTAATAGCTAAATCTCTTTTACCAATCTTCAAATAACCAGCAGCCAGAGAAATTATAGATTGTATATCATTTGGACTATCTTTGATCCTAGTTTGATATATAGATATTAGTTTGTCTATTTGATTGGTTTCTGCATAGGCCAGCATCAATTCTTGATTGAAAATCAGGTCTGTGCCAAATTTTTCTACAAGAATATTGGAAGCAAAGTCTTTGTCTCCATTTAATATGGTAGCTATGGCGTAGGTCATACGAGCATTATCATATAATGGTTCAAGGTCAAATGAATACTTGGCTATACCCAAAGCATCTTTGTAATTTTTTTGTGCTATATCAATATCGCCTATCTTGGAGAGTATCATCTGCTTATTAGGAGACAATTTGCGTGCTTCACCAAACATCATCTTAGCATCATCGTATCTTCCATAGGTATACAATAAATATCCTGAGAGATAATAATTATAAGCATCTGGTGGTGGTATCTGAACTTGTTTATTAATTTCAGTCAAAGCTAGATTGTATATATCTTGTACAGTTTTGTCATCAAAATCTGGAGAAGACTTTGCTGTAATAGCGGCCATGACCAAATTTTGTCGAATCTCCTCGGTACCATATGAATTTTCAGCGAGAGCTTCCTTGAATATATCAATGCTATTTGATTTCAGTAAATTATTATTTCCGTATGTCTGTTTTAGCTTATATACCGCTAATATGGCTTGTGCATTCAGAAAATAAACTACAAATAATACAACTATAATAATTGGTAATATGAAAACTTTGATCATGTCACGTTTCCCTGCTTCTTTCTTGCGATCCTTTTTTGCCTCACGACGATCTGAAACTTCAATAGCAATATTTTCATTGCAATGTGCTTGTCGTATCTTGGAATATATATATGCCAAAAAAGTAAAAAACAAAATATAACTGGTTATATTATCAAAAATAAAAATATTGTTCAGAAAATAACTAGCTATAAGTCCAGTTAATATGCTTTTTTCAATGACTGTCCAAGGATTTGATTTATTTAAGTAAACTTTTGATGACCAAATATAATAAAGCGTGGCTATAAATATTGATAAGTAAGCCATGAGTCCAAGCAATCCTCCAGCAACTAACCAATCTAGGATCAAGTTATGGGCTCTATCAAAATAATTGGATTCATTATAAAGTGCTGGCTGATAATATTTGTTATATATAATATTAAAATTTTCTTGTCCCCAACCCAATAAAGGATGTTCTTTGACACCTTGAATTGCCATCGGCCAAATGTAAAAACGAGCTTGGCTTTTCATTCCTTCCATAGATATAGAGTTGAAACGATTCAAGACAACATTGTTTTTTATAAAAGTTTGATTTCTAACAACAAAAAATCCAATGATAATTAAAAAGACTGTGATAATTGTTGCTGTTGCAACTATACGCAACTTTTTTTGTTCACGTGCAAAGATTGCGATGAGGACAGCTATAATAAAAATTCCTCCAATGAGAGCTAGAATAGAACCTCTGGTTGCTGTGAAGTAAAGAATGATAGTTTGCAGTATTACTATAGCTATATACAGGTAACGTCTTTTGTTTTTGTCAAAACTTTTTGCAAACATATATATAGTTAAGAAGATATGAATCAGCAAATACAATGCAAGATAAGCTGCATTCCCTACAGTAGAATCCAGTCTCCCACTAGCAGTATATATAGTCATTCCTCCAGCGAGTTGGACCAATCCTAATATGCTCAAAATAACACTTACACCAATAGTTGTATTGAACAAACGAGCCCATAGAGTTTCTGTATCAATAATAGTGCTTGCAATAATAAAGTAGACCACCATATGGATAATATTTATGAGCCCATCCATACGCTCAAAATTACCCCAAAAACTTTTTAGAGGGTTTACACCAAAGATATCAGCAATAGTCATTACAAATAGAAAGACAAAGATCGTTCCAGATAGCCAGTTGAGTCTTGGTCGGTATTTTTTTTCAACCATAATCAATAAGACCCAGATTCCAGCCAATAACTCTATAATTATTCGAAAAATGAAGGCTTTTACAGTGATAAAAGGAAAAGCAACTGATCCAATATTTACAAGAGCAATGAATGGTATAAAGAAGATACCAAAGATAAGTAACTTTCGTAGTAAGTCTTTATTCATACGTATTGGTGTGACTACAACTCGCTCTCTTTCTTCTTGAGTGGTATTCCCTGTGCCACAATAATAGACTCATACTCTTCACGTTCAATAGTCTCTTTTTCAACCAATCTGCGTGTAATCAATTCAAAGGCTTTTTCATTTTGAGCAAGAACTTTTTCAGCGACACTGCGAGCTTCTGTCATAATACGAGAAACTTCAGAATCAATCTCTGCTGCAACCTTCTCTGAATACTCACGATCACCAACACCCTGACCAAACAATGTCTTTCCTACAGAACTTTCTAGAGCAATCGGGCCAATCTTCTCTGACATGCCATATTGAGTAACCATACTACGTGCAAGAGCTGTCGCTACCTGTAGGTCATTTGATGCGCCAGTCGTAAAATCATCATACATCATACGCTCAGCTACATAACCACCGAGTGAAACTGCTATATCATCCAAGAATTCCCTGCGTGACTGCAATTTTCGATCCTCAAGTGGTAATTTGAGCGTATAACCAGCGGCACGACCACGTGAGATGATAGAAATCTTATGCACTGGATCAGCATGAGGAAGAACTGATGCCACAAGTGCATGACCAGCTTCATGATATGCAGTGATCTCCTTTTCTTTTGCAGAAAGAATATGACTACGACGCTCTGGACCAAGCATGACCTTTTCAATAGAGCGAATCAGGTCAAACTGACCAATAGTCTTGCGATCTTCACGAGCAGCAAGAATGGCAGCCTCATTCATAAGCGATGCCAAATCTGCACCAGAAAAACCTGGTGTACGCTCAGCAACAACTTGGATATTCACATCCTCGGCCAATTGCTTCTTTGCACAATGAATCTTGAGTATCTCTTCACGATCACCGCGATCAGGAAGATCTATAACAACACGACGATCAAAACGACCTGGACGGAGCAATGCCGGATCGAGTACATCAGGACGATTTGTTGCAGCCATGACAATCACCTTTTCATTTGGTTCAAAGCCGTCCATCTCAACAAGAATCTGATTGAGTGTTTGCTCACGTTCATCATTGCCACCACCCATACCTGAACCACGAGCACGCCCAACAGCATCTATCTCATCAACGAAAACAATAGCTGGCGCAACTTCCTTGGCCATCTTGAAAAGATCGCGGACACGCGAAGCACCTACTCCAACGAACATCTCTACAAATTCAGACCCTGATATTGAGAAAAATGCCACACTAGCCTCTCCTGCCACAGCGCGTGCAAGCAATGTCTTTCCAGTTCCTGGAGCACCCATTAGCAAAACGCCTTTAGGGATTTCAGCACCAATCTCAATGAACTTTTTGGGATTCTTCAAGAAATCAACGATCTCAGACAATTCTTGCTTTGCTTCTTTTGCACCAGCTACGTCCTTGAATGTTACTTTTGACTTCTTATCATCAGGCATCGTAATACGTGCTTTTGATTGACCAAATGAGAGTGCTTGAACACCAGCACCTTTCACTTGGCGAGAAAGTAGCCAAATAAAGAAACCGAGAAATACAAGTGGCGCCAAGAATGGTGCCAATATACCCATCCAATATCCAAATCCGCTTGGCTCTGAAACCGTGATAGTGGTTGAAGCGAGACGTGGAGCAGAAACTCCGAGTCTAACCAAAGTCTCAGTAAGTGATGAATCAACCTCTTTTTGGGCCGACTTCGCAGACTTATCAGCATACGTAGCGATAATCTGATCACCTTGAATAGAAAGACTGACAACATTGCCATTTTCTATATCAGTAGCGATTGCTGATAATGAAGTCGCTTTTGCAGGAATGGACTGGCTGGCAAATTCAGAATATATACTCGTAATCACCAAAAATATCAATATTACCAATGCGAACATATTCAAAAACTTCATGCGTGGTGGCAAGAATCGGCTTGATTTCTTATTTTGTTTGTGTTGTTGATGGTTATTGGTCTGATTTGTCATATAGCTTGATTATACAGAAAATCATGACAAGGTCTACCCTTGGCGAGGTGGAGTTCCGAGGTCCCACCTCGGTCGTAATATGCTAAACTGCGTATATGAAAAAGAGACAAGTTTTGTCCGAGGTCAGACCTCGGCACATACGCGGATTCACTCTTATCGAACTTTTGGTAGTTATATCTATCTTTGGACTACTTTCTAGTGTTGTATTGGCGGCGGCAACAAGTGCAAAGAAAAGTAGTAATGATGCGACTATTATTCAAGAGTTGATTCAGTTTAGAAATTTGTATGAACTTACGTATTCAACTACTGGATCATATTCTTTACTACAAACAACAACAATCAGTCTTCCATGTAACCGTTTTTATATTACTGGACCAATAGCAGTAGGATTTTATTGTCAAATGACAACAATTAATGAATGCGATAATGTCTTTGGGTCAATCCCTGATGGAATAATTGCAAATAATCCGACAGCTGATGCTATCTGCAAAAACATAGTAAAAAATTCAGGGTATTTTTACATAGGTGTAAATACAAACACAAATATGAGCCAAAAATATTCTATAGCGGCATATCTTCCAAAAAGAAATGCACATATGTGCATTGGGAGTGGTAATATAAATTCAATTGTACAAAGTGTTAATTACAGTTTCACAATAAATGCAACACAAGACACTCTACCAGGTTGTTCTGCAAATCCATAAATAAAAAAGGGGCCTCTTACCGAAGAGGCCCAATTCTACGTTAACAACATGATTTTACTTCTTGCGTCTCATGGTCACAAACAACAAAACAGATCCACCAATTATTCCCAACTGTAGAGTGTCGGGTTCAGGAACAGAAGTGATCCCAAGAATATAATAATCGTTACGATTGCCGATGGCCGTGTTATCAATGTCAAAGGCGGCGGCAAAGAATGGAATATCTTGACCAAAAGAGACCAATGTCCCACTTGACGTATTTGGAACATTGATTACACTCGGCAAATACAATTCGTTGATATAGACATTATTCATAGAACCCTGTGGCGTGCCATTGGTAACCATGAAGAAGGCCAAACCCGATATCGGCGCTAGTGATGAACCGATGGATGTAGATACTGGATCAAATGAGACACCAATACCATTCATAATCTGTGCATTTACACTGACAGTTCCATTGCTTTGTGTAACAAAGAACGAAATCTTGAATGAGAGTGCCAAATTAAGAGGAACGCCATTTGTAAGCATTGTACCCGGATTGATCGACAAACCATTACCACTTCCACCAAATTGAATAACCCAAGCCGCTTGATTCAAAGCGGTATTGAATTGATCGATTGAGAGTGGGGTGATATTCCCCTGCCCACGAGCCACCGGAACAAATCCGACAACCATCACGAATGCGATGATAACCGCAATTAATTTTGTTTTCATAAAACGTTTCAAAGAGATTGTGAAATACCAGAAGCGTTACCCATATTCTCCAGAGGAGATTGGCGCATTCTATACAGCATTTACACATACTACCTACCAAATACAGTACTAGATAAATAGATAAAAGTCAATACCCACATATCAAGGCCATGCATTGATATGATGTGTATATAAAACCTTTCATTACTACACTGAATAAACTATAATTAGACCATTCGCACTAACTAATTAATATATGAATCAAAAACATATTCTCTATGCACATTTTGTTCCTAGTACTACCCCTCCAAAACTAGTCACATGGCTCATCTCAACGAAGATAGTAAAAAAAGAATCCCAAGCTATTTTTCTTTTGCTCGTTATTACGTTCACGAGCATATATGTAACCTGCACCAATATCAATAGTATATATAGTGGGAGATTCACCGCTGCTCAAGCTGCGATTATTCAAACAATTTTATAGCACAATGAAACCTATATCTTACAAAAATCGCAAAGGCTTCACTCTCATAGAAATATTAGTTGTAGTATCAATCATTGCATCTATATCTTCAGTTGTATTGGTTGGTATCAAAGCAGCACAAGCAAATGGTCGTGATTCTGCAAGAAATTCAAATTCACTTCAAGTACGCAATGCATTGGCACTGTATGAAACAGAGCATGGTGGAGTACCGTCTGGTGAAGGTGTAGATGGATGTGATCCTCAGACAGTTGATG
>CAIUOX010000035.1 GCA_903900935.1 uncultured bacterium
CAGCCAAAGAACTGAATGACTGGGAATTTGAATATCAAGATATAATCCAACAAATCCCAACCAGAGAACGAGAACTGCTCTTCCCTACGGTATGCATCTGGGGCAAGAAAAGCTAGAACTATTTATACAAAAACACCAGTTTCATAGAAGAAACTGGTGTTTTTGATCTTGAGATAATTTAATTACTTTTTTATTTCTGTATCTGCTTGATTGCAGCATCAACCTGATCTTTTAATTCAGGATAATCCTTCTTAATTGAAGTGAGTGTCTGAACAGCGGCCCATTTCATTCCTGCAGTGAACTGTACTTGAGCAAGCTCAACCTTTGCTTGTATATCAGTAGAACTTGCAGCAACGAATTTGGTATATATAGCAATAGCTTTGTCATATTTCTTGAGAGAAACATACAACTGACCCATTCGATCAGTATCAAAGATTGCAGGATCGTCATTGAAAAGCTTGCGTGCATCAGCTTCCTTGCCAATAATTATCAGCCCTGTAGCATATGCAACTTGTGCCTCTGAATAAGTTGGATCGTATTCATATGCTTGTTTGAGTAATGTTATCGCATCATCAGGCTTGCCTGTATTTATATAATCAGTCGCAAGCTCAAACATGACATTTTGCTTACGTGGGCTAATCTTGTGTGCTGTCTCCAAATATCCTTGAGCTTGCTGAATATCCCCAAGACTGTTCAACATACTTCCAGCTAGCACGTATATGCGAGCATCCTTTGGTGTTGTGGCAATTTGTGCTTGTATCTCCCTGATAACTAACTGAGAGAAGACCTGCTTGGTAGGTCCAGGAATCTCCTGACTAGTGAATATCTGACCGACACAACTTATGAGTTGCTCACGGGCTTCTTGGTTGGCGACGTATTGATTGAGTGCAAATACATTCTCAAATAGAGTGCTGTCAGGCTTACCATCACCACATGCTCGTAATGCAACTATCAGGCTTGTATTTGCTTGAATTGGACGAATATTCACAAAATATATAGTAGCTACCAAAACAGCAATTATGATTGGAGCAACGATGTATTCTGTAGCATCAACACCAACTTCTTTTGTGCCAAGGAATTTGATAGGTGTTCCGACATTCAAGGCATGTGCAAATGCGAGCATAATGAAGAACATGACGTAACTCGTAATATTATCAAATACGAATACATTGTGGACTGCATAACCTACAATAAGACCAGTCAATACGCTCTTTTCGGCAATGGTAATTGTTGAGCGCCATACAGCAGTGATAAAAAGAATATACAAAGCGAGATATGCGATAAGACCAACGAAGCCTGATGCGACAAACCAATCAAGAAAGACGCTGTGTGCACGGTCGAACCACTGTTCTTGATTCCACATCTTTGGTTCATAATTGGCATTGAATATATAGTTGAAATTTTCTTGACCCCATCCAAAGAGTGGACGTTCCATCGCACCCTTCACTGCCATTGGCCAAATATACTGACGAGCTTGATTTGAGGTATCACTCCATGAAATGCTTGCAAGACGATTTAAGACACCATTTTTCTGGATGAATGTAGCGAGACTATTCAACGGCAAATTATTTTTGGTGAAATGGTCTGGGCGATTTTGCCAGAATACAATACCGGCAAGAATAATAACAACGATGATAGACCCTGAAACAATACGAGATTTCTTATTCTCTTTTTGGGCAAATATCGTATACAGAGTCAATGCAAGCAGAATTCCACCAATAAGACCAAGGATCGTACCTCGAGTAGCTGTCTCAAAAAGAACAAAAGCAAAAAGTACTGCGAGAATACCATATGCCCATTGCAGGATCTGATAATTGGCTATCTTACGAGAACGAGCAACGAAGAATAGATACGTGGCAATGAAAAAATGGAAGAGCATGTACACTGCGAGATAAGCAGCATTTCCAAGTGACGCATCGAGACGTACAGAACCTTGACCAAGTTGAACAAGACCATATATAGCGACGATCAAAGCAATGAAGGTTGAGATATGAAGCCAGTGGTGTAGAAGATTCTTGCTCTTTTCATGAGAACCGAATACTGAAGAAGTAACCATGAATAACATCCAGAGATGAACAATCATCATCCAACCTTCCATACGCTCAAAGTTTGACCAAATACTGCGAAGAGGATTAACGCCGAGGAGATCAGCGACCAACGCAACCACTGCAAACAACGTAACACCAATGGTCATCATCGATACTTTTGGTCTATATTTTGCATCAACAAAATTCAAGAGAATCCAGCCGAGGAATGCAACCTCGACAAGAATGCGGAAATAGAAAGCTTTTCCAGTAATAAATGGGAAAAAGAAAGAGTTTGTGACAATCAGAGGAAATATAGGAATCAGAAAAAGCGCGCCAAGAACGATAAAACGTGTAATCTTTGAAATATTCATAGTGTGATAATCAATACTATAGTTTGTAATGGTATGACGACGTTTAAAATCCTATCATACTTAATTGACCAAGAATACTCAACAAGACCCCAAATGCATGATAGTATGACCTCTATCAAAGCCATGGAAAGCCTGAAAAACTATATTTATTCCCTGCTACGCAAAAGCGAGAAATACACCAAGACAGATATGGTGTATGTAGCAAGTGGTGCTTTTTGGAGCAACGTCAGTTATATAACCGTATCTACTCTCTCACTCATAACCTCTATATTGTTTGCACGCCTCCTATCAAAAGAAGACTATGGAATGTATCAATATATATTGTCAATTACGAGTATCATTGGGGCGACATCACTTACAGGAATGAACAATGCTGTTACACGAGCAGTAGCCCGTGGACATGAGGGTGAATTCACACGATCCATCAAATTCCAACTTATGTGGGGACTAATACCACTCTTTGCTGGAATTGCTATATCAGGGTGGTACTTTTTTCATCACAATGCAAGTCTTTCGCTATCTTTTATATTTGTAGCTTTATTCTTGCCACTAGCAAACACCTTCAATACATGGGTCTCATTCATTGGTGGAAGAAAATTATTCAGAATTGGCACATACTACGGTATAACAAATAGTATTCTGACATATGGTGGAATCATCGCAGTTCTCTATTTCAGCAGAGATTATGTATGGATCATATTTGCAAACTTCTTTTTTGCATTTATAAGTAACTTTATAATTTATAAACTCGCAGTAAGAAAATTCAAACCAAATAAAGAAACAGATGGAGAGACAATGAAATATGGATCACATTTATCTCTAATGGCAATACCAGGCGTTATATCAAGTCAAATTGATGCATTAATGATATTTCATTTCATAGGACCTAGCGCATTGGCAGTATATTCTTTTGCTACATTGATACCAGAAAAACTCGCTGGTGGTTTGAAATTTATTGCTTCTATATCGCTAGTAAAATTCGCACAGAGAAAAGAGCATGAGATACAACAATCACTAACAAAAAAAATATGGCTTGCTGCTGGTATTATAAGCATCGTAGCAATCGCCTATGCTGTCTCGGCTCCATGGTTTTTTGAGATACTATTTCCAAAATACAAAGACTCAGTAATATTCACCCAAATATATTCTCTTTCACTATTCTCAGTAATTGCCTCAATCGTACAAACAGCTCTAATATCACAACAAAAAGTAAAAGAACTCTACAAGGTAAATACAATTATGCCGATATTCAAAACTATTCTACTTTGTGTATTGATGTATTACTTTAGTATTTGGGGTATACTCTTTGCTCAAATTATCTCAAATTTTGTTTCTATTCCTGTACAATTGAGTATGTTCAAAAATAAAAAGGAGATAACTCCAAATTCCTCAACCATATAAAATCTAATGAAAAAACTAAGTATTTGTATGTCAACATATGAAATGGGAGGAATTGGTGCAGAATTTCTAAAATTCAACTTCAATCTATTCACAAAACAAACATTTACAGACTTTGAAGTAATTATATCTGACCAATCAAAAAATGATGCAATAAAAAAAATCTGTGATGAATATAGTGCTGTACTTGATATAAAATATTTTATAAATCA
>CAIUOX010000036.1 GCA_903900935.1 uncultured bacterium
AGAATCCCAAGAAAAAGTAACTTGAGTCCATTTATTAAGTGGTATAGTTTGTTTTGATTCAATAAAAATATTATAAGGAGGTTGAAAAGTAGTTATTTTAATTGTACCTCCGTCTGTAATTTGTGCACCATTTCCACCAATACCAGCAATGATTGCACCATTTAATTCCTTCAATTTTATCCAAAATGAAAGAGTACCATAATCAAAAAAATTTAAATTATTAAGATTGGCATCTCTTCCACAATTATCCCACATCGAACTAGCCATAAATGAGGCTGATTTACCACTATTATTTGGGGAACTACTATCTTGGGTGACTGTATCCGCACAAACCTCCAAATCATTACCATTACCAGAACTATCTGTCTTTATATCTGTACCATCAAAATTGTATATAACAACCGCATCAGCACCAAATGCATGAGATGTGTGATCGTCAAATGTAATACCGGCACCAACATTTGCCTTATCTCGTGCAGTGTTCAATGCAACAAGCACTATAGATGAAAGTAAACCGATAATTGATATAACCACAAGAATCTCTACGAGAGTAAATCCTCGATTAGATTTGAAATACATAGGGTTATTATACTAAACTTTATGTATTTTAAACATTCTTATTATTCGTTATAATAACAAGTCATTTTGAGTGAGAGTTGTATATAGACACTGTTTCTATTATGATAAGCGAGGTTACCCGCCCTTAGCTCAGCTGGTTAGAGCACAGAGCTTATACCTCTGGGGTCCTTGGTTCGAATCCAAGAGGGCGGACAAAGATTTGCAAGATGTGCGAGCGCAGAATAGATATATCGTTATAGTCGCTATATACCCATGACCAAAAATCACGAAAATTACAAAGAATTGGTTTGGCGTTTGGCCAAGACCGATTTTAAATTGCGTTATCATGCAAGCGTTTTGGGGTATATCTGGGTGATTTTGAAGCCACTTTTGATGTTCACGATCATAAACTTTGTATTCTCCTCTATTTTCAATGTAGTAGGTTCTGGAAACCAATATTATCCTCTAGAACTTTTGACTGCTTTACTACTTTTCCAATTTTTTGCAGAAGCAACCACAACCGGCATGATGTCATTGGTTAGCAAGGCACAGTTAGTGACCAAAATATATATTCCAAGATGGACTATAGTCCTTGGCTCTACCATGAATGCATTATTTATATATGCTATGAATCTAATTGTACTAGCTTGTTTTTTCATTATTTATCACAAAATGCCTACTCTGACAGGTGTATTGATGTTTATTACATACTCCATAATATTATATGTATTAGCAGTTGCCTTTTCTTTCCTCACCGCACCATTTTTCGTCCGTTTTCGTGACTTGGGAAATATATGGGATGTACTCTTACAAGTACTTATGTATTCAGCGCCTATCGTATATCCTTTGAGTCTTATGCCTGATAAATTCCAACACCTCATGCTACTGAATCCATTTGCTTTTTTAATCCATTTTTCCAAACAGGCTCTGATTAGCGATACATTCACTACTTTGGAACACTTTGCCTTATTGATAGTTGGCATAATATTTGCTGTTATCATATCTTTCTTGATATTCAGGAAATATGAGAGGACTGTTGCTGAACTAATATAATAAAAATGACAAAAGATAACGAAAATAAATTACAAAATGACATTGCGATTAGCGTCAAAAATATTTCCAAACAATTTTTCATTCCTCATGAGAGGATTAGTTCTATCAAGATCGCCTTTATAAATCTTTTTCGTAAAAATACTTATGAATCATTCTATGCCCTCAAGGATGTCTCTTTTGAGGTTAAGAAGGGTGAATTCTTTGGTATCTTGGGTCGCAATGGTAGTGGTAAGTCTACTTTGCTAAAGATTTTGGCTGGCGTATATACAGCAAATGGAGGTGATATGGAAATCAATGGTCTTGTATCCCCTTTCTTGGAGCTAGGAATAGGTTTTAATCCTGAATTATCTGGTCGCGACAATATATATCTGAATGCTACTGTTCTTGGTCTATGCAAAAAAGAAATTGATGAGAAATTTGATTCCATAGTCTCTTTTTCGGAATTAGAGCGTTTCATCGATCAAAAAATTAAGAACTATTCCTCTGGTATGCAAGTGAGACTCGCTTTTGCTGTGTCTATTCATGCCAATAGAGAAATCCTACTTATGGATGAAGTTCTAGCTGTTGGAGATGCAAATTTTCAGTCAAAATGTTTACGTGAATTTACCCGTTACAAGGAAATGGGTAAAACAGTAATCCTTGTGACACACGACATCAACATTGTGCAAAAATATTGCGGAAGAGCTATGCTTCTTCGTAATGGCGAGGTAGTAACAATCGGTGATGCCAAGGATGTTGGAAATGAATATGTTCGTCAGAATATGAGTGATGAGGAGAGGAGGGTTGAGGAGGAGAAAAGAAAATATGCTTAATTCAGTAATAAACTATGTCTTTTATTTCATACGCTCAAAATTTTGAAGATGTCATGCTGTGGCGTGCGTTGAAACATATCAACAATGGTAGTTATATTGATATTGGAGCATGGCATCCAGAGACATTGTCTGTAAGTAAATCTTTTTATGATCATGGTTGGAGAGGTATTGATATTGAGCCTGATCCAAAATATGCAGAACTTTTACGGAATGCTAGACCAGATGAGACGATTTTGCAGGTTGCTATATCTGATACCGAAGGTGAACTAACTCTCAATCTTATTGATGGTGGTATTAGTACTGCCGATGATACTATTGCGCAAAATAATAAAAAGAAACTAGGATTTTTTACTCACCGCATTACAGTTCCAGCAGTTACTCTAAAAACAGCCTTAAAATCATTAGGAAATAAGGATATACACTGGATGAAAATTGATGTTGAGGGCTTTGAGGAAAAAGTGCTAAAGGGTTGGGATAGCAAAAAGGTACGCCCATGGATCATGGTGATTGAGGCCACTATTCCTTTGACTTCAGAACCAAATTACAAAAAATGGGAACATATTTTGACTAAGGCTAAATATAAATTTGTATATTCTGATAAGTTAAATAGGTTTTATGTGGCTAAGGAGCATTTAGAGCTTGCCACTGCTTTCTCTTACCCTCCAAATATCTTCGACGATTTTATAACAAGTGATTTGAATTTTGCTAATAATGAAATAGTGGCAACTAAGAATGAACTACTCCATACTAAATCGGAACTAATACAAGCCAAGAAAAAAGCAAGTGAGATGGATGCCACCTTGATTTCTACAGATAGTGATCTAAATTTATTTAAATCACAATTAAAATCAGCGATATCTGAGCTAACTTCAGTTCGAGCAGAACATAATCATACCCAAACACAGTTAGAGTCTATGAATCAAGAACTTGATTTGACCAAAGCAGAACTTCACAAATCTGTCACTGAGTCAACTATTATAAAAACAGCACTTGATTTAAAAAATTGTGAATTAAGCGAGATTTATCATTGTCGTGGATGGAAAATAATTATTGGTATACGAAAAGTTATAGATATCTTTTCTCCAAAAGAAAGTTTGAGAAGAAAATTTATATCTTTTTCATTTAATTTCATAAAAAGAAATACTAAACGTGTTCTTAAGATAAAAAGCATATTATGTAGTCTGTATTTGAAAATAGATAAAAGACGAATTAAACCCAAGTTAATTAATAAGAGAATTATTAATCGAAGGTCCAAAAAAATTGCTTTTATAGGTCACTATTACCACAATAAGACTAAATCATCAGATTTTTTTATAAATTTTTTGCGTCAGTACTTTAATGTGGAAGTTATTATAGATGAGAGTTGGCTTGGAAAGTCGTTTCCTGACTTATCATTTGTTGATAAAAGCTATCTCGGAGTCATCTTTTGGCAATCTCAACCACCAAAAGAGATGCTACTTAAAATAAAAAATGACAATATAATTTTTGTTCCGATGTATGACAGCTCTGTTAATCATGGCCTTGATTTTTGGAATAATTATA
>CAIUOX010000037.1 GCA_903900935.1 uncultured bacterium
AAAAAATATGAAAAATAAGCCAATTCATTTGTTTTTATTACCATCGTCTAATAAGAATAATAAATATATAGAATTGTTGAAGAATGGCCTAGTTTCGGCTGATTCGTCAATAATAATCCACGAACTTCCACATGATAATTTATGGAGTATATGGAAGGCAATCAGATCGTATGATCATAAAAATGTGACAAATGTATTGCATATACAGTGGCCTACGGTTTTGTATGGTAGTCGTTTTATATTCAAATCTCTATACTTAATCTCACGTAATAAAATTGTTATTTTTGTTTTAAAAGCTTTTTATAATTTTAAGGTTATTTGGACTGTGCATAATTTTTATGCACATGATTATCCACATAATTTCATCGACCATCTTGGCACAAATATGGTTAGATTTTTTGCTGATGAAATAATTGTTCAACAAGAAAGTACACTCAAATCGTGGCAGGATATATATCCACGCAAATCTATTTTTTATATTCCTCACGGAAATTATATCAATGCATATGGTTCCTTGAAGAGCCATGGTGATAATCTTAGAAGTTCTTTTGGTTTTTCTAAAAATGATATCGTTCTTTTGTCACTTGGTGTTATTGCTCCATACAAGCAAAATAATAAAATCATAGAAGCTTTTCTTTTGGCAAAAAAGAACAATTCAAAGCTTAAACTTTTGATTGCAGGGAAGGGCAATAAAGAGCATATTACTTTTTTGAAGTCATTAGTAGCGTCAGATCCGTCTATTGTGATTAGTGATTCATTTGTTCCTGATGCGGAGATATCCAACTATCTTGCATGTGCCAATTATTCTATTTTCTATTATGACCATTCTGAGATGACCTCAGGAGGACTTATTCTTTCATTGTCATATGGAGTACCAGTGATTACCCGTAAAATCCCAGCTTCTGAGATTATAGATGTGATAAGTTGTACGAATGGTCATGTTTTTGAATCTGACAAACAACTTTTTGCTCTTTTGCGAGATTTGAATATATCATCCAATCCAAATGTCATTCGTGATAGTATAGAGACCGTAAAGAAGTTTGATTGGAATTTTATAGGCAAACAGTTGATTGGGGTGTATCGTAGAGATTGATCATTTTTATTATTTAATTTTTTATTTACTATGGGTACATCAGTTGAACGATTTCAAGATAGTCAGTGGCAAAAGCTCGAAGAGCTCAATTTTTCAAAGAAGACGGTACTCTTACTCGTGACTAGTGGAAATGTGCTAGATATTGGATGTGGTGATGGTATTTTGCTTGAATATCTTCGTGGTAAGGGTATAAATGGAAAAGGTATTGATATATCTGGAAAGGCTATCAATATCTGCAAAGACCGTGGTTTGGATTGTTTGCAAGCAGATATCACTGGCCAACTTCCTTTCAAAGATTCTTCTTTTGAAAATGTAATACTAACTGATGTTTTGGAGCATATATTTCAGCCCAAACTTCTACTTTCGGAAGCTCACCGTATTAGTTCAAAATATGTTTTGATCAGTGTACCAAATTTTGTTGCACTTCCAGCACGTATCCAAGTTGCACTTGGGCGTGTTCCAGAAAATAACACTCCACGTGATGGTCATGTATACTGGATGACTCATAAAGTGATCAAAAGTTTACTTGAAGGTGCGGGCTTTGAGATTGATACATTTATAGTTAATACTATTTGGGAGAGATTTCCCGTGATTGGTTGGCTTACAAAGACCATTGCCAAAGTCTGGCCATCATTGTTTGGACTTTCATTCATCGTGAAAGCAAAAAAAGTTTAGTTTCAAATCATTCATGAATATGTTTATTAAAAAAGTATTTTATTTTATCAGTAAACGTTATGCACCAAGAGGTGCCAAGTTTACATTTGCTGCCTCTGGAGAAGATGTACTTATTGCGCAAGCAATCAAACATTTTAATATACAAAAACCAACATATATTGATATCGGTGCACATCATCCTATTTTTGGTAACAATACGTATCTTTTGTATCTACAAGGATGCAGAGGTATTATTGTTGAGCCAAATATTTCGTTTTGTAAAATCACGCAAAAGAAACGCCCGCGAGATATTGTTGTCAATGCTGGAGTAGGAAGTATTGATGGTTCGATGCAATTTTATGTATTTAGTCAGAGTACTCGCAATACATTTTCAAAAGTGCAGGCACAGCAATGGTCCAATACATCTGGTCAAATATACTCAGTGATAAGGGTTCCTATGTATTCTTTGGATATGATTATTAAAACTTATTGTAATAGTGCACCACCAGACGTTATTTCTATTGATGCTGAGGGGTATGACTTTGAAATTTTGAAAGGATTTTCTTGGAAGATAAGACCAAGAATTTTTTGTGTGGAATCAGATCGTGCGGGTGAGATACATAATTTCTTGAAAGAAAAAAAGTATCGTGTATATGCAGAGACTCCCGCAAATGCGATATTTGTTGATTCTACGATATAAATGACATGAAAAAGCTTATCTACATCGCTAACATACGATTCCCGACTGAAAAAGCTCATGGTTTGCAGACTGCAAAGACGTGCGAGGCATTTTCCAAACAAGACGTCAGTATAGAGCTTTTTGTTCCTTGGAGATTCAATACAATACATATTGATCCTTTTGAGTTCTATGGCATTACATACCCATTTATTGTGAGGAGAATATTTAGTATTGATTTATTTTATTTAGTATTGATTTATTTAGAGTCAATCTTTTGGATTCAGGTAGCAACATTTTCGATTTCAGTTTTGATACGACTTATTTTTTCTCGAAATAAGAGGAATATAGTGATATATGGACGTGACGAATTCACTCTCGCTTTGCTGTCACTTTTTGGGTTCAAGGTATTTTATGAGAGCCATACTGGAAGTCGCAATCTTTTCGTGCGTATTCTAAAACGAAAAGCTCGTGGATTTATTTGTATTAGCAAAGGGTTGGCTGATTTTTATCAGGCGCATGGTTATTCTACTGATAAGATTTGCGTATCTCCAGATGGAGTTGATATTGGTATGTTTGAAAATATTGTGGGCAAGAAAGAGGCGATGAGAGATGAACTTTGTTTGCCTGCTAATACCAAAATTATCACTTACAGTGGAAGTATTGCTCTCTATTCATGGAAGGGTGTTGATGTATTTCTTGATGCTACACATTTTCTTACTGAAGGTGATATGCGATTTATGATAGTTGGTGGTAGTATTTCAGATATACACAAGCTCCGTCAGAAATATACAGACGACAGAATACTTTTCATGGGCAGAGTTTCTCCACATGAGGTCCCAAAATACCTCGTTGCTTCTGATGTACTTGTATTACCGAATAAAACAGGTGATATTATTTCAGAAAAGTTCACTTCGCCGATGAAGTTATTTGAATATATGGCAAGTGGGGTTCCTATCGTCGCGTCAGATGTACCATCGATTGCTGAGATACTTGATACGACGAATGCCAATATATTCAAGGCCAATGATTCACAAAGTCTAGCTGATGCTGTCTTGAGATTCGTGCACAATAGGTCAAATTCTCAGCGTATTTCGAGCAGGGCCATTGAGGATGTTAAGATATATACGTGGGACAAGAGAGCTGAGAATTTGCTTGAATTCATCAAAAATCATGCGTAAAGACATATCATATTACAACAAAGAGAGCGTTCAGTATTCTTCCAAGAGATATCCTGGGAATGTGAGGACCTATGTACAATTCTTCTTCAAGAGGAGATTGGCACTTATGTTGAAGAGATTGAAACCTTGTATAGAAAATGCTACTGATTTGAGAGTCTTTGAGATTGGTTGTGCAGATGGGGTGGTTCTCAGAGCTTTGGATACTCATTTTAAGAAATATATTTCTACCATGGTTGGTATTGATACGTCACCAGAAATGATAGAAGTTGCCACGAAGACAAACGGAAGCATATCTTCATTTTATTTACGTGGTTCTGAACCCGCAACCATCTCAGATCTTATATTAGAAATTGGTGTGATCAATTATGCTGATGTTTCAACAGATATAGTGTATGTGCATAACCGACTATCTGAAAGGGGAGTCTATGTTCTTTCTATTGCAGGCTACGATTCTTTGAATGCTCGTTTTGGCCACGGGAAAGGCTATAACAATTTCTTGTCATACAAAGAGTATGAAGCTCTTATTCAGAAGTATTTTGTTATTGATGTGGTTGTGCCAGTCGGATTGTATATTCCATTTATTTGGAGAATCCCTTTTATTGCATTACCTGTTCAGTATGTATTCGAATGCCTATTTACACCATTTGTGCCAAATCTATTTCATGAGAAGATATATTTCTTGAAGAAGAAATTAGATACGCACCCATGATTCAGGTATGAGGTCACGGTCATTGATAGTTTCAGCAATAAACATTTTTCGTGGAGCAATAATAATTTTGTCTTTGTTTTGATTGAGCCATGAACCCCACCAACTAAATGAGCTACGTGTGATGATATTGTGTTTACATTTACTCATAAGTATAAGTTCTTCATAATCTGGTAAATTGTATTCTGATACGTACACCACATTTGCATCAAGTGTCATATGTTCTTTGACCCATACAATATCATCTGAGAATATAAATAATTTAATAATATTCCCATTTGTGTGATGTTTTTCTAATATATATGAAATTGCTTTTTTATAATATTCATGCGTGGGTGCACCATATTTTTTGATAAGATTTGGCTTTGTCACCATATCCCCTCTGCGTATATGTATAGATACTGACACGCAAGAATCAATCATCTCTTTTACTTTTTGTGCAGTTTCCGAAAGGGGATTTTTTAGTTTGAAATCATTTCTGATTGTGTTTTCAATTGATTTGAAATATTTTTCGCTTTGCCAGACTCCAGAAAGGTAATGATTGCCTGTAGCTTCTAATATTTCAGAATGAAAAGTAAAATCTGGTTCAAGGATAACTTTTCTTTTATTCAGAGATTTATTTGATTCGAGGATACGTAGTGCATATCTAATGAGCCTTGAATATGGGTCCTGTCTTAGAGGGTCAGGGATTCTCGTCTTCTTGAAATCATCACGAGTTGCTATCTGTGCTGAGACATTGAATTTGTAGAGTGTGAATGATCTATTAGGTTCTTTATTTAGGTCGTAGCAGTGAGTATCTAGCTTCAGTCCATCATTGTTTTTCAATGACAATGCTCGTCCAATTGCATATTGGAAAAGTTGATTGCCTATACCTCCTGAGATGCGAGTTATAATCATGGTTTTTGTTTGAATAAGTTTTTATATTTTTCTTTATTATTTAAAATATATTGTGGTAAGTCGTGTTCATCAATCCATAATTTTATATTTTTACCCCTATGATCAATGTTCTGAGTAATTGCCATTTCAAGATTTGAAAGGAATTTTTTATTGCCATAGAATGGGTGATCTGCCTCACTAATTTTTCTTCGTGCACCAACAATTCCTCCTTGGAAATTAAAGTGCCAACCTCCATTACTAAGTACTGTAAATGTTGTTTTGTGCTTCAGGCTTCGTATGTCGTTTAGACATCGATTGTGTATGTTTTTATATTTTGTTACTACTGTCCCGCTCCACTCCATCCAATCTTCATCTGATCGATTGTTCAAATAATACATATAAGGGAGCTGTCGCGGTTTGAAGTAATTATCTTTTGAATAATCAATGATTAGATCAGGATTCCAAATTTCATCTAAGTCTGATAAATAGCATATATCTTCGTCGTTTAATCCAATCAATGTTTTTCGTATCGATTCTTTTATATAAAATTCCTTGACCCAGTAAGGTTTTGAATGGTCAATAGTGTCATTTGATAATGTATATTCAAGTATTTTGCGTTCCTCCTGATCCAAATTTTTTATATTACAAAGTCTTTGCTCAACATCATTTTGGTCTTTTGGAACATTTTCAATAACGTAGTATTTTATTTTGTGTGCCCATTTTTTGTAACGATCTTTGTTTTCTTTAAAATAAAGTGGTTTTGGATTTCCAGAGAATGTTTGATTGGCTTCGACAATGACAAAATATTCTACATATGGATCCAGAATGTTGAGGCGTATTTCAAGCAGGTCTAATTCATTAAAAAATGGGAATACGTCATATATTTTTATACTTTTACGATATTCTCTTATTTTATTATATGGCAACCATACTACTTTTATTTTATACTCTATCAAAATCTCAAGCATTCTTCTTGGGATACGTAATATTTTTTTACAGAGCCGTTTTATGTTTTTTACTAATCTCATATTAATAGTATCCCTTTGTAATAGTTATTTTTTTGTAATTCCATCTTACTTTCGTAATTATTTTTTTGAATGTATTTGATTGTGGGCGTTTTTTTTCTTCAATAATAGGTTGTATTTTGAACATGAGTGCACACACGTCCTTTTGTATATTTTTATTTATAGCTAATATATTACCACCACCATAGCCAATTGGAGATAATTGTTTATCAATTAGGTCAATAATCTTTTCTTCGAGAGGGATGAGTGAATTGGTATAGTCAACCTTTTTTTGTTCATATGACATTGTGGGATATATTTTTTCTATAATGGCTTTAAGTAATCCACGATCCATCATAAGATATAGGTTAAAATGTTCACGTAGTACATCTACAGATTTTCTTATATTATCCCAATATTCAAATTGAATATATGAAATTTTATTTCTTTGTATTGTATTGATGGCACCACGTAAGACTTTATGGTCCAATCCTTCAGCATCTATCTTTAAATAATCAATTCGTTCTATCTTTTTTTCGTTCACATAATCGTCTAATGTTCTTAGGGAACATCTTCTTCCGGTGTCAGTATCTCCATCTATAAAGTATGGATTTATGATAAAGCCTTGACTCTTTTCATAGTAAATACAATTATCTTCTTTTTGGTCTGATAATCCAAATCCATTTATGTATATGTGGTTATTTTTGAGATGTAAAAGTTTTTTATTTAATGCAGATACAAATTCAATATTTGGTTCAAATAAATGATAGGAACAGTTTGGTTTTATATAATAAAATGATAGATCATCTCTTGATCCTACATCAAAAACTGTTTCAATATCTTCTTTTAGAATATTAAATATAGATAATTCGTCAACTGGTATTATTCCTGTTACTGCACGTTTTTTTATTATTTTATCAATTTCAAGTTTTATCTTGCGCGCATATTGTATTGCTGACACAGATATAATGTGTGTCAGAGTGTGTGTTATTGAAAAATCAGAATTTAGAGTATGTATGAGATGGAAAAAGTTTTTTATTCTTGTATATATAGATTTTTTATAAATTATAGTTCCTGAATATAATGATTGATTTTCTCTCATATATTCTTGAAGTTCTTTATGACATTCATCGTATGTGTAAAGTTTTCCTTTGCGGTCTTGGTACATCCAGCCATTTGTTAGGTTATACCCTAGACTCCAGTATCCATCAGATATATTGTGTCTACCCCAGTATTTTGGGGCAATACAATATTTTAGTTTTTCAGAAGTCCATGCTGGAAACCATGCAAAACTAGAGTTTGAGAGTATTAGGTATTTTGCATTTTTTATTACCACATAGTCTTTGGCTATGTTCCAGTGGTTTACTTCAAAATCTGGAAAAAAAATCTTTGCAGCAGCAACATCATCAGTCACAACTATAAATCGAAATGTAGGGTTAATCTTTCTCATATTGGCAATGGCATTATGCCAATATGCTGGTGGTAGAATAAATTCCTTATCATTTAGGTATCCACCACCACGAAAGTTTATGACACATGTATTATCGTTAGAATAGTCATAACATTCATATTCATCTTTCACTTTTAACCACGTTCTTATATCATCTTTTCTGTGTGTAATATATTGTTCATCCTGCATATATCCTTCTATATGAGTTCCATCGGGTACACGCAATAAGTTTTCGTCGTATGTTCTTATGTCAGAACCATTAAATGGATGAAGGATCTCCTTTTCTTTGTAGTATTTTACTATTCCTTGGGCCAAAGAGGTGGGTGGACCGCCTTCTGGTCCACTTCCACCAATAACTGATATCCCCATATCAGCGTTCATAAAACTAGACGCCTTGAATTTATCTGAAGATTTAATTCCAAAATTATATCCATTATCTTTTGCAATCACTCGAGTAACCACGTAGCACCAAAGTTGATTTCCAAGTCCTTGTCCACTGTATAGTTCTGTAATTATCATGATTTTTTTATTAGTATTTTCTTTAATATATTCTTTGTTTGGCGAATATATTTTTTTGTTTTGTATTCTAATGTAAGCTTCCATGCATTCGGTACGTTCCATTTTTTAAGTGTATATAAAAAATCCTTTTCTCTCGCAATTTCTGTTGCAACCGTGTTTGTAACCTGTTGTGGGTGAAGGCGAATAACAACATTTATTTCTTTTAGTATTTTTGGTTCACCATATTTGGCGTAGTATCTTTTGTAATAATCAGTATCTTGAGCCCATCCTAGTTTAGTGTCAAAAAGTATAAAACCTTCATTTTTTATGGTCAGTACAGATGGTGACCCTATTCCATTTTTGAACAAAATAGTCTTGTCATCATATTTTGGATAGATTGTTCTTTCAAAGGTATGGCCATCTTTCGAATGTGTACATGCACTTACCATCCAATGATCTTTGTTTATATCAAATGTATGTATTATTTCTTGTAGAGATGTATTTTTGTAGAAAAAATCATCTAAGAATAGTATTTTTATAATCTGTCCAGATGCATTAACTATAGCATTATTGATATTGTCAGACCAATTCCCATAATTTTGATTTATAAAATATTTT
>CAIUOX010000038.1 GCA_903900935.1 uncultured bacterium
GGTCTTTAATAGGTATTTTCTGACTAAACCCTTATTTTGAGCCATTTAATAGAATAAGTCATTTAAAAGTCATTATAAATATGTTTAAAAATAGTAATATGTTTCACAAGAAACATTTCACATGTAATTTTATGCATAAAAGAGCAAAAGGTAATATAGGAGAAGATATTGCAATGAGATTTCTTGAAAGCAGGGGATTTCTTGTCACGGATCGTAATTATTTAAGAAAATGGGGAGAGTTGGATATTGTTGCTAGTAAAGATGGAATTATTCATTTTTTTGAGGTTAAGAGCACCTTTTTTAATTCTTTGATCAATACAAATGATCACAAGCCAGAGGATAATGTACACGGCCTAAAGGTCAAACATTTGCGAAGGATTATTGAAACATATCTTGAAGAAAAAGGTGGTGGACTTGATGCTTTATTTAAATTTCATGTACTTTGTGTTTTTATAGATTTAGCCAAAAGAAAGGGAAGAGTAAAGTGGCTAGAAGATATAGTGCTCTAATTTTTTTGTGTATATTCTATAATGTGCTAGGATAGTTCAATCACGGAGCGTGGTGTAACGGCTAACATTTCTGTTTTGGGAACAGAAGACTCCGGGTTCGAATCCCGGCGCTCCGACCATATGATAAGAAAGATAATTATATTTTTTGATAAATTTGAAGATAAGGTGCGTGCTCGTTTGAGTCGTTCCCCAGTTATTTATACGTTAATTGGTGGCGTGGCTATAGTACTTTTCTGGCGCGGAGTATGGCATACAGCCGATATACTTCAGGAGAAGGGAGGTTTTCTTGGTTGGTTCTTTTATGAGCCAGTCAATTTGATATTCACTGCTATTATATTGCTTATGACAGGATTATTTGTTTCTTATTTTATTGGTGACACTATTCTTATGAGTGGTTTGAAAGGGCAGAAGAAACAAGCAGAAAAGACTGAAAAAGAAGTCAAAGAAGAAGATGTTGAGCTCGGTCAAATTCGTTCGACTATTAAGGAGATGAAAAAAGAAGTTGATGAGATCAAAGAAATCGTTGAACATGAACATGTGATACATCATCATCAAAACAACGAAGATGAGACAAAAAAATAATTTTGATTTTAAAAAGCTACATAATCTGCTAGGATAGGACAATTGCGGGATTAGTTAAATGGTATAATAACAGTTTTCCAAACTGTGGTCGGGAGTTCGATTCTCCCATCCCGCACCAAACATTAAGTAATCCTCATGCACAATACCATTGTGTATTGACAGTAATACATAATAGGTGCCAAATTCGATTCAACCCCGAGAGCATTCGAAGGGTGGTGGTATGGAAGGCGCTTTGCACGTTATGATGATAGTATCTAAATTTTTAATAACCTGACAGATATTAAATTATAATATATACTAAAAAAGTAAAGAAAAGATCTTTGAATGCTGTGGCGAAGTGTACAGCAAAAATAAAAAACTGAGCATGCCTTTTGAGGCCTACTCACAACAAAGAGAGGATAAGCTGTTATGGACGATTTAGATTTAGACTGGCCTTCTAGTGGCACAAAGCCAACTGGTTTGCCTACATGTTGCAAAGCAGAATTGATCATTGAAAGAAAACCTACTTCTGGAATACATTTGGTAGCTGATTCAGTTATTTATGTTGACCGTTCTACACCCTTTTCATATCCAGAAGGGGTGAAAAGGGTGATGCACCCAGAACTGGAAGCTATAGCACCTTCCAGATATGATGTTGCCAAACTCGAGCAATGGACCCATCACTTGCAGAAGGATGGAAAGTGTATTGAAGGTAATAAGATTTTCACGCATCTGAAAAATACCAATACACTGAAGACTTGTGTTGGAGTGCGGGATCTCTATGAGATTCAGAAGAAAGGTATTGTCTTCTATCAAAAATACTTCTATGGCAAAGCGGTTTTTGGTTGGGCATCGGTCGTGCAATACTTCATCGGCGACCTACTCGTCGATCTCCTCGTCCCGTATCTCTGCGAGAGCGATGGCGGGGTTGTGCTGGTCTGGGACCCCCTTAGTCGCAATTGGTATAGCGACAACCCAGCCCTCCGTCACGTAAGTAGCACTCAGGCGGTGGTTCAACCACTCGACATGAGATGAGTCTCCGACATTCAATTCCTGCACGACAAAATCGTGTGGGTTTTTTAATGCTGAAGTTAATTCTTCTTTTTAAGATATTGTGTAGTATAATAATCATCATGAAAAGAATATTTGTAATTCACGGCTGGGGTGGAAGTTCGCAAGAACCAATGATCGTTTGGTTAGGTAAAGTTGCTACAGAAGCAGGTTTTGAAACTGTTGTTTTGGATATGCCAAATCCTTTAGTTCCTACGATTGATGCATGGACGAAACATATTGAAGACAATGTCTACTATGTTGACAAAGATACGTATTTTATTGGTCACAGCATTGGCTGTCAGGCAATTCTTCGATATTTGGAGACGAATAAAGGCTCGCAGTTAGGTGGAGCTATTCTTATTGCTCCATGGTTACAAATTACCAATATCAAAACTCAAGAAGAACAAGATATTGCTCGCCCATGGATAGATAGACCGATTGATTTCGCGAGTATTCGGGCTATGGGAGGGAAGTTCGTCACGATATTCTCTGATAATGACACATTTGTACCACTTCAAGTAAATAAAGATGCATTTGAGAAAGCATTGAATCCAAAAATTATTATTGAACAGGGTAGAGGACATTTTTCAGAAGAAGATGGTGTGACTAGTCTGCCTATGGTTTTGCAAGAATTAAATTTATTTAAGTAAAAAAAGCTGTATTGCTGATATGCAAACAAAAAACCGCTATTAAGCGGTTTTTTGAATAATCTTGTGGAGGGATTATTTGACGGCATCCTTCAATGCCTTTGCTGCACGGAACTTTGGAACCTTCATAGCTGGAACCTTGATAGCCTCACCTGTGCGAGGATTTCGAGCTTCACGAGCTGCGCGCTGTTTTACTGAAAAGATACCGAGGCCTGCAATAGATACTTCATCACCCTTTTTGAGTGAATCAATGATGCTATTGATGACTGTCTCAACTGCTTGTTCTGCTTGTACCTTTGTACCTCCGAGAACGCCGTGAACTGCCTCTACGATTGATGCTTTGTTCATATGTATGAATTAGTTAGTATTAATAATTGCTAATCTCGATTCGCCGCAACTGAGTCGCTGTGGCGAATCAAGTGTCGAACCGTGGCTATAATTATATAGTAAGCCGTATTTTAAGCAATACGTCTGTAAAGTTGACATATTTGAGTAAAAATTGCTTGTTTTATATAAGAAATACTTAAATAAAGGTATAATCTATTTATAAATAACGTATCTGATTATCTGCATAGATAATAAAAAAATGTGGTCAAGCAGTTCTATTGGTTTGTGTAATCCGTAATTTATCTATATACATCGTGATCTCCAATAACAAGAAGCGTGATCTCATTTTTTGATACATATTCAAATATAACCCTATCTTTGTAATTGACTGAAAAACTCAGTGTACCTTTGAGTTTTCCGTGAAGTCTGTGCACTTTTAGCACCTTGTGGTTCTTTTTGTTTTTGAGGATTTCGATTTTTTCAATAACTTCATCTTGAGCAGGTGAACTTAGTTTTTTGAGTTGGCGGATAAATTGCGGTTTGTAGTATATGTGCAACATATGTATTGGTCTGATACTACTAGAGTTTCTTCATGAGATCACGGATATTACCTTTGAGATTTGGTTCTCGTTGGGCTTCAAGTACAGCATTGACGGCTTGTTCTTCTGCAAAGTAGGTGAGAGCACGACGTACTGCATCTGCTTTATTTGAAGCCTTACCACTCCGTATGAGAGTTTCAATAAAAGTTGCGAGCTCAGATGAGATGGGTATAGATAGTGTGGTCATATGTATGATATTTTAATATGATAGTATCATATATTTTTTTTATATATATGTCAATTTCAACATAAAATCACCACATATAGTGGTGATTTTATGTTGGTTGAATCATTTGTGGCTATCTCGCAAACTCCACACCGCTTTGCTCATAATGCATGAGCTCCGCAGGGCAAGCTATTGATTACCGTGCGAATTCTACCGTTCTAGTTTCACGTATGACGGTGACTTTGATTTCACCAGGATATTTGAGATCTTTTTCTATTTTTAGCGCTATATCACGTGCCAAAGTCTTTGCTTCAAGGTCGCCCATTGTTTCTGGCTTCACGAATATACGAATTTCACGGCCAGCTTGAAGGGCATATGATTTTTCAATACCAGGGAATGAATTGGCTGTCGCTTCAAGGTCAGCCAAACGTTTGAGGTAATTTTCAACATTGTCGCGACGCGCTCCTGGTCGAGCACCAGATATAGCGTCAGCAGTTTGCACAATGCGTGATTCAACGGTTTCATATGGATATTCTTCATGATGAGCCTGCATTGCCTTTATTATTTCTTCTGGTGCACCAAACTTTTGTAGTATTCGACGACCTATTTCAACGTGAGTACCAGCAACTTCATGGTCAAGTGCCTTACCAATATCGTGAAGAAGGGCCCCTGCCTTTGCTACTTGAACATTTGCACCGATTTCTTCAGCAATCATTCCTGCAATATGTGCCATTTCTACTGAGTGTTGCAATACATTTTGTCCATAACTTGTGCGGAAATAGAGACGTCCAAGAATAAGGAGTATTCGTGGGTCAAGGCCAATGACGCCAAATTCATATGCAGCGGCCTCTCCTTTTTCTTTGATTGTCTTATTGATGTCTTGTTTTGCCTTTTCGACGACTTGTTCTATCTTTGCTGGTTGAATACGGCCATCTTTGATGAGTTCAAGAATAGCAATACGTGCTGTATGTCGGCGTACTGGATCAAATGATGATATCGTAATTGCGCCTGGAGTATCATCAACCATTACTTCTACACCAGTAATACGTTCAAAAGCTTTGATATTACGGCCTTCCTTGCCAATAATCTTACCTTTGACATCATCACTTGGAATTTCTACAATCGATGACATAACATCAGAGGCTACTGATGAGGCAAGTCTCTGTATAGACATTGCGAGAATATCTCTCGCTTTGATATCAAGAGACTCTTCCCCTTGATTTTCAAGCTTATTCATACGAACGAGCAAGTCTTCTTCACTGTGTTTTTCTACAATGGTCATCAGCTCTTTCTTTGCATCATCTTTTGAAAGTTGAGATATCTTTTCGAGAGCTTGTAAGCGGTCAGTTTCAAGTTTCTCGGCTTTTTCTCGAATAGATTTTATTTCTGCTACACGTGTCTTTATAAGATCGACTTCTTTGTCGATGTCTGTTTGGCGTTTATCAAGCAAATCCTCCTTTTTTATGAGGCGATCCTCTGTTTGGTTGATTTTGTCTTCTTTTTCCTTGATTTCTACTCTCGCCTCATCGAGTGTTTTGTGGGCCCTTGTCTCGGCATCCGCGGTGATCTTCTTTGATTCTTCCTTGGCGGCAAGGAGCATCTCCTTGATTTCAAGTTCCATAGAACCTTTTTTACCTAAAGAAATGATCAGGCGCAGATAGTACCCGAGAGCAATGCCTACAACTCCCGCGATGGAGAGGTATAATGCGACTTCTTTGAGTGACATATGCGGTGTGGACCCGCTCTTTTTGAACTAAGATGAAAGTAACGTATGAGTCTTGGTCTGTAACTGAATGATGGTGTGTGTCATAGGTTGGAATATCACGAAATTCTTAAAAAGCGGAATCAAAATTAAAATTTGGTAACAATCGTATAGTATAACTAATTTTATAACTGTGCAAGTCTTCAGAGATCATCATTTGAGTTTTAAGCCCATTTCTGTTACAATCGCCACATAATCTTAATTAAGTCAAAAATTATGTTAATTCCAACAGTAATTGAAAAATCTAGTTTCGGAGAGCGTGCATATGATATATATTCACGTCTTTTGAAAGATAGCATCATTTTTTTGGGCGGACCGATAGATGATCATATGGCAAATCTTGTCATTGCTCAGCTTTTATTCTTGCAATCTGAGGATCCAAAGAAAGAGATATCTCTATATATCAATTCACCAGGTGGTTCAGTCACCTCTACTCTTGCTATTATTGATACTATGAATCATATCAAGAATGACGTTTCTACGGTCTGCGTTGGAATAGCCGCATCAGGTGCAGCTCTTGTGCTATCTGCAGGAACAAAAGGCAAGCGTATGGTTTTACCAAATGCAGAGGTCATGATTCACCAACCTCTCGGTGGGGCAGAGGGTCAAGCATCTGATATTGAGATTAGTGCCAAGCATATTCTGAAGACTCGTTCAAATTTGAATAAGATTCTCGCCAAGAATACTGGTCAAACTCTCGCAAAGATTGAAAAAGATGTAGATCGTGATTTCTTTATGGATGCAGAAGAAGCGAAGAAATATGGCATTATTGATCAAGTTGCAGGCGGTAAGAAGTAATTATGCGTCTTCATAGATTCTACATATCTGAGGTTGTAGGAAATAAAACAGAGCTTACAATCAACTCTGCAGATTTAGCGAATCAGATTCATCGAGTATTTCGATTGAAGAAAGGAGATTTGATAGTTGTTTTTGATGGTTCTGGTTCTGACTATGAATGTAGCATTGCTGATTTTAGTAGAGAAACTATTTCTTTGAATGTGATTTCTGTGCGCAGAAGTCATTATATGCCAATTCGAGACGTATATTTATATGCGGCGGTCGTCAAAAAGGATACATTTGAATGGATTGTTGAGAAAGCCACAGAACTTGGTGTTACACACATTATTCCTGTAATGGCTGAGCGTAGCGAGAAGAAATCCTTGAATGAGGGACGGCTCAAGAAGATTGCAGTTGAGGCAAGTGAACAATCAGGTAGGGGTAATGTTCCAACCATTCTACCAATTAGGAGTTTAAAAGAAGCCTTAGATAGCAAAGATGGTTTTGAATTAATTGCATTTCATACCGATGCACCAGCTTTATCGAGGTCAGGCCTCGATAAAAATGTTTCACTTGGACTTTTCATAGGTCCTGAAGGAGGTTGGTCTGCAGATGAGGTTGATATGTTTCACAGTCATGAAATACAACTTGTTTCTCTAGGAAATCAGGTTTTGAGGTCAGAAACTGCTGTGGTCGCTACTCTTTCGGTAGTTATGTTTGGTAATTGATGAAGTTTCACTTGTCCGAGGTGGAACCTCGGACAACTATTCTTTTGCTTCCAAAAACTGGAATACCTTTTCATTTGTTAGCACAGTCTCGGCATATATAGACGCCTGCTCACGGTCTGCATCTTTATAATGCTCAACGATATGGTTTACTTCTTCTTCAACCTCTTCACGCGTAGGAGTAATCTTCTCAACTTTGGCGATTTCATTCAAGATAAGCTGAAGTTTTGCCTTTTTTTCAGAATGAGGCCTCCATTCTTTTTGGAGATCTTCAAGTGATTTCTTGGCGTGTTTCAAATAATCATCAAGTTTAACCCCCATACGCTGAATATCAGCCTCAAATTGTGCCTTTGTCCTATTGAGTTCGCTTTCTATCATGATTTCAGGTAATTCTACTTTAGTCTTTTCTGCAATTGCATCTGCAATGCGAATACGACTTTTTTCGTGTGATTGGTCGCGCTTATTTTCAGCAATCATGTCTGAGAGTTTATTCTTGAAATCAGGGACATCACTGAAATCTCCAAGTGTTTTCACAAAAGCGTCAGTTAATTCTGGCATAGATGCTTCAATAGCCTTTTCGTGCTCCTCTGGTGTCATTTTTTTGTGATCATGACCCTCGTGAGATGCATGAGACTTTCGAATGCGGAAAATAGAATCCTCAATATCTTTTTCTGTCACATTGAGTTCGGCAGGGTCGCTCTTTTTTATCTCGGTCTGAGCTATTTTCTTGTATTCAGGTAATTTTATTTCTGGAATAATAGCCGTAGTTATCTTGAATTCAAGAGGATTATCTTTGGCGAGCTTGGTGACTCCTATTGTTGGTTTACCAATAGCGTCTAGTTTATTGTCAATAATAATGTCTAGGTATGCTTTTGAAAGTGCCAGCTCAGCCATTTCTTCAAGAATAGCCATATCACCAACTTTGGCGACAAGTATATTTTCAGGAACATTACCTTTGCGAAATCCATCCATGGTGATCGAATTGTTGATATGTTTGAGGGCCTGGGCACGGAATGTATCAAGAATCTCAGCTGATATAGAACCATTTATTTCAATCTGAGCTTTTTCTAACTTTTTTATTTCTGCTGACGAGTATGATTTTGGGTTTTGTGTTGTTTTTGTCATGAAAGAGAGTGTACATGAACATGGTAAATGGAGCAAGAATAAAAGACTGAAACATCAAGGCCTCGCCTCGATGTCAGACCTCGATAAAGTTTATAATCCTTGACCTTCCAATCCACCGGCAGATGAATTGAGGTCGTTATTTAATGAGTTTATATCATCAGAAGTATTGGTAATTTCCTTGACTGTTCTCGTGGTTGTATCAATTGTTATGTCTGCAGGAAGAGTTTGTTGATTCATCCGCGAAGCAAATATATATAAAGCACCAATAATAAGAATCAGCACAATGACAAGAGTCGCAATAATAGGGCCTACTTTCTTGTGTCCATTTTCTTGTTCAGTCTGTGATGATTGTGTGGTATCCATGGTGTTTTTTATATTATATATTATTGTTGGTTGTTTGGTACTTGTTGAGGAGTGCTTGTAGATCTGTTCTGTTTTTGTTCTCCAAGGTCTAAGCCCATTGCATGAGCTATAGCACGAACAACGTCTGCAAGAGCATTGTGTGCATCTTTACTGGCTTTGATTGCTGTATCAGCGATTTGTCGTGGTCGGTTCATGTCTATTGTTGTAGTTGCTGTTGATGAAGCTATTGAAGTAAATGTATTGAACTTGGCAAGAGCCTGTTCGGCACTCGCTATCTTACCATCGGCAATCGTAAGAAGTCTCTTTGCTTCGATCATATCATCACCAACTTGTTCAGCCTTGCCAATACGAGTGTTGATACGTTCTCGGATTTGTTTGAGATTGCTCAGGGCGAGCCCCAATTGCTTTGACAGAGCTTCTTTGCGCGCTATAAAGATGTTTTGTATTGCTCGATATCCTTGAGTTGAAGAACTATTTCTTATATCTTCTGCGCTTGAGCTAACACCATCTTTGAAACCTCGTTCTCCTAATTTTTGGGCATTTATTTCATAAGTATTTGAAGCGTTTCTCATATTTTGGAATGGTTTGGTGCTTGAGCCAACTATTCCACGATTCTCTAATCTTTGATTTCTGACATTTTCATTTTGTCCAATATTTCCACCGAGTTTTTCTCGAAGCATGATAGGCAGTCCTTGTCCGGACTTGTTATCATTTTCTTGCGCGCGCATTGTGCTGGGTAGTACTAGAATAAGCGCTAAAGTTAGGATTATGTATATATGTTGTTTTTTCATTGTATGGTATTTAGTCTTTCGTCTAAGTAATGACACAAAATTGTGTCAGAGACCAGTATACCATGAATAGCTAAGTCTATAAATTATATGTATCTGAACTTATGTATTATATTAAAACCCGCTCATTTTAGCGGGTTTGTGTGAGGAAAAGCAGTTATTTCTGCACGATTTTCTTCATGATAGCTTTCCAATGTTTGGCGAGTCGACGATGCTGGTCGTCGCGCATAGACCCCATGAGAATGATTTTCCGTGTGATTTGTTTGAAAATGTATGTTGCAGTGTCATCTGTGGCGAAAATTTCACCTTCGAATTCTACTGGTTTTACAAGACCAAGAGTTGGTTCAGTGATGACAATTTTGATTTTTAGATAATCTTTGTCTCCTTTGCATCCACACTGCTGAATAGTAATGAATTTGACCATTTGCTCATCGTCACCAAGCTTTTCAAGTACCGCAGTGATACCATCATGAATTGATCGGATCACATCAGCACCTAGTTTGCCTTTACCACTTCCTCTATCTATGGTTATTTTTTCCATATGGTTTTCACCTTTCTGGGTTTAACCCAATTTTGTTTCTGCCTTTTGTAGTGTAGTTCCATTTTTGATATTACTCTTTTGTGCAGATATGTCGAGGTCTATTCTTAATTTCTTATTTTATGACAATGACAGACCTCGACTAAACTTATCAAATAAAAAATGGCTCTAGATGAACCATTTTTTATTATCTGCTGTTTTGATAAGTGTAGATCTTTATTGGTTTTGTTACCAGAGATGATGTGTCATAACAAATCCAACGATGAGTAAAGCAACAATGTTCAATATTTTGATCATTGGGTTGATAGCTGGACCAGCGGTATCTTTGTAAGGATCACCGACTGTGTCACCAGTAACTGCCGCCTTGTGGGCATCAGAACCTTTGCCACCAAAATTACCAAGCTCTATATATTTTTTTGCATTGTCCCATGCACCTCCACCTGAAGTCATAGAGATTGCAACAAAGAGACCTGTAATGATAGATCCAACAAGAAGACCGCCAAGAGCAATTGGGCCAAGAATGAAACCAACCAAGATAGGAGCAAGAACAGGAATGAGGGCTGGAATTATCATTTCTTTGATTGCTGCACTTGTTACGATGTCGACCGCACGAGCATAATCAGGTTTTGCTGTTCCTTGCATAATGCCTGGGATTTCTTTGAATTGGCGACGAACCTCTTCAACAACTTTTCCTGCAGCTTTACCAACAGCTTCCATTGAGAGAGCGGCGAAGTAATAAGGAAGGAGTCCTCCAATGAAAAGACCAACAATAACTCTTGGATCACTAAGATCAAAAGGAAGACCTCCCGTGAGTTCGGTATATGAAGCAAAGAGTACTAGAGCTGCAAGTCCTGCTGAGCCAATAGCATAGCCTTTGGTAACGGCTTTTGTGGTATTTCCAACAGCATCTAATGGATCAGTGACATCGCGTACTTCTTTTGGTAGATGGGCCATTTCAGCAATACCTCCTGCATTGTCTGTGATAGGGCCGTATGCATCGATAGCAACGACTATTCCTGCCATAGAAAGCATACTCATGGCTGCGATAGCGATACCATAGAGTCCTGCGAAATGATATGAAACCAATATACCAGCAACAATCGTAAGTAATGGACCTGCAGTTGCTTTCATTGAGATTGCGAGACCTTGTATTATATTTGTGCCATGTCCAGAGACTGAAGCTTGAGCAATAGAGCGTACGGGCTTGAAATTTGTAGATGTGAAGTATTCAGTGATCCAGACGAGTAGGGCCGTAACAATCAATCCAACTAATGAACAGTAGAATAGAGACATATAGCTGTATATGCCATTATCTTTCATGATCAATTTGGTGATTGGTTCGAATACTATTGCGGCGATGATTCCTGCAACGACAAGACCTTTGTACATAGAGCCCATGATGTTTTGTGATTTGCCCATACGTACGAACCATGTGCCGATGATAGAAGCTATGATAGCGATGCCACCTAGGGCGAGAGGGTATATCAAAGCACCCTCAAATCCCTTGAATATTGTAGCTCCAAGCATCATTGCAGCGATGGTTGTTACTGCATATGTTTCAAAGAGATCAGCAGCCATACCTGCACAGTCACCAACATTATCTCCAACATTATCAGCGATAACTCCCGGGTTACGTGGATCATCTTCTGGTATGCCAACTTCAACTTTTCCAACTAGGTCAGTACCTACGTCAGCTGCTTTGGTGAATATTCCTCCACCAAGACGAGCAAATACTGAAATCAAGCTTGCACCAAAGGCAAGACCAATGAGTGATGATACATCGTGTGTAATAGCAAAGAATCCTGAGACACCAAGAAGTGCAAGACCAACAACGAGAAGTCCAGTGACGGCACCACCATTGAAGGCAACAGCAAGAGCTGCTGCAAGACTTGAGCGAGCTGCTTCGGCAGTACGAATGTTACTGCGAACTGATACATTCATGCCAATATAACCAGCAAGTGCAGATAGGACTGCTCCGATGATGAATCCAATAGCAATCTTAAAGCCAAGAGACAATAAAAGTACGATGAAGATCACAACAGCGATTATTCCAATAGTTCGGTATTGGCGGTTCAGATAAGCCTTTGCGCCAGCTTGAATAGCCAAAGCGATGTCGCGCATCTTGTCATTGCCTGTAGGTTTCTTCATTATCCATGAGATCAAGAATGCTCCATAAGCGATGGCTATAACTGATGAAATAAGAGCGAAAATAACGTACGAATTCATATAAGTATATGTTTAATGCTAATTAATAATTTGTTAAACAGTGTGACTAAATATAGTAGAAAAACATTAAATAGGCAATATAAATAAGCTCTATTTTGTTTCTTCAATCTCATCTTCTGACGATTCTTCATTTGTACTAGCTGATTTGATGTCTATTTTCCAGCCAGTGAGTTTTGCGGCGAGACGGACATTTTGACCACCCTTGCCAATCGCGAGAGACTGTTCGTCCTCTGTAACTGTAACAACTGCGCGATGATCTTTTTCTGACAATTCAAGGCTGATAACCTCAGCAGGAGAGAGTGATTCCTCGATAAATAGAGCAGGATCTTCATTCCATTCTACGATGTCTATTTTTTCACCAGAAAGTTCACTAGTAACTGTTGAAACACGAACACCGCGCTGACCAACAAGAGAACCTATCGGATCAATGTGTGGGTCATGAGAGACAACTGCAACCTTGGAACGAGAACCAGCTTCACGAGCAATAGCTTTGATTTCTACTGTTCCTGAGGCAATTTCTGGAGCTTCAGTTTCAAATAATTTTGCGAGGAATTTTGGATGAGAGCGTGATAGTTTCAAGACGATACCTTTTGGAGATTCTTCAACTGCGAATAGATATGCGCGTATGCGATCGCCAGTTTTCCAGCGTTCGCTTGGAATTTGTTCTTCATAAGGAATGACACCGACAGCGCGTCCCATATCTATATATACGACGCCACGTTCCACACGCTCCACTGTACCAGCGACAATTTCTCCTTCTTTTGCACCATATTCTCCCATAACTGAGACTTTTTCAGCTTCACGTATCTTCTGGATAATAATCTGCTTTGCAGTCTGGGCTGCAATACGTCCAAAATCAGCTTTTGGTTCCAATGGGAATACCAATTCATCACCAATCTGAGTATCACGTTTGATTTTCTTGGCATCCTCTAGAAGCATATGTTGTTCAGTATTGAAACGTATCTTGATATCATCAACATGAGTATCTTTGAGATTTTCTTGAGGTTCTTCGTCACCTTCCATAATCACTTGATTGCGGTCGACGACTATCTTTACTTGCCAAAATTCAACACCGCCACTATTTTGATCAAATGATGCGCGAATAATCTGGCCTTTTTTGCCATATTCTTTCTTGTATGCTGTTGCTAGCGACATGGCGATAGCTTCGAGAGTCTTTTCGCGTGGAATACCACGCTCTTCTTCGAGTTGGTCGACGACGGAATTTATTACTTTTAGATCAAACATATATGTAGTTGTTATTTTGAAGAGCGAAGGTTCTATATTTGCTTGTAAATACAAGACCTAAGCGAAGTCAAAAAGTTATATTGATTTGTAATTTTTCTAACAAAGAAGTCCGCCGGTTGGCGAACTACTAATGCAGATAGTATGCTTTATTTGCTTAATTTTAGCAAGTATTGACAATAGTCTGTTAAAAGTGATTCAATTCATTTAAATAGGACTTTGAAATAGGACTTCGCTATAGCAGAAAGTGCCTAATTTGGGGCATTCTCTGCTGTGGCGAAACATCATTTACTCAATAAACTTCCAAATATTTCGATTGGATTGAAGTGTTTGGAATAATGAGAAAATAGTGATGCATTGGCCCGCAACAAAATATATGAGCAAAAAAACTGGAGAAGCAATTGCAGCAATAGCTGGTGCAGTTAATTGGGAATGTTCAGATATGGATCTATATGCCATTATTGAAGCTGCGAAACAAGGAGTTCTTGGTCCGAATCTTACAGCTTGGTTGGCAAATAAAGAGTGGAGGGATGCTCGAATAGTGCAACCCTCGACGACATACCCGGTTCTTGAGTTTATTACGAAGGTAGGAGCGACTTCAACAGGAAAATTTTTTCCGAAGGAGAAATTCGTAGTCAATACTGGTTCATGTATTTGCGTTAAGATCTCAGCAATTGGCGAAAACCTTATTGACTGGTTTCTATCCACCGACCCAGTGATGCATCAACCAGTTGGTGATACTGTGCTCCGTTCACACAAGTTGTTGCAATCCTCCGCGGATGGTTCAATCATCCTCGAATGTGGTGGTGTAAAAATGGTAATCACAGACTTGACTTACATATTTGACCTCATGAGCAAGCAATCCAATGGCGAAAAAGGTGATCTGATTAACAATGGCTGGTATAACATATTTTATGTTCCTCAGCTTGTGACAAAGCTAAAGGGTAACCGCTATGCTTTTGTCAACAAGGCTGGCAGGATGATCACTGAGAAAGTACTGAACGCTGACTATCTACTTCTCCTTCCTGGTAGTCAATGGATGGTTCTTCGCGTCGTTTACGTACGCTGGAACGCTGGTGGTTGGGTTATTTCTGCAAACCATGCTGGGTATTCGCGAGCATGGGATGGTGGTGACAGAGTGTTCTCCCGTAGTTCCGAATTCAAGTCTTTGGTTACTGCGTCGGTTTAACTGTTAGTTTTGTGCTTATGCAGTCTTTCCCTCTCTTGCTTCGGCGGGCGAGGGTTTTCATTTATATATTTAAGAATCATTATTTAGACATTGAATAATTCCTAAGCGTATCTTTGCTGTAAAAAAGTACGAACATTTGCTATAATATATCTACGTTTCGTCCTTTAATCCCTCATCAATTTACATGCTCATTGAAGATACTCAGCTCTATAAATTCATCCTCGATTCAGGACTTGTTTCCAAAGAGGATCTTGAGGTTGCAAAGAAAGAGATGCAGGAATCATTAGCAAAAACAGGTATGGAAAATCGTCTCGGTGATGTTCTTGTTACAAATGGCAAGATAACTGCTGACAATCTGCGTCGTATGCAAGCTTACGTGCTAGGTATTCCATTTGTAAATCTCAAAGGAAATAAGATTCCTTTTGAGACACTTTCTTTTATTCCTGAGCCTATCGCTCGCAAGCACAATATTGTTGCCTTCAAAAAAGATGTAGATGCTCTAGAGGTGGCTATGTTAGATGTGAATGATTTGTCTGCTATTGATTTCATTAAAAAGAAGACAAATCTCAAGATACAGCCACGCCTAACAGATTCTGATTCTATCAAAGAGGTTCTTGTTCAGTATCAAAAAAGTCTAAAAGCTGAATTTGGAGATATTATTCAAAAAGAGACAGATAGTCTAAATATGATTGCCGAAGAAAAAGGCGAGGTTGTTTCTGCTGATGATATAAAAAAGATTGCTGAAGATCTCCCAGTTGTGCGCATCGTAGATACACTTATCAAGCATGCAATCTTACAAAATGCTTCAGATATACATATAGAGCCGATGGAAGATGAGGTTTTGGTTCGTTATCGAATCGACGGTCTTCTTCATGATGCGATGGTTCTTCCTAAGCAAGCTGGACCTTCAGTATCTGCGCGTATCAAAGTACTTTCAGACTTAAAATTGGACGAAAAGCGCCTACCTCAAGATGGGCGTTTCAAGGTTCAAGCAGGTGACAATGAAAAAGTTTCATTCCGTGTATCTATTTTGCCAACATATTATGGTGAGAAGCTTGTTATGCGTTTGTTGCGAGAAAATGTGTCTGGATTTACTCTTGAATACCTATGTTTTCATGGTGAATCACTCGAACATGTCCATAAGGCACTGAGACAATCTACTGGAATGATTTTGACTACCGGTCCAACTGGTTCAGGAAAGACGACCACTCTATATACTATGCTTGATCTACTGAATACTCCGGATGTGAATATATCTACAATTGAAGATCCAATAGAATATCAGATGAAGCGTATCAATCAAACACAGGTACGTCCAGATATTGGTTTTAGTTTTGCTCAGGGAATACGTACTCTTGTACGTCAGGACCCAAATATTATTATGGTTGGGGAGATTCGTGACAATGAAACAGCAGCGTTGGCAGTTAATGCTGCACTTACTGGTCACCTTGTTCTTTCTACATTGCATACAAATTCAGCGGCCGGAGCTATTCCACGTCTTCTTGATATGAAAGTTGAGCCATTCTTGCTTGCTTCAACCGTGAATGTTGTTATTGGTCAAAGACTAGTGCGCAAGCTTACAGATACAAAAGAAAAATACTTTTTAAGCAAGGCAGAGCTTGCTCAACTAGAAAAGACCGTTGACTTGAAACGAGTATTTGAGGCTCTCAAAGTAGAGAATATTTTGAAAGCAGATGATACGTGGCCCAAAATAGCATTTTATAAAAAGGTCAAAGGTCCAGATGACGATGGTTTCAAGGGACGTATAGGAATCCATGAAGTATTGGTCATGACTTCAACCATCAAAGAGTTAGTTATGAAAAATGCCACATCTAGTGATATTGAAATGCAGGCAAGAAAGGAGGGTATGTTAAGCATGCTCGAAGACGGTATATTCAAATGTGTACAGGGTTTGACGACAATTGAGGAAGTACTTCGTGTGATATCTGAGTGATAATGGACCAATCCAAAATGTCTCATTTTATCTTTAAAGCAAAAAAAGCGACGGGTGAAATATATGAAAATCAGCTTGATGTAGCTGATAGATATGAGTTGTACCAAATAATCAGAAATAATGGTGATGAGCTTGTATCGGCCGAAGAGCATGCGGTAAAGAAGAAAATAGCTTTTGGATCAATCAATCTATTTCAGCGTGTCAATGCAACAGATAAAATAAATTTTGCTCGCAATCTAAGTTCGATGCTTGCGGCAGGATTGTCATTGTCACGTGCTCTTTCGGTTCTTGAACGTCAAGCTCGTACACCACTGCTCAAATCAGTGCTTGTTGACTTGTCTGCAAGTATTGGGCAAGGTATGACATTTGCAGATGCTTTGGCGAAGCATCCAAAAGTATTTTCTGGACTACTTATTTCGATGGTTCATGCAGGAGAGCAGGGAGGATCACTTTCAGGAACATTGAAGATTGTTGCATTGCAGATGGAAAATTCTCATTTATTGACCAAGCGTATTAGAGGAGCACTTATTTATCCTGCCGTTATTATATGTTTGATGATCGTTATAGCAATTCTCATGTTCATATTCGTAATTCCTACATTACTCAAGACATTTACTGAGCTTAATGTTCAGTTGCCGTGGACCACTCAGCTTCTTTTGGATATAAGTAATATCATAAAATATCAGGGTATATGGGTTTTTCTTGGGCTTGGTATTCTTGGATTTGCTCTTTTTACATGGATACGCAATCCATCAGGAAAGAGTGTTATTGATAGTTTGATATTGAAGTTGCCTATCATAGGGGCACTTTCGCGAGAAGTGAATTCTGCTAGAACAGCACGTACATTATCTTCTTTACTTGAATCTGGCATTGAAGTTGTTGAGGCTATGAATATCACGGCTGGAGTTTTACAAAATGTACATTTTAAGAATGTTTTATTTAGAGCTGCAGAAGCAGTTGGAAAAGGTGAGCTTATGTCAAAAGTATTTGCGGAGCATATCAATCTATTCCCTGTATTCTTGGTGGAGATGATATCTGTTGGCGAAGAAGCAGGAAAGACCTCAGAGATGTTATTTGGTGTTGCGCGATATTATGAAGATGATGTTGATCAGAAGACCAAGGATATGTCTACTGTTATTGAGCCATTCATCATGATTGGCATTGCTGCTGGTGTAGGATTTTTTGCTGTTGCTATGATATCTCCGATGTATTCTTTGGTTAATGCTATATAGGAATAATGAGTAAATGTTCTATACAAAAAGGATTTAGTCTCGTTGAAGTAATCGTTGGATCTGCTGTTTTCTTGGTTGTTGCTATGTCTGTATATGGTGCCTATACAGGACTATTTCAGATTGCGCATGTAGACCAAGCTCGTTTGATTGCTACTCAGTTGGTAAATGAACAGTTTGAGATTATTCGTAATATGCCATATGACAATATAGGTACTATAAATGGGATTCCATCAGGAACATTGTATGCAACAACTACTACAGCTCGAAGTGGTATAACTTTTGAAGTTGATACTATTGTTCGCAACATTGATTTGCCTTTTGATGGAACTGCTCTCTTGGGCACAGATAGCAATCCGGCTGACAATAAACTTGTACAAATAACAGTTTTTTGTTCAACATGTCAGAATTTTGCACCAGTCGTGATCACAGGACAGGTTGCTCCTAAAAGTAGTGAATCAGCAACGACCAATACAGGGGCTTTGAGCATTCAAGTCATGGATGCACAAGGTCATGGTTTGCCAAATGCTTCGGTAAATGTTGTTAATTTATCTGCATCACCAATGATCAATTTGATTGATACCACAGATAATAATGGTTATATGCAGATTTATGGTGTTGCTACTGGAACGAATACATATAAAATAACTGCTACTAAATCAGGATATTCAACTGATCAGACATATCCTGTGGGTGGCGTTGGCAATCCAAATCCAATTAAACCAAATAGCACAGTTGCTATTCAACAAGTTACAAGTGTTAGTTTTTCTATTGATGTGCTGTCGTCACTTTCTGTTTCTAGTATAGCGACGAGTTGTGATCCTATAGCTAATTTCAATTTTTCACTTACAAGTAGCAAAACGAATGATGTTGATGGATTGATAGCCAAGTATTTTGGTACTTTTCAGACAGGAAGTTCTGGTGCTCTTTCTATTCCATGGTTAGAATGGGATTCGTATACTGCCACAAGTTCTGATTCTTTATATGATATTGCTGGTATTGATGTTGCAAATCCAATTTCTGTCAATCCAGGAGTTAATCAAAATACAAAACTCATCCTTATACCAAAAAATGGCAATAGTCTTCTTATTACTGTGAAAGATTCTGTGACAAAAGCGCTTGTTCAGGATTCAACCGTAGAATTGGTAGGTCCTGGTGGGTATGATCAGATTCTTATTACTGAAAAAGATGCTAATGGTGGGGTAGCACCATCCTGTATGCCAACAGGTCAAGTATTGTTCCAAGGATTACAGATAGGAACATATACAATCTCTGTCTCAAATGCTGGATATTCAGTATTTACTCCGATTTCTATTGCAGTTGGAAGTGGATGGCAAGAAGAACAAGTGCTCTTGAATCACTAGCACGGTTGTTTTATTGGAATACTGTACAATAATCACATGAATAGACACATTCACACTCGAATAGGTATGGCTCTTGTAGAAGTACTTGTTGCTGTAGGTATTTCAGTTGTTGTACTTGTTGCAATTAGTGCATTTGAAGCTAATATTTTTATATATAAAGACTCTGTATCAGGTACCTTTGAAAGTGTGCAAAATGCTCAGATTATTTTGAAAACTATGGCAAAAGAGCTTCGCTCTGCGTCGATTGCTAGTGATGGATCATTTGCAATAGCACAAGTATCTACTAGCACCTTAGTTTTTTTTGTTGATACAAACAATGACAGTGTTAAAGAAAGAGTCAAATATACTTTGGCATCATCAACCCTTTATAGGGTCGTTGCTATTCCTTCAGGATCTCCTCTTTCATATGTTGGGGCTATTGAATCAACATCAACACTTCTACGCTCTGTTTCAAACGGTACTTCAACTGATATGTTCCAGTATTTTGATGCTACATATGACGGGAATGAGTTGCCATTAGTTGAACCGATCACTCTTACTACAATACGTTTAGTAAAAATCAATGCAGTTCTTACTTCAGGAACAATACAGAAACCTTTGGTCAAAACATATACTATGCAGGTTATGTTCAGAAATCTAAAAGATAATTTATGATTATAAAACACCACAAAAAACATGCTGGTGATATTCTTCTTAGTGTTATTGTATTTTCTGCTATTGCTGTGACTATCACGGTTGCTTTTGTAAATTGGGGAGCAACTCTTCTCAAAAATGTTCGTATGGTAGGAGATAGGGAACAAGCTCTACAGATAGCTGAGGCAGGAATTGATTATTATAGATGGCACCTAGCCCATTTTCCATTTGATTACAAAGATGGCACATGCGCTACAACATGTAGTGATGGACCATATACTCATCAATTTACAGACAAAGACGGGAATATTATTGGTTCGTATGAGTTAATAATTACCCCTCCATTGAACGGGTCAACTCTAGTTAAGGTTGTCTCAAAAGGAACGGTAATATCAAATCCTCAAATTTCTCGCACATTACAAGTAACTATGGGTATGGCTTCATGGGCCCAATACGCTGTTGTGGCAAATGATAATATGAATTTTGGTTCAGGGACTGTCATATATGGTCCGGTGCATTCAAATTATGGAATACATTTTGAGGGAACTTCATATGGGCTAATAACAAGTTCACTTACTCAATATACTGATCCTGATGTTAGTAGTGTGAAATACGCAGTGTATACCAGCACCACAACATTGCCTGATCCTGTACCACCTACTGCTATTGATCTTACTCGTCATAGCTTTGGTGGTGCTGGTTTAACAATGTTCTATGCTGGAAGAAAGTTGGCTGTACCAGCAGTTGATTTTACTGCATTGAATAATGAGTTGGCCAATCTCAAGACTGTTGCTGTTGCAAGTGATTCCTACTTTGCTTCAACCACAGGATATGGATATCATTTTGTTTTTCATACGGATAATACATTTGATATTTATCGAGTTACTGCACTTGTTCCTGCTCCAAGCGGATGCTCCAATGTAAGCAATCAGTCTCGATGGGGAACATGGAGTATTCTTACGGAGACATTATTACAATCTGCTGTTGCAATTCCAACTTCAGGTGTTATATACACAGAGAGTGATTTGTGGGTGGATGGAACTATCAATGGTGCTCGTTTGACCATTGGTGCCGGTGTATTACCTGATCCAGGTTCAACTTCGTGGCCAAATATTACGATCAATAATGATCTAAAATATACAAATCATGACGGAACTGATTCAATAGGTCTCGTTGCTCAAGGAAATGTTAATGTTGGACTTAAGAGTAGTGATACGTTGACTATTGATGGTGCTCTCATAGCCCAAAATGGTCGCGTTGGTAGATATTATTATTCTTCAAGTTGTGGTATAGGATATTATCCAACGACGTTGAATCTATACGGTATTATTGCAACAAATAAGCGTTATGGTTTTGCATATGCTGATAGCACTGGTTATAAAAATCGTAATATCAGATACGACTCAAATCTACTTTACAGTCCTCCTCCAGTATTTCCATTGACTTCAAGTACATATGTAACATTGTCGTGGCAAGAGATATAGAAGGGTACATTTACCTTCTTGCCTCTGATATACTAGTTTGTATGAATAAAAGACTTATTATAGGTAATTGGAAAATGAATCCTTCAACGCTTGACGAAGCCAAGCGTATTATTCGTTCTATGCGCATAGTTGCAACAAAGCTTGAACATACTCAAGTTGTTGCATGTCCTCCATATCTGTATATTTCAAATTGTATATCAAAAAAATCAAATAGCGTGTCTATTGGGTCTCAGACAGTTTCTATTCAAGAAGGTGGTGCTCATACAGGAGAAATCTCGCCCGCAATGCTAAAAGATATAGGTGTTCAATATGTCATTGTTGGTCATTCTGAACAGCGTGCCAGTGGTGATTCAGATGAAATTGTCTCAAAGCGCATTATTGCTACTGTGGAAGCAGGCATGAAAGCAGTTGTATGCATTGGAGAGAATGTGCGTGATGAGCAGGGTGTATATTTGGATACACTAAAGGACCAGATCAAACGTACTTTTGCTGGAATACAATCAAAATATGCAAGAGATATTATTATTGTATATGAGCCAGTCTGGGCTATTGGTGCAAAGGAAGCTATGGCACCTGAGCAGGTATATGAAACATCTTTATTCGTAAAAAAAGTATTTTCTGATATTTTTTCACAAGAATCAGCTATGAAGGTAAAAGTTCTCTATGGTGGTTCAGTCAATTTTCGCAATGCTGGTGACATTATAAGGATAGGAAAGGTTGACGGTCTACTTGTTGGTCGTGAAAGTGTAAATATTCCTGGATTAAAAGAATTATTGAAAGCTGTTGATGTAGTGGTGTTGTAAGGCATAGTTCAAGACTAGTAACCTGCATAATACAAATAAAAGAGTACACGGATATTTTTCTGCTGAAAAATTCCTAGTGCTCGCCTCAGTCAGTCTCGCAATGTACTCTTTTATTTGTATTATGCAGGTTACTAGTCTTTTCATCTGCTATAATATCTACTATGAAAACTCTTACTGATATCAAATATCTCGAAGGTGTTAAGGTTCTTACGCGTGTTGATTTCAATGTACCGATCCAAAACGGCGCTGTAGTAGATGATTTTCGTATTCGTATGGCTTTGCCGACGATTAAATTTTTGATTGGCAAGGGAGCTAAAGTTATTTTGATCGCCCACCTTGAATCAAGTGATGGTTCGAATAATTCCTTGAATCCAGTAGCTGATTCATTGGTGAAACTTGGTATTGAGGTTACTTTTGTTGAAAATATAAGAAATGCACAAGCTGTTATTGATAAGCAATCCAATAGTACGTGTGTACTATTGAATAATCTTCGTATTTCTGATGGTGAAAAAGATAATGATAAAAAATTTGCCAAGGAGCTTGCATCACTCGCTGATATATATGTGAATGATGCCTTTTCTGTTTCGCACCGTGAGCATGCTTCTATAGTTGGTTTGCCTCTATTCTTGCCAAGTTATGCTGGTATACAGTTGGAAAATGAGATCAAGCATCTTTCAATAGCGTTCAATCCACCGCATCCATTTTTATTTATTCTTGGTGGAGCAAAATTTGAGACAAAGCTTCCATTGCTCCAAAAATTCTTGAAGATCGCCGATACTGTTTTTGTTGGAGGCGCTTTGGCAAATGATTTTTTCAAAGCCAAGAATTATGAGATTGGTACATCACTTGTATCAAAAGGAAAGATTGATTTTGATACTTTTATTGCTGATAAGAAGCTTATGATTCCAGTTGATGTTATCAATCAAAATCATATGAATAAATCTGCCAATACTGTTCTCAAAATAGATAAAATCATGGATTCTGGTTCTGCTACTATTGAAGCACTCAAGAAAGTTATTTCTCAGTCGCAATTCATTCTTTGGAATGGCCCTCTTGGTCTGTATGAAGATGGGTATCAAGGTGCTACGCTCGAATTGGCAAAGTTGATTAGTTCTGCAACAGAAGGTGGCGCAACTACTATTATTGGTGGGGGAGATACGCTTGCAGCAGTTGCTACTCTTGGTATTCAAGAAAAATTTACATTTATTTCTACTGGTGGTGGTGCCATGCTAGATTTTCTCGCTCAAGGTACATTACCAGGTATACAAGCTCTTGAAATTTCGTCCAATCAAGATTAATATTCTCAATCTATATGAATATGCCAAAACAAATGTATATTCTTTTTCCATTTGCTGGGATTCTTTTTATTTTAGTCTGGAAAGTGGGTTATCTTCTACTGACTTTTTTGATTATTAAATAAAGAGTATTGAATTATTTTTTGCTATAAGTTGCTAATTATCTTTTTTCTATTTGTCTCAAAATCATTCCGATTTCCACGAACTTTTGAATTGGGGAATACCCATATATGGGCATGTTCTATTTCATCACCAACGATCTTGCTTAGTATCCAGTCAGTATCAAATGCTTTTTGTTGCGCATGAGCTATCTTTGTAATCACTTCAAAATATTTTCCTGTATTTGGCACATCCCATACCCATCGATGGTGTTTTTTGGGGATTACTTGGACATGACCAGGAGATTGTGGGTGTATGTCCAGAAAGGCCAAGAAATCCGTATCTTCGTATACGATATGTGCAGGAATTTCTTTTGAGACGATTTTACAAAAAATACAATTGTTCATTACAATAGTATATCAAATTAAAATGAAAGCCCGCCATTCTAGATGGGGGCTTATTTCAAAATTGGTGCTTATATGGTGTAATCAATCACTTCTTTCTCGCCATGAACGAGCCCAAGTGTCTCGCCGATCTTTTCTCTGCAAAGGTAATACTGGTCTCTGCAAATACCAGGGATTGATGCAAGGATCTTTATTTTTTTATGTGCATAGTGTGGTGTTGTGTGGTCAGTACGATTGACGCGTTTTGCAATATATTTGTACGAACCTACTTCGTATTCGATGCAAAAGTACATGATTAGCTGTCGCGCGAATGCGATATTTTGCTCACCGCGACTTTTCATCATTATGTCTGACACTTTGACGTCGCAGACTTTGCACACGACGGTAAAGATAATGTCGAGAGCATCCAAAAAATTTTTCTTGATTGGCGGAGGTAACAATCCTTTTGAATAGATTAGTCTCTCAAGTGTTTTGATATACTCCTTCAGTCTTTCTATTTCGTATTGTTGGTTCATAGGAGGACCATTTGCTTGTTTTTCAATATACGTTTGATTCCAAAGTAACATTCATTATTTATACTGTCAATAGCCACGTTATAGGAACTTCTTTTTCATCTGTTATACTTCTTCTATGACAGCATATTCTGTACGAAAACTTTTATCTGTTGAAGAAAAAAATGCTCTTGGTCTTACTTCTGATCTTGTTTCGCATCTGTTATTTCATCGTGGTATCACCGATAATATTTCTGCTGGTATATTTCTTGCTCCAAACTATGATCGTGATATCAATGATCCATTTCTTCTGAAAGATGCAGAAAAAGCAGCGTGCCGTATAATTCAAGCAATAAGGAATGATGAGAAGATCGCCATATATGCTGATTATGATGCTGATGGTATTCCTGGTGCTGTTCTTTGGAATGATTTTTTTGGTCGTATTTTATTCAAGAACTTCGTTATTTATATACCACATCGACATGATGAAGGTTTTGGCTTGAATATAGACGCGATTGATGATTTGGTTTTACAAGGTGTGAAGCTCATCATAACTGTAGATTGTGGTATATCAGATGTAGTACCAATTGCACATGCCAACTCTGAAGGTATAGAGGTTATTATTACTGATCACCATGAAGCACCACCTATATTGCCTCCAGCATATGCAATCGTTGATCATAAACAGGCTGATTGTATGTACCCAGACAAACATCTGTGTGGGTCTGGTGTAGCATTCAAACTCATTCAAGCGATTTTGAAGATTGAGCGTTTTGGTCTCAAAGATGGTATGGAAAAATGGCTTCTTGATTTGGTTGGCATGGCGACACTATCAGATATGGTTCCACTTGTGGGCGAGAATAGGGTGCTTGCGTATTATGGTTTGAATGTATTACGAAAGACTACGCGCATCGGTCTTGTACGATTGTTGGCAAAATTAAAAATTCCACAAAAATATATTACTGAAGATGATATTGGCTTTATGATATCTCCGCGTATCAATGCGGCATCACGTATGGGAGTTCCGATGGATGCATTTAGATTGCTCGCTTCTCAGACCGAAGAAGATGCAAACATATACGCAGATCACTTGGATGAGATAAATAATGAAAGAAAAGGTATGGTCGCTTCATTAGTTAAAGATGTCAAAAAGAAAATACATGAGCGTCATGGTAATGCTATTCCATCTGTGATTGTACTCGGCAATCCAGAATGGCGACCATCACTTTTGGGACTTGCTGCAAATTCGTGTGCAGAAGAATTCAATTGCCCCGTATTCTTATGGGGTCGCGATGGTGGAGATGTGATCAAGGGATCGTGTCGATCTGAAGGAAATTCAAATGTCTTTGATATTATGAACGGTGTTCCAGAAGGTGTATTTTTGCAATTTGGTGGGCATCATCATTCTGGTGGCTTTGCAGTTGGGAATGATCAGATCCATTTTTTGGATAGTCACTTGAATGAAAGCGCACGAAAGATCAATGCTAAAAAATTAGCTCTCACAGAGCATAGTACAGAGAATGATATTATTGTTGATATAGAATTATCTATTGAGGATGTTGTGTGGAGTTTATTTGATGATATTTCCAAGTTGGCCCCATTCGGTGTAGGCAATCCTCGTCCAGTATTTTTATTTAAAAAAGTAAAAACTGATTCGGTGCGTTTATTTGGCAAGACAAACAATCATATAGAGATTATATTCAAGAAAAAAAATGGTAGTACAGTTTCAGCGATTGCATTCTTCAGCGCTACAAGTAAGTGGGCCAAAAATCTAAAAGCTAATATGCAGATAGATTTGATAGCATCAGTAGAGAAGTCAATGTTTAGGGGTAGACCAGAATTGAGGTTGAGGGTAGTAGAGGTGTTATAATCATTCTATGTCACAAATAACAATTTTTACTGATGGATCGTCTCGTGGAAATCCAGGACCTGGAGGTTGGGGAGCGATAGTAATTTTCAATGATAAAGCACAAAAAGTTGATACAAAGGTCCTTGAACTTGGTGGATTTGAGAAGTGCACTACGAACAATAGAATGGAGCTTATGGCAGCCATTGAGAGTATTTTACATACACCGAAACATACTGATATTACTGTGTTTACAGATTCTAAATATTTGATCAATGGTATAACTTCTTGGATAAAAGTCTGGAAGAATAATGGCTGGATCACTAAAACAAAAGACGATGTAGTCAATAAAGATCTTTGGATGAAATTAGATATTGCAGTGAAAGATCGTAGCATAATATGGAAATATGTTAGTGGTCATGTTGGCATAATTGGAAATGAGAGATGTGATCACATTGCTACTGATTTTGCTGATAATGGAAAAACTGCATTATATTCTGGGTCTATCTCAGCATATGATCTACCAAATATTCTTGATCTTTCACACGATAGTATTCTCACAAAAACAAAAAAATCAAATTCATCGCGATTGAGTACAAAAGCATATTCATACGTTAGTTCAGTTGGTGGTACTATTCATGTCGACAATAGTTGGGCAGAATGCGAGAAACGTGTCAAAGGTATAAAGGGCGCACGATACAAAAAATCACTTAATATTACGGATGAACAGAGGGTAATAGAGGAGTTTGAGCAGCTTTTATAAATTTTCATTCTTATTTGATTCTTTTTTCATAGAATCTTCACTTTGTAGTTTTACACTACTCCCATGAATAAGGGAGTTTTTGTATTTTGGAGTATATTCGTTGGTGTAGCGCTGTTCCGTGTTTTTAATTCATTGTATTATTCTGCCCCAGATATTTCATCATGTTTGAAACATGATGTGCGAGGTTTTGGAATAGTTAGTGAAGAACCAGCACGTACAGATTCTGGTCAAGTATTTATAATCAATGCGAAAAAGATATTTGTTTCTAATAGCTCTTCAACCAAAGAATACTCATCTGAGTGTGGTGGTAATGTATTGATTCGAGTAAAGGCGAAGCTATATCCACAATTTTTATTTGGTCAGAATGTTTTATTTGTTGGTAAGATAAATAGACCATTTAATTTTTCGAGTGATAGTGGTCGCTCATTTGATTACAAAGGATATCTTGCAAAAAATAATGTATTTTATGAGATGAAGAGCGCAGTAGTAGAAGTTGTCTCAATGGAAAAGATGAATATTTTTGATACAATATCTTCTCTACTGTTCAGTCTAAAAAGGGGTTTCGTTTTCAATCTTGAGCGAGCTCTTGGTGAACCACATGCGGCATTGGCTTCAGGTTTGGTTGTTGGAGAGAAAGCGGCTCTAGGAAAAGATTTGCTCGATGACTTTCGTACTGTCGGACTCATTCATATCGTTGTCTTGTCTGGTTATAATATTACTGTCGTTGGTGATGCACTTCGTCGCATTCTCTCATTCCTGCCACGTGTATGGGGTATAAGTGTAGGCGGTATTGGCATTGTTTTATTTGGTGTACTTGTTGGTGGAGGAGCGACTGTGGTGCGTTCATGTTTCATGGCTAGTATTGCGCTTTCGGCGGATTTGATTCGTCGCGAATATGCTGTTTCGAGGGCCTTGATATTTGCCGCGCTTCTAATGCTCATACAAAATCCTATGATTTTATTGCACGATCCATCATTTCAACTTTCTTTTTTGGCGACGCTTGGACTTATATTATTTGCATCTCCTATTGAAGGTAGACTTGGTTTTATTCCTGAAAAGTTTGGTATTCGAGGAATTGTTGCTTCGACTATCGCTACTCAAATAACTGTTTCACCATATATCCTGTATATGATGGGACAGATTTCAATCATTGGCATGGTAGTTAATATACTGGTACTTCCTTGTATTCCAGTAACTATGCTTGCTGTATTTCTTACAGGGGTTTCTGGTTTTGTTTCTGTATATATTTCATATTGCTTTGGATGGTTTGCTCATGCATTGCTCTCATACGAGCTTTTAGTTGTTAGATATTTTGCGCGAATTCCATTTGCTTCTCTTCATGTACAAACTTTTTCTTTTTGGTGGGTCGTAGGCTTCTATCTTATCGTTGCTAGTATATATGCTTTAGTTTTGTATAGTAGGAGTCATACAATCAATTAAAAATATTATGATGTAGATGCATGAATCGTGGCGGTTTTTTCATCTCAATTTTATTCTTTTTTCATTGTATCTTCATTGCACTTATATACGATATGTCTATGAATAGAATAATATCCAAACCTTTTATTATTGGAGCAGTGGCTACTTTGGCAATTTCTGGAGTTGGTGCATATATTTGGAAAGAGGGCAATCGTCCTCATGTTCTCGAAATATATGTATTTGCTCTCAAGAGTGGCAGATCTATTTTTGTACGTACACCAGAAGATAGAAGAATTCTTATTGATGGTGGTGCAAATTCTGAAATAGTCGCTGAGTTGACGAAGATTTTACCATTTTATTCACGGCGTATAGATGCGATCATTGCTACGAATACTGAAGGCAAGAATATTTCTGGGCTGATCGATGTTCTCAAACGCTATAGGATCGATCAAGTTTATATTGCAAGCACTTCGTTGTCAGATATTAGTATGGCTAGTTCGATAGATAGTATCTACAAGACATTCCTTTCTACTCTCAATACCATGAAGATAAATATTCATGGTATTGAAGCTGGCGAACATATAGATTTTGATCAGCATGTTTCAGGTGATATTTTATTTCCTGTGCTTGCAAGTAATTTTCAGTATTCCAAAGCAAGTGCTCCTGAGATATTGATGAAAATATCATTTGGTTCAATTTCTGTGGCATTATTTGGAAATGCATCAACAAAGATTCAAAAGTATCTTGTCTTTCAAGAAAAAATTCAGCATTCAAATGTTTTGATTGTTTCACATAATGCATCTTTAGGAAGTCTCGCTCCACAGTTTATTGATGTAGTTCAGCCACGCTTTCTTGTGTATTCAAAATCAATACCAAAGTCATCTACTCTAAGCTCAAATAAAAAAGATATTTCATCACGCACATCTTCAAAAACAAAAAAACAAGAAGATCCGCTTGCAATGGTTCTTCTTGAGAATAGATTCAATATTCAAGAAAAGGGAACTATAAAGATAGTTTCTGACGGTGATATTATCTCTGTATATTAAAAAATTTGTTTATATAATAAAAAAAGAGCTAAGTAGCTCATTCTAGTAAAATATTGTGCAAGCAAGCTATACGATCAAACCAGCTTTTTTCAAGGTAATATAGGCACCATTTTTGTTGATTGTGCGAAGGCCACGTGTAGAAATAGTTACTGAGATTGACTTTTTGAGTTCAGGAATATAAATCTTCTTTTTCTGAAGATTTGGGTGACGGCGAACTTTGCCACAGGGATTGAACTGTGTCGCACGTGTGCGGTTCGAATATCGTCCTCCGACGACTGATCCTTTTTTAGTTATTGCGCAAATTTTTGCCATAAAAGTTGTGTAGGAACTATCCTATCATAATTTATCTATTTGGCAAGTTTCTGATAGACTATATATCTACATATACCTATGCTTATAACTACACTCTCAATAGTCATCCTTATATTTTCAGTTATTATCCATGAAGTATCTCATGGCTATGTGGCTGATATGCTTGGTGATCCGACACCTCGTTTGCAAGGAAGGCTTACACTGAATCCTTTGAGGCATATAGATCCTCTTGGTTCAATAATTGTTCCACTGATGACTTCATTGCTTGCAAATTTTACTTTTGGGTGGGCAAAACCAGTGATATATAATCCATATAACTTGAAGAATAAGCGCCAGGGTGAATGTTTGATCGCACTTGCTGGTCCATTATCAAATCTGATTATCGCTTTTGTATTTGGTACGATCATACGTTTTGTTTTTGCTGGTTTGATGACACCATTCATAGAGATATCTATGTATATTGTAATTATCAATATCATTCTCGCTATATTTAATCTCATTCCATTGCCACCTCTGGATGGTTCAAAGATCCTATTTTCATTATTACCACAGCAGTATGGGCGATTACGTATGATCTTTGAGTCTTATTCTTTGGTATTTATGTTGATTGTGGTCTTTTTCTTATGGCAGGTTGTTTCTCCTATCATACCTTTTATTTTTAGCATTTTTACAGGATTTAGTTTGTGAAAGATGGTGATATAATGAGGATGATTATTAGTCTAACTAATTATCACTATGAAAAAATATCTTATATTCGTAATGTTGTCTTTTTTGTTTTGTGTTGTACGCGCCAACGCTCAAGATTCAACATTCTCCAACGATTTGATGATTGGTAGTTCTGGCAAAGATGTTGTCAATTTGCAGACATGGCTCATGTCCAATGGGTATGATATTCCTGCCATTAGCATTCATGGAGGTACCAAGGGGTATTTTGGTGAGCAAACACGCACAGCCCTATCAACATATCAAAAATCTATTGGCTTTCCATCACGCGGTTTCTTTGGGCCGATGACACGCGAGCGATTGAATAAAGGCGTTGGTTATAGGGATGCTTCTTTTCGAGTGATTTCTCCAAACGGTGGAGAAGTATGGCAAAAGGGAACATTGCATTCGATCGTATGGACTTCACCTTATTATTTCAGATCAACGATAGCCGATCTCAGACTTCTACCATATCAACAACCTTGTACTACTCAGGTGTGTCCGATGTATGCGATTGCACCATATATTATAGCCACAAGTATTCCAATCAATCAGAATTCATATAATTGGAATGTTGGAAGTGTTTATGGTGCGGTTAATATGACCAATGGTTTACCAGGTGATTACATTACAATACCTGATGGTCAATATACAGTTCAGATCTGTGAATCAGTCAGTGGAAATTGTGATTCAAGTGATGCGGTATTTACTCTCAGATAGGCGGGGTCTTGACTTATATACAAAAGGGGAGTATAATTTGTTTTAAATAGGATGCTTTCATTTTTCCAAGTCAGGACGTTCCTCCGAGCTTGGATGTCGAATGGGTGTCGGGCGGGCCTGTACTCCCGTCCGACACTCACGATTTTGATTCGTTCAGACTATTGTCAAGCGCACCGATACCAGATCGGGCGTTTTTTAATAATATAGCTAGAGTATTGCTACCACCCAATCTATATGATATGGTATTCAAACTATCTAAAGGAAACTTTAGACCAGTACATTATTACGGCAAGAATGAGTAATCGCCAGGGTATATCTCACACCCAAAGCGGTGAATAATTCAGGATTGCCAATTGCGAATCTGCTAATAATACGAATGCTACGAATTCAAGTATATTGATTTCAGTAGAGTTTGTTATTTATAGATTCGTATAATTCGTAGATTTGCATTATACACATGCCTACAATCAATCAGTTAATCAAGAAGAATCGTGCTCGCTTCACACACAAGTCGAAGTCAATTGCGCTTACACGCACCTTCAATTCGGTCAAGAATCGCCCGGTATTTTTTCCGGCACCATTCAAGCGAGGAGTATGCGTGAAAGTTACTACCAAGACACCAAAGAAGCCTAACTCAGCTATTCGTAAGATTGCTCGTGTTCGTCTTACAAATGGTCTTGAAGTTACTGCATATATCCCAGGTGAAGGCCACAATCTTCAGGAACACTCAGTGGTCCTCCTTCGTGGTGGTCGTGTCAAAGACGTTGGGCTCCGTTATTCAGTAGTCCGCGGTGTTCTAGATGCAGCTGGCGTAGATAAGCGAAGAAAAGGTCGCAGTCAATATGGCAATAAGAAGCCAAAGGTAGCAAAGTAATCTCTAATTTCACACATATATGCGAAGAAAATTAAACCTCAAACGTGAGCTCAAGCCAGATGTGACCTATCAGTCATTGAAACTCGCCAAGCTTACCAACTATATTATGGAATCAGGCAAGAAGAACATTGCCCGAAAGATTGTTGCTGATTGCATGCTCGCTATCAAAGAGCAGACAAAGAACGAGAATCCTCTCGAAGTCTTTGAGGCGGCACTCAAGAATACTGCACCAGCTATGGAAGTTCGCTCACGTCGCGTTGGTGGAGCAAACTATCAGGTTCCTCGTGAAGTTCGTCCAGAGCGCAAGAGTTCACTATCCATGAAGTGGATCGTTGAAGCGGCTCGTGGGAAAAAAGGAAAGCCTATACATCTCAAACTCGCTGATGAGATCATCGCAGCATCCAAGAATGAAGGTGAAGCAGTTAAGAAGCGTGAAAATGTTCATAAGATGGCTGAAGCAAACAAGGCTTTTGCTCACTTTGCTTGGTAGAAATCGGCTGGGCCGATTTCTCGTCGAGCCTCTGGCAATTAAGTTATATTTATAACTAAATTATGTAGAGCGAGACTGCATTGTCTAACCACATAATAAAGAAGAAAGGCGCACTAAAAATGGTGCGTTTTTTCTTATTCACATTATTTACACAGGTTTTTGCACTTTTGAAGTTCCAATTTGGAACTTCAAGTTGGCATGATGCTTCTATGTCATATATAGAAAAATCTGAAACAAGTTTGAATATGCCCATTACTCCTGAATTTATTGAAAGGAGGATTTATATAATTCGTGGCCAAAAAGTAATGCTCGATACAGATCTTGCGGAGTTGTATCAAGTCCCGACGAAACGATTGAATGAACAAGTTAAGCGTAATATTTCTAGGTTTCCAAGTGGTTTCATGTTTCAACTGAGTATTGAAGAAATAAAGTTGTTGAATCGGTCGCAATTTGCGACCGGTTCAGAAAAACATCGTGATCCGCGTTTTCGTCCTTACGTCTTCACCGAATTCGGTGTTGCCATGCTCTCATCTGTCTTGAAAAGTGATAGAGCTGTTCAAATGAACATCTATATTATGCGTGCTTTTGTGAAATTGCGTGAAGTGCTGGCTACTCATGCAGATTTAGCGCAGAGAATGAAAGAATTAGAGATGGAACAGAAGAAGCAAGGTGAGCATATTGTTGCCGTTTCTTCGGTGTTGAAACAGTTGATGGAGGAGCCGGTGAAGGAGAATGGGAAGATTGGGTTTGTTATGTAGACATATATTAAGTATACTTTTGATATGGAAAAACAACTTGAGTTTGAACGAAGTAAAGAAGAAGATATATACGCACCAGGTGGTTTTCTTAATGATTATTTAAATGCAATTTTATCTGTTGGTGTTAATGAGAAAGGAAAAATTTGCAGAGGTAAAGTTAAGACAATTCAGGAGCGTTATTTGGATAATCCAAATGCAGAAGATGATTGGAAAGCTGAGTTTGAAGAATACATAAGACAAAAACCGAAAAAAGTTGAAAGAGTCAATGAGCTTGCAAATATATTGAATACGACAGATGACGTTACTTTGTTCAAGAGAGCCTATAATGAAATACTAAGATTGATATATCGCAAAGATATTTCCTTAAAGTATAAAGAGCCAGAATTTAACCCTGATCTACTTGAATTATAAGTTAGGATTGATTATTTGGTTGATTTCCTGTACATTAATGCTCTAATAAAGCGTTGGCCTCCATCGGCCCAATTCGCTAATCGTCGCTTTTTTATTTATAATCAATTTTTTGGCCACTTTTATCATAACAGGCCTCAATATTAACAAAACAAACTATGAACCGTGATTACCCATTGGAGAGAGTACGTAACTTTGGAGTTATTGCTCACATTGATGCAGGCAAGACCACTACATCAGAACGTATTCTGTACTACACAGGAATGATTCATAAGATCGGTGAAGTTCACGAAGGCGAAACCACTACTGACTGGATGGAACAAGAACGTGAACGTGGTATTACTATTACTGCGGCTGCGATTACTTGTTTTTGGAATCCTTCTTACATGCCAAAAGCAGACCTTTCCAAGAAAGTTCGTTTCAATATCATTGATACTCCAGGCCATATCGACTTCACAGTAGAAGTGAAGCGTTCTCTTCGTGTTCTCGATGGTGCAGTTGTTGTATTTGATGGTGTTGCTGGTGTAGAACCACAATCAGAGACAAATTGGCGTTATGCTGACGAAGCCAATGTTCCTCGTTTGTGTTTCATCAACAAAATGGATCGCATGGGTGCATCATTTGAACATTCATTCAAGTCTATTCTTGAGCGTTTGAATAAAAATGCAGTTAGATTCCAGATCCCAATCGGTAATGAAGCCAATCACGTTGGTGTTGTAGATTTATTGAAAATGAAAGCTTTCTATTTTGATGGCGAAAAGGGTATCAATGTCATTGAAAAGGAAATTCCAGCAGAGCTACTAGAAGATGCAAAGAAATATCGTGCAGAAATGATAGAAAAAGTTGTTGAAACAGATGATGTTGCGATGCAGAACTTTCTTGATGGTAAAGAAATTTCTATTGATGAATTCAAGATAGTTGCTCGTAAGGCAGTTATTGCAAATAAGATTTTCCCTGTGTTTACTGGTTCGGCTTTGAAGAATGTTGGAGTCCAATTGGTTCTCGACGCTGTTGTTGATTATCTTCCTTCACCACTAGACATGCCAGCCATCAAAGGTATTGACCCAAATACTGGTGGAGAGGTCTTTCGTCATGCAGATGATAGCGAACCATTCTCGGCTCTTGCATTCAAGCTTCAGAATGACCCATTCGTTGGAGCACTTACATTCTTCCGTGTATATTCAGGATCGATTGAGGCAGGAACATATATTTACAATTCTTCAACAGGCAAGAGAGAGCGTCTCGGACGTATTGTTAGACTCCAAGCCGATAAGCGCGAAGAAGTGAAAAAAGTCTTCGCTGGAGAGATTGCAGCAGCGGTTGGTCTCAAAGATGCACTTACTTCGCATACATTTTGTGATGAGCAGGATCCTATTATCCTTGAAGTTATCAAATTCATGGAACCTGTCGTATCACTCCGTATTGAGCCAAAGACCAAGGCAGATCAGGAAAAGATGGGTATGGCTTTGAAGAAACTTGGCAATGAAGATCCGACATTTCGTATCACATCAAATGGTGAGACAGGAGAAACAATTATTTCAGGAATGGGAGAGCTTCACCTTGAGATTATGGTTGATCGTATGAAGCGTGAATTCGGAGTTGAAGCAAATGTTGGCGAGCCTCAGGTAGCATATCGCGAAACGATCATGAATACTGCTGAAGCTGAACACAAATATATCAAGCAGACAGGAGGTAAGGGTCAATATGGTCACGTTCGACTTACACTGAAACCTATGGAGCCTCTCATTGAAGGAGAAAAGATTCCAAAGAATGTGAAGCGCTATGATGATTTTGAATTTATCAATTCGATCAAAGGCGGAGTGATTCCAAATGAATTCATTCCTGCAGTTGAAAAGGGTGTTCGTGAAGCATTGGATCGTGGTATTGTAGCTGGATTCAAAATGGTGAATGTTTCATGCGAGCTTACATTCGGTTCGTATCATGATGTTGACTCATCAGAGATCGCCTACAAGATTGCTGCTTCACAAGCATTTCAAGATGCTGCAAAGCGTGCAAAGCCAGTTATTCTCGAACCTATTATGAAGCTCGAGGTTGTTGCACCAGAAAAGTACATGGGTGACGTGAATGGTTCCATTGCTTCAAAGCGTGGACAAGTTGAAGGTTCAGAGCCTCGTGGTCAAGCGATCGCTATTCATGCCAAGGTTCCACTGTCAGAAATGTTCGGATACACTACACAGCTTCGCTCTATGACTTCAGGTCAGGGTAGTGCAATGATGGAATTTGATCACTATGAAGTAGTTCCTGCAAATGTTGAGAAGACCATTGTTGAGAAGAGAAAATAATACAATAAAAGCCACTCCGTAGAAGTTCTTCGGAGTGGTGAAACCGTGTGCTCGCTCAATGCTTTTTGAATGGCTGTATGGCTAAATTAATGAGGCCGTTGACCCCGCCAATTATTTGATTAACGCTACTAATAATTTGGTAAAATGATGATTCTGTCCCAGAAGGTCTGTGTAATGTTGGCCAAACCCAAAGTGCACCGATGCGACGGAGTTCGGAACGAAGTGTTTCGCTCGGTTTTTGCTTTGCCCGAGGTCTGACCTCGGGCAATTTGACAACTTTTGACTATATGATAGTATGGTCTTTATTCGCCCTTGGCCTCCTTCGGCCCGACTTGCTAGTCGCAGGCGTTTTATAAGTCGTTTTTATAAACTATTAACAATGCATCTTTGGTTCTCGCTGTTTGGTTTGTCCCGAGCGTAGTCGAGGGACTTCACGCCTAAATAATGCGAACTAAAGCACTACATCAATAATCATATGGCAGCAGAATTTAATCGTACCAAGCCACACGTTAACGTCGGCACAATCGGTCACGTTGACCACGGTAAGACAACATTAACAGCTTCTATTCTCGCAGTTCAAGCAAGTAAGGGTCTTGCAAATGCAAAGGCATATTCTGATATCGCAAAGGGCGGTACAGTTCGTGATGCATCAAAAATCGTTACTATTTCTTTGGCACACGTTGAATACGAGTCTCCTCTTCGCCACTACGCCCATATCGATGCCCCTGGTCACGCTGACTATATCAAGAACATGATTACTGGTGCCGCTCAAATGGACGGTGCTATTCTCGTTGTTTCAGCACTTGATGGAGTTATGCCACAGACTCGCGAGCACATCCTTCTTGCAAAGCAGGTTGGAGTTCCAAAGGTTCTTGTATTCTTGAATAAGTGTGATGCAGTCGACGAAAAAGATCTTATTGATCTCGTTGAGGAAGAAGTGCGTGAACTCCTCACAAAAAATGGATATGATGGTAAAAATGCTCCAGTTATTCGTGGTTCAGCACTCAAGGCTCTTGAAGGTGATCCAGTTTGGACAGCAAAGATCAGTGAGCTCATGGATGCATTGGATAGCTATATCCCTATGCCAGTTCGTGAAGTTGATAAGCCATTCCTCATGCCTATTGAAGACATCTTCTCTATTGAAGGTCGCGGTACTGTCGTTACTGGCCGTATTGAGCGCGGTATGATCAAGATTGGTGAAGAAGTTGAGATTATCGGTTTCCGTGATACCGTCAAAACTACTATCACCGGTATTGAAATGTTCAATAAGCAACTCAAAGAGGGTATTGCCGGCGACAATGCGGGCCTACTCCTTCGTGGTACTGCAAAGGACGATGTATCACGTGGTCAGGTTCTTGCAAAGACTGGTTCAGTCAAGCCTCATACAGAATTTGAAGCTGAAGTATATGTGTTGAAGAAAGAAGAAGGTGGTCGCCACACTCCATTCTTCACAGGATATAAGCCTCAGTTCTATATCCGTACTACTGATGTTACTGGTGAAGTTACTCTTGCTGAAAAGGTTGAGATGGTCATGCCAGGAGATACTGTTACTTTCAAAGTCAAACTTGTTGCTCCAGTTGCACTAGAAGACAAGATGCGTTTTGCAGTCCGTGAAGGAGGCAAGACAGTTGGTGCAGGTGTCATAACAAAGGTTATCGTATAACTGTGCACGTAAGTGAAAGAATATGACCACTAAAGAAACAACAAAAAAGAAAGTAACAAAGCCAGTTCGTGCTCGCGTAGCCAAAGCTGTTAGCGAAATTCCACATCTGCGTATACGCGTTCGTGCATATGAACACAAGATTCTTGATGCTTCTTTGAAACAGATAATGGACACAGCCGCTCGTTATGATGCGACTATTCATGGTCCAGTTCCATTACCTACAGAGATCAAGAAATACACAGTCAATCGTTCTTCATTTATTGACAAGAACTCTCGTGAACAGTTCGAAATGCGTGTTCACAAGCGTCTGATCGACATTATCAACCCCAATCCAAAAGTTATCGAAGCTTTAACCAATCTAAGTTTACCATCGGGAGTAAACATAGACGTAAAGATGATGTAAATTAAAATGCAAATATACGAATCAAGCGAATGCAATAGATGCATCGCCTCCGATTCGTAGTATTAGCATAATTTGTAGATTCGAATTATATAAATACTGACATGAAATTTATTCTTGGACGAAAGCTGAATATGACACAGATCTTCACCGCTGATGGTGCGGCAATTCCTGTTACTGCTGTTTCGGTGCGAACAAATATAGTTACTCAGGTTCGTACGAAGGATGTTGATGGTTATGAAGCTGTTCAGGTTGGTGAAGGTTCTCGTAACCCAAATCGCATAAATAAGCCTCAGAAGGGTCATTTCAAGGATATGGGCTCATTTGCGACTATACGTGAGTTTCGTTTGCCTGCGCATACAGGACAGGTAGAAACTGATTCCCCAATAGCAAAAGTTGGCGACAAACTTGAACTTTCACAGTTTACAGTTGGTGAAACTGTTACCGTAAGTGCTATCTCAAAAGGCAAGGGCTTTCAAGGTGTCGTCAAGCGTCATGGATTTGGTGGAGGACCTCGTTCTCACGGTCAAAAGCACTCAGAGCGCGAGCCTGGTTCTATCGGAGGTGGTTTGCGTACACGTGTTCCAGTTGGTATGCGTATGGCGGGTCGCATGGGAAGTGATCGTATCACTGTAAAGAATCTTCATGTTGCTCATATTGACCCACAAGAGAACATAATGTATGTTTCTGGAGCATTACCTGGTCGAAGAGGTACATTGGTCGAGGTCGTTGTCGAGAAATAAAAGCAACAGAATATACTATTATGGAAGCTACAATATACAATCAAAAAGGTACATCGGCAGGAAAGATCAAACTCCCAGAAAGCATTTTTGGTGTGCCGTGGAATGCTGACCTCGTACACGAAGTTGTCCGTCTCATGAATTCAAATTCTCGCACCAACGTTGCTCACACAAAGACTCGTGGCGATGTTAGTGGTGGAGGAAAGAAGCCATGGAAGCAAAAGGGTACTGGTCGCGCTCGTCACGGTTCTTCCCGTTCTCCTATCTGGGTTGGTGGAGGTGTTGCACACGGACCTCGCAATGACAAGAATTTTTCACGCAAAATTAATAAACAAGTAAAAATAAAAGCACTATTTACTGTTTTGTCACGCAAATTCAAGGATGGACAAATTATTTTTGTTGATTCTATAGATTTCAAGACACCAAAATCAAAAGATGCTCAGACAGTTATCTCGGCGTTGGCAGGTATCAAGGGTTTTGAAAAGCTTTCTACAAAGAAAGTTAATGCTGCTGTCATCGCATTAGACAATAAGTCAGATTCAGTCACAAAGAGTTTTCGTAATTTTGGTAATGTTTCGGTCGAAGAGTTCCGCAATATCAATCCGGTATCAATTCTCAACGCTACATATTTGATTATTTCAAATCCTGATGCAGCATTGAAGAATTTGTCCGCTAAGATTTCTTAATATCATGGCTATTTTTGGAACAAAAAAGAATACGACCGAGAATAAAGTAGCAACAAAAGCTATTAAAGTAATAGTACCTCCGACGACAGAAGCAGTAGCTTCAGTTACGGGTGTTATTATCCGCCCACGTGTCACAGAGAAGTCTGGACTTATGAGTCAGATGGGTGTGTATACATTCGAGGTTACAAAGAATGCAAATAAAAATCTTGTCGCAAAGGCTATAAAAGCATTGTACAAAGTTACTCCAATCAAAGTCGCCATCATCAATTCACCAGCAAAGAAAGTATTTATTCGTGGTCGTCGTGGAGTTTCTGGTGGTGTACGCAAGGCCATCATTACTCTCAAAAATGGCGATAAGATAGACTTTGTATAATATTTACTCACATGAAATCATTCCGCCCAACAACAAAATCTCGTCGTCATATGACAGTATTGCCATTCAAGCAGTACATTACTACTTCAGAGCCGTACAAGCCATTGACTCTTGGTTTCAAGCGCGATATGGGTCGTAATGCCTTTGGTCGCATTACAGTTCGCCACAAGGGTGGAGGACATAAGAAGCTTTATCGTATTATCGACTTCATGTATGACAAGAAGGATATTATCGCAACCGTAAAGACAATTGAATATGATCCATTCCGTACAGGATATATAGCTCTTGTTGCATACAAGGATGGTGCGAAACGTTACGTTCTTGCTCCAAAGACAATGAAGGTTGGAAACTCTTTCATAACTTCAGAAAAAGCACCCATTGAGACAGGCAATCGTCTTCCTCTCAAAAATATCCCTGTTGGTACATTTATTTACAATATTGAAATCAAGCCAGGTAGTGGTGCAAAGCTAGTGCGTTCAGCGGGATCATTTGCTCAGGTTGTCGCTAACGATGCAGGTTACACACATATCAAGATGCCTTCAAGTGAAGTTCGCAAGGTTCACGAAGATGCATGGGCATCGATCGGCGCAGTTTCAAATGAAGAAAATCGTCTAGTTAACATCGGTAAAGCTGGCCGTACACGTTGGATGGGTATTCGCCCAACAGTTCGTGGTACTGCTCAGAATCCAGTGGATCACCCATACGGTGGAGGTGAACAGCGCCAGGGTCGTGGTCTCCGTCGCCTCAAGACTCGTTGGGGTAAGCCAGCAGGAAAAGGCCAGAAGACTCGTACACCAAAAAAGTATTCAAATATCTTTGTTGTCTCACGACGTCAGGTTGGCAAGAAGAAAAAGGCAGAATAATATATTTAATTTCACCTGCCTGCTGAAAGGCAGGAAAAAACAGGAAGCACAATATCCTGTTTTTTGTTATAATCATCCATATGTTTCAAAAAATAGTTTATAGAGTTAAAAAAGTGATTCATTATGTGGCGATTTTATTTATTGCACCATATGAATAATAGGAAGCATAATATAATTACACATGTTTAATCTATTTAGAACATTCCGAAGAGTAGGAACCTTCGGTGCTTGGCGTGTTCTAGTAAATTTTTGGACATTCGTATTTTTTTCAGCAATTATATATGATTTTTATAATCATAATTTATTGTCTGATAATGAGATTTTATTGGCGATTGCAAGTATATATGGTGCTTCATTGGCAATATATAGTGCTGAGAAAGAATTTCGACGTTGGCATCATATGCACGCTTCTATTCATCCTGGTGAGGTATATCTGATAGTTTGGACTTTAATGGTTATATATATAATTGTTGCTAATATAGTTATGAATTTAGATTATCATATGCCGATAGAAGTAAGCGCTTCTTATGTTGCTGTGATTTCTATTCTTGCCATAACGAGAGAGTCAAAGAATTTCTATAAAAGGAAGAGTAGAGGCAAATAGATTAACAAAAGTGTGAATTTTCAATAGGGTGAGTTCAGGAAGCACATTGGATTAATTTCGTCCCATGTGTTGTTTGGTATCTGAACTAAGTGGATTGGTCAATCACTATCACTCCAGTTTCGAAGCTGGTCATGTTTGCACAGACCAGTTTTTTCATACAAAAAAGTCGTTCCCCGTGACAGGGAACGACAGAGAGAACATTCGATCAGAAGTAAAATGTGGACCTGTCTTCGAACGCCGATTCCACAAGTTTGGCCATCTCGGCGCGAATGAGTGTTGCGAAAGAATCAGAGACTTCCCAGTCATCATGCCCAGTCAACAAACCACTTGTTGCGATAGCGATCCCATCGTAGGCATAAACGCCACCATGAAATTTGAAATCACCCTCCTGGATCAGTTCCGGATGGGTGTCAAACATGATGTGATTGTGCATCTTGGTCCGCCACGCGGCGCGTGCTTTCGCAAGTGCAAATTCATTGTAAGGGCGATTTTCCGGCCACTTATTCGTGTCTTGTTCTCCGAGAATACCGCTCCAGAGGACAAATGGTTGGTGGCTTGTCTCAACTGGTTTTGCCGGATCAAGTACGACGATGACTGCGGCGACACGGCCAGAAACTGATGTGATGTATTTTTCTGTCCAAGGACCTTTGACTTTTTCAAAAATACGATCCAAGAACTCCGGTGTAACGAATTTTGATTTGCGTATCACTGTTAACCCTTTCTTTTTGCCATCGAACGATACGATGGTCTGTTGCTATTTCTACCTTGTAGATGTGTATTTGTCAATCTCAATGATACCTGACCTCCAAGGATTCTCGCATATTTATTGACAGTATTCAGTATTATTAGTAGTCTTCGCTTAGACACAAAGTAAGGTAGTCTTTATGTCTTGTCGTTCTTTTCTAAACAAATACTGCAAAACAATGTAAAAACGAGAGCATTATGCCAATAAGCAAAAACTTTCAGGACCGGCTTTATCCGCACTTGAAACAAATAACGGACTGGTTTGGAACCGCGGCACACATTTATGATTATGAAGGAATCCTGAATTCGGGAACGAATCTGATTCATGCATTTCGTAACCAAGGTTTGGACTACAACAACTTTTACGCTGTCAAAGCATGTCCCAATCCGGAAATTCTCAAGATCATGCTTGTGCTTGGATTTGGCTTCGATTGTAGTTCCATTGACGAGCTACGTCGGGTGCGCGCAATCGGCGCGACGCCGGGTAAGATTATGTTTACTTCGAACAATACATCACTCGAAGAATTCAAAGAAGCACTCGCTCACGGCGGATGTATCTTGAACTTCGACGATATCAGTCTGATCAAAAAATTCATCAAGCATTTTCCTGGAAAGCTTGCAAAATTGGTCGCCTGTGTTCGCTATAACCCAGGAAAGTTGCATACATCTGGTGGCCACGTTTTTGGTAAACCCGAAGAACAAAAGTATGGTGTAACCGAGAAGCAATTTCTCGATGCTTACCGTCTGTTACGGCGTGGTGGAGCAGAAATTATCGGCTTCCACATGATGATTTGCTCGAATCAACGTTGTTCGAGTTATTTTATCAAAACCATCAAGATTGCACTCGCTAAGGCTGCACTTCTCAAGCGCGAGCTTGATCATCAAGTGCCGTTTATTAATATCGGTGGTGGTTTTGGTATCCCGTATCTACCCGGAAAGAAGTGCAAGAAACTGGACATTTACCGAGTCGGCCGGTGGGCATGGAAGCTCTTCTCTGCTTTTCGTGAAGAATATGGTTTTGAGCCTGAGCTCTATACCGAATGTGGTCGCTATGTCACTGGACCGAACGGTGTCCTTGTCTGTCGCATCATTAACCGGCTTGAAAAATACAGAACATTTTTTGGTATTGATAGCGGTATGCAAGATGTGCCTCGGCCTTCGTTCTATGGTGCATACCATCACATCCATATTCTGACGCCTCAAGGAAACTTGCGAAGGGGTGGTCGGAAGTTCAAGGCTCACGTGAGTGGTTCGCTCTGTGAAGCGTGGGACCGTTTTACACCCAAGCTACGGCTCCTACCACTCAGTACGAAGGTTGGTGATCTGTGTGTGGTTCAAGAAGATGGCGCACACACTCTTCCGTCTGGCAGTAATTACAACGGTCGCCTCCAGTCGCAGGAACTGATGCCCTTCGGTAACGGCTCGATTATCCGTATCGGTCGTGCCAAGCGATCCAAGGATCTGCATATTACCTATAGGTGCAGAAACAAAACGTTACATCTCGACTAACGTCTCAAAATTCATCACCGCCCTCGCTACACAGCAGGGCGGCTTTTTCATTCCTGCCTCTGATTCAAGCCACATCCTTGACTTCATATACTCATTCTGTTAGCATAATTGTCGAGCTCATCGGGGCTTCTTTTATTCTGACCTAGGAGATATGCGTGAATGTTTTCTACATTTACATCATACGAGCGACGTTAGAATGAGATATTATTTTATTTTTCAACATACACGACACATTTTATGGCACGATCGCTTAAAAAAGGACCCTATATAGAAGAGAGACTTTTGCAAAAGATCTCAGGCAAGAAACCTGCAACAGCTGGGGTTATTAAGACATGGTCACGCCGATCTCAGATTTCACCAGAAATGGTCGGATTTACATTTGGAGTCCACAATGGTCGCGCACATATAGAAGTATTGGTCACCGAGGATATGGTTGGACACCGCCTCGGTGAATTTGCACCTACACGCAAGTTCGTACGCCATGGAGGTAAGATGCAAAAAGAACTCGAATTGAAAGCCAAAGAAGCAGAGATGAATGCTGCAAAATCAGCAAAGGAAGCAGCTACTTCTACTACAGCACCAAAGAAATAATACACTGACATGATTACTGCATCTCTCAAAAATTATAGAATTTCACCACGTAAGGTTCGCCTTGTTGCTGATATGATTCGTGGCAAGACTGTTGCACAAGCAAAGATTATTCTTATTGGTGCAACAAAGGCAGCAAAGCATCCATTGGCAGATTTGCTTGATTCAGCTATAGCAAATGCATCACACAATTTCAAAATCACGGCTGATAGTCTTTTTGTAAAGGAGATCCGCGTTGATCAAGGTTTTGTTTTGAAACGCAGTATGCCAATGGCTCGTGGTTCAGCATTTCCTATAAAAAAGAGAACAAGTCATGTAACTCTTACTCTTGCGGTTGCAGAAGTAAAAGCCCCAAAGGTTAAAGCTAAAAAAAACAATAAGTAATACCATGTCTCATACCGTACACCCATATTCTCATAGACTCGGAATAATTCGCGACTGGAAGAGTCGCTGGTTTGGCACAGACAAAAGCTATCGCAGTGCCTTGAAAGGTGACCTTATCATCCGTGAATTCCTACACAAAGAACTTCGCTCATTCTATCTCGGTGGACTTGATATTGAACGCAATCAAAAGACCCTTCGTGTTATCGTGAAGACATCACGTCCTGGTATGCTTATCGGCAAAGCAGGTGACGGTGTCGTCAAACTCCGTGAAAAGATCCTCAAATTACTTCATGAAAATAAGGTTGAGCTAAAGGGTCAAGAGCTCAAGTTGGATATTGAAGAAATTCGCTCACCAGAATCAAATGCCGCTATTACTGGCCTTATGATTGCAGAAGCTCTCGAAAAGCGTCTTCCATTCCGCCGTGTTATGAAGCAGACCATCGAAAAAGTCATGGCAAATAAAGAAGTTCTTGGTATCCGCATCCGTTTGGGTGGTCGTTTGGGTGGTGCAGAGATCGCTCGTAGTGAAGAGCTCAAGAAAGGACGTATTCCTCTTCAGACATTACGCGCAGATATTGATTTTGCTCGCGAGAAAGCGCATATGACATACGGAGATATTGGTATAAAAGTCTGGATCTACAAGGGCGAAATCTTCAAAAAAGACATTGCTGTAAAATAATTTCATTAATCTACTACTATGTTATTCCCCAAGAAAGTAAAGCATCGCAAGCACTTCGTTAAGCGCAAGCATCCAGTCAAGGAGGCGCTTAAGACCGAGACTCGTGGAGTCACGCTTGCTTTTGGTTCATATGGTCTCAAGGCCATGAAGTATGGACGTGTCACCTCAAATCAGATTGAGGCAGCTCGTAAGGTGATGACTAGATATGCTACAAAGTCTGGTAAGGTATGGATTCGTATTTTTCCTGATATGCCATTTACTCAGAAGCCTGCCGAAGTAAAAATGGGAAAGGGTAAGGGTGAACCAGTTGGTTTCGTCGCTGAGGTCAAGCCCGGTCGTATCATGTTTGAGATTGACGGTGTAGAAAATGCAGTTGCTGCAGAAGCACTTCGCAAAGCAGGTACAAAGCTTCCTATCAAGACCAAGATCGTAAGTCGCGTTTAATACCATGAAGACCAAAGACATCATCAATAAAACTCCCGCTGATTTGAACCAGCTTATAGCAACAAAACGCGAGATTCTTCGAACGTTTAGATTTGGAAAAGCTGGAGCAAAGACCAAGAACGTCAAAGAAGGTCGTGCTATCAGAAAGGAGATAGCTCAGATTATGACCGTTCTTACTCAAAAGAAAAACGCCTAAACTAGACAAAGTACTTAACTTCAAGTAAACTCGAAACTCATGACCATAACAAAGACACAACCTAAAAAAGAAGTAAAGCGCCAGACATTTAGTGGTGTTGTTGTTTCTGATAAGATGAAAGATACAACAGTCGTTATGATTGAGCGTTTCATCAAGCATGCTAAGTATCAGAAGTATCAGGTCAAGCGTACCAAGCTTATGGCTCACGATGTTGGCAATACAAAGAAGATTGGAGACAAGGCAACTATTGAGGCATGCAGACCAATTTCAAAAAATAAAGCGTTTAAGGTTATTGCATAATTTTCATTTACTAATATGATTCAACCACGTTCAATCGTCAATATCGCAGATAATTCTGGTGCAAAGATCGGGCGTATTTTCAAGGTTCTTGGTTCTTCAAAGAAGCGTTATGCAGAGCTTGGTGAAGTTGTAGTTCTCTCAGTCCAGAAGGCTGAGCCTCGTAAGACCATCAAGAAGAAAGATGTCCTTCATGCAGTTGTCGTTCGTCAGACCAAGGCATCACGTCGTAAGGATGGTTCATATATTCGTTTTGACGAGAATGCAGTTGTTATTATAGAAAAGGACAAGAAAGAGCCAATTGCAGGACGTATTTTCGGTCCAATCCCACGCGAAGTCGGCGAGGCAGGATTCAAGACGATCGCTTCACGAGCGCCAGAGATCGTATAAGATAATTAATTTTACTACTATGCATGTAAAGAAAGGAGATACAGTCGTCATACTCTCAGGTGATGAGAAAGGCAAGAAGGGAAAGGTTTTCCAAGCTTTTCCTGCTGAAGGAAAAATCATCGTAGAAGGTATGAATACAGTCAAGAAGCATCAGAAGTCACGCAAAGAAGGTCAGAAGGGTCAGATGGTTGAAGTTGCAATGCCGATGCATGCTTCAAAGGTAAAGAAGGCAGAATAATACTATGACACACAAAACAGTATACGAACTAAATAAGAATTCCTACTCTACTCTCAAGGCTCCTTTGGGATTGAAGAATGCTATGCAGACTCCACGCCTCCTCAAGGTTGTCGTTTCAAATGGTTTTGGTTCAGTTCGTGACAAAAAGAAAATTGAGCTCATTGCTGATCGTCTTGCAAAGATTACTGGACAGAAGCCAGCGACGCGTGTAACTAAGAAGGCCATCGCTACATTCAAGACTCGCCAAGGTGATGCGGTTGGTTATCAGATTACTCTTCGTGGCAAGCGTATGTGTGAATTTTTGGACCGTCTTATCAATGTCGCTCTTCCTCGCACAAAAGACTTCCGTGGTCTTTCACGAACTTCAGTTGATGCTATGGGCAATTACACTCTCGGTATCAAGGAACATACTATTTTTCCAGAAACAGCTGATGAAGATTTGAAGGATGTCTTTGGTTTTGCTATCACTATCGTCACCACATCAAACGACAAGAAGAATACTCTAGCATTTCTAGAATATCTCGGTATGCCTTTGAAGAGAGAAGAGGTGAAGAAATAAGGTTAAATTTCAATGCTTGTAATGTCAAAACTACATTACAAAGCTTAACACTGCTTTTTTCGTTAGTTATCCAACACACGAAAGTTCAAAGAACCTGTAAAAGTTGACTCCTTCACAACTATCTGCTAGTATCTTAAATACCTTAATAAATAAGGCTATTAGAGAAAAAAGTGATTGGAAGCACATACCTGAAAGGGGACAGCTAACCAATCCTCATTTCTTTGGAAAAAAATCATTATGGCGAAAACATCAGTAATAGTAAGATCACAAAAGACACCGAAGTTTAAGTCGCGTGTAGTTCGTCGTTGTTTCCGTTGTGGTCGTAAGCGTTCATATATGAGAGATTTTGATCTATGTCGTATTTGTTTCCGTGAATTTGCAAATGAAGGTGCAATTCCAGGCATAAAGAAGTCTTCATGGTAATTTCTGTTTAATTTTTATATACACTATTATGGTTACCGATTCTATTTCAGATCTCATCATCCGCTTGAAAAACGGAAGCGACGCCAAGAAAGCGTCAGTTGATGCTACCTATTCGAAGCTTACCGAAAATATTGCTCATGCTCTCAAGAAGGCAGGATATCTCACTTCTGTCGACAAAAAGAAAGTTGGATCATTCACAAAGACTATTACATTGGGTCTTGTGTACGATCTCGAAGGCAATGCTCGTATTCATGGTGTTGAGCGTATTTCAAAGTCATCACGTCGCATATATCAGAAGTCGGCTGATATTCGTATGTATCGCAGTGGATTTGGCAATACATTTTTTTCTACTCCAAAAGGCATAATGACTGATGGAGAAGCAAAAAAGAACAAGGTTGGCGGAGAAATTCTCTTCAAAATCTGGTAATAATAACTATATGTCAAGAATTGCTAAAAAACCTATTTCTATACCCGCAAAGACAGAAGCTGTATTTTCTGCCGGTATTATCACAGTGAAAGGCCCTTTTGGTTCTTTGAGTAAGACTATCCGTCCATATATCAATATTGAGATTGCTAACAATGAAATAACCCTCACTCCAAATGGCTCATCACTTCAGACTATGGCATTGTGGGGCACATATGCATCTCATATCAAAAATATGCTTGCAGGTGTTCATAAACCATATGAAAAGAGGTTGATAGTTGAAGGTATTGGTTTCAAAGCAGATGTTAAGGGTGCCACTCTGGTATTAGCTCTCGGTTTTTCTCACCCTGTCAGTGTTCCTATTCCAAAAGATCTCAAGGTTACTACCGAAAAGAATATGGTCATCGTATCTGGTATTGACTGTGAAAAAGTTGGTCAGTTCGCGGCGGTTGTTCGTTCTTTGAAGAAGCCAGAACCATATCTTGGAAAGGGTATTCGTTATTCAGATGAGGTTATCAGACGTAAGCAGGGTAAGAAGGCTGCATAAAAATGACACGAATCTACGAATAATACGAATGCAACAAATAAAACAAATATTATGAACACATTACAGAAAAAACAAGCAGTATTCGCAAGACGCAGGATTCGTATCCGCGCCAAGATTCATGGCACCAAAGAACGTCCTCGTTTGGCTATTTTCAAGTCCCACAAATATATCTATGCCCAGATCATCAATGATGAAAAAGGTCATACTCTTGTTGCTACTGATTCACGTTCAGTCAAAGGTAAGACTCCTGTTGAGTGCGCAAAGATGGTTGGTCTCGAAATCGCACAAAAGGCCAAGATCGCAAAAATCACCAAGGTTGTTTTTGATCGTGGAGGATTCTTGTACACAGGCAAAATCAAAATGGTCGCTGATTCTGCTCGCGAAGGAGGACTTGAATTCTAATTTTTAATAAACATATGACAGCAAAAGATATAAAAACAAATAAGAATACAGCCCCAACTGATGGATCAGTACATGTAAAAATTCCTGCTACTGGAGTTGATGTATCGGCTATTATCTCTGAGACAGTTATTGATCCTACAGCAGCTGCAGGTATGCCTACTTCTGATTTAAAGATTACTCCTGGTCGCAAGATGCGTGGTGACCCAGCTCGTCGTGGCAGTCACAGTGGTCCAACAGGATCTCGTGGTGGAGGTCGTGGTGGCCGTGAAGGAGGCAATCGTGAGCGCGTAAAGCCAGAATTTGATTCAAAGATTATTGATATTCGTCGTGTTACTCGTGTGACGACTGGTGGTCGTCGTATGAACTTCAGTGTTGCTGTTGTCGCTGGTGATCGCAAAGGGCGTGTTGGTGTTGGTTTGGGCAAGAGTATTGATACTGCTTCTGCAGTCGACAAAGCTACTCGCTCTGCAAAGAAAAATCTCATCAAGGTTCCATTGTCAGCTCAGATGACTATACCTCATGCTGTTGAAGCAAAGTATGCAAGTGCTCGCATTATGATTTTCCCTGCTCGTGGTCGTGGTGTTGTGGCAGGATCATCAGCTCGCGCTGTTATTGAGCTCGCAGGTATCAAGGATGTTTGCGCAAAGTTCCTTTCAGGAAGTAAAAATCGCTTGAATAACGCTCGTGCTACTATCGTTGCTCTCCAGAAATTGAGCAAGGTCAATCGTGCAACTCTCAATATTCATAAAGAACATAGTAAATAAATCCCATGCAAACCAATCAACTACAACGTAAGACACCCAATATGAAGCGCGTTATCGTCGCTCGTGGTGGTAAGCGTGGCAAGACTGCTGGCCGTGGAGGCAAGGGTCAGTCTGCTCGTGCTGGAAATAAGCGTCGTCCAGAATGGCGCGATATTATCAAGAAACTCCCAAAGTTGCGCGGTCGTGGTGTCAATCAAAACAAAGCTTTTGCCGAAAAGCCTGTAATTATCAATGTTGATGTGCTTGAAGCGGTCTTTTCAACAGGAGATGCTATTACTCCTGCAATCCTTATAGAAAGGGGTATTGTCTCAACAATGTCTGGTCGCATTCCTTGGATGAAGATCCTTGGTGAAGGAGAAGTTACAAAAGCCTTCAAGATTTCAGGCCTATCTATCTCTGAGTCAGCGCATGAAAAGATAAAGAAAGCTGGAGGAAGTGTAGAAATCACTGCTTCTCAAATAGCCTCAAACAAAGTTACTGCTACTCGTTCTGCTCAAGCAAAAGTAATGCCTATAGAAACTCCTACCAAGGTAGAGAAAAAAGCAAAAGTTGCTAAGCCTACGGCAATAAAAGCTGAAAAGGTAGAGAAAAAAGCAAAAGTAGTTCCTACAAAGAAACCAACGAAGGCCAAATAATAACAATAGATGCACGTACTAGATAAATGATATGAAAAACTTTTTTGAAAAAATCAGTATAGCTCTCAAAGATACAGTATTACGTAAGCGCATTGCTTTTACTGTCATCGCTTTAGTTTTGTTTCGTATGTTGGCTACTATTCCAATTCCAGGAGTAGATGTTGCAAGCCTCACAAAGCTTCTTAGTTCAAGCCAGTTTTTTGGTTTTTTGAATATTTTTTCTGGTGGAGGTATATCAAATCTCTCAATTGTGATGTTGGGTGTTGGTCCATTTATTACTGCTTCTATTATTATCCAATTGCTTACAATGATTTTCCCAAAATGGAAGGCATTGTTACAGGATGAAGGTGAAGCTGGTCGCAATAAACTCTCAAATTATTCACGTCTTTTGGGTGCTCCACTCGCAATTCTCCAATCAGTTGGTTTTATTCTACTCTTACAGTCTCAGGGAGTATTGCCACAACTTACTTCATTCAATTTAGTTATTAATGTCATTGTTGTTTCTGCTGGTTCAATATTGCTTATGTGGATCGGTGAGCTCATATCAGAGTTTGGTATTGGCAATGGTGTATCTCTGATAATTTTTGCTGGTATCGTATCTCGTCTTCCAAATGATTTCATGCAGTTTATTGCAGGATATGATGCAGCAAATATGCCTATGTATATTGCAGCAGTAGTTGTAGCTCTTGTTGTTATTGCTGGTGTCGTCTTTATTACTGAAGCTGAACGCTCAGTTCCTGTCACATATGCCAAGCAGGTGAGAGGTAACAAAGTTTATGGAGGTGCTTCCACTTATCTTCCATTGCGCTTGAATCAAGCAGGAGTTATCCCTATCATTTTTGCACTCTCTATTCTTTTATTCCCTCAAATCATATCAAATTCATTGGCCCATGCCTCAAATGCAATAATTGCAAGTTATGCAACAGCATTTACCATATTCTTCAACAACCCTATAGTTTATGGAGCATCATATTTTGTCCTTGTTGTATTGTTTACGTATTTCTACACTGCAGTTACTTTTGATCCAAAGCAGATTTCTGAAAATCTTCAGCGCTCTGGAGCATTCATTCCTGGTGTACGTCCTGGTGATCATACACGTGATTATCTTGGAAATATTGTTACACGCATCACGCTCTTTGGTGCATTATTCCTTGGTGTTATTGCAGTCTTGCCACTTGCGATGCAGGCATTTACTTCAAATAAGTCTCTCGCTATCGGTGGTACAGCCCTCCTTATCGTCGTTTCAGTAGTTCTTGATCTGTTGAAGAAGATTGATGCTCAGGTCTCAATGCGTGAATACTAAAATAAGATTTGGTTTAGTGGGCATGAATGTATTATTCAAGAAGAGCGCCGAGGCGCTCTTCTTGTTTGTTGACTTACATATAGTACGGGTGTAGTTTTCTATATAGATATCTAATAGGTGCTAATTGAAAACTTTGAATTATGAATACATACAAGCTGTTATTGTGGGCTCATAAGGTTGGCCACATTCCTGCATATATGCCAGAACGTTGGTCGTCAGTGAATAGGTCTCTAAATCCATGCTCTCAGATGCAAAGTTATGTAAACAAGGTTCGTTTGCTTAATCGTGTTTTGCTGTTGTCTGTGTTTTGTTGCATATTTAGTCTCGGACTTATGTGCTATGGGCTACAACAATGTAGTCTTGCATTCATTTTAATTTCCAGCTGTCTGTTCACGATCTTTCTCAGCTTTTCATTAAGCATTGGACGTTTGCGCTTCATAAAATTGCAGGTTCCAGATTCTTGGAACAAATACGTTCAGGATCTCGATAACTTCATGTTGGGTTTTTGTATCAGTGACATTTCGTGCTTTGACGAATATCCTGATCCTCATCTACTGCAATTGGTCATTACCAATCGATTCAAAGATCATGACGTCGTAGTGTCGTTGAATAAAACGATAAAACTGCGTAGTTTTGCATTTGAGTTTGGCTTTACGGAGAAGTGGAATGATCATCCATAAAGTCTCAAGCCAAAAGAAAGTGTGACTCATCTTACGAACCCTATTGCTCGATGCAATGGGGTTTTTACTTATCCGAGGTTTACACCCAATGATATTATTCAGGATATACTTTGTATGCCTGTCATTTATTTGGAAATTTTACGCTGGCAAGGTACACTAGTTTCATGAAACCTCAATCATTTATATTTATGGGTCGTTATGGATCAGGAAAAGGCACACAATCTGCATTGCTTATAGAGTTATTGAAGAAAAAAGATCCAAGTAGAACTTCTTTGTATATACAAACTGGCCAAGAGTTTCGTCAATACACAAAAGAAACATCGTATACCGCTTTTTTGACGAAAAAGATGATTGAAGACGGCAATCTTATGCCAGAATTTATGTGTGTTTATTTGTGGGGCAGATTGATTGCCGAAAGATACACTGGTTTAGAATATCTGATATTTGATGGAACACCACGAAAACTCATGGAAGCACATTTACTTGAAACTATCTTTCCATTTTATGGTTTGGAAAATCCTTGGGTCATATATCTAAATATCAAACATGAAGAAGCAAGCAATCGTCTAGCAATTCGAGCACGTTCAAGTGGTCGTCCAGATGATGGAAAGGATCAGGTTGAGATCAGACACAAAGCATATGAGTCTGATATTCTGCCAAGCATAGAATATTATCGCACCAATCCAAATGTACGTTTTTTGGATATTGATGGAGATCGTTCCATTGAAGCCATTCATGCAGATATTGTAAAAAAGCTAGGGCTCGTATAATACAAATAGACAGACAATATCTATTTTGAGATTATGTGATTATTTTTTGCATTCGCATTATTCATAGATTCGTATTATATTGTTTATATGATTCGTATCAAGAAAAAAGAAGATATAGTGATTCTTCGAGAAGGAGGCAAGCGCCACGCAACAATCCTCAGAGAATTGGCGACCATGATACATCCTGGAGTGCGTACAACAGAGCTAAATGACCGTGCAATGCAATTGATCGCTGAAGGTGGAGATACTGCGGCTTTCTTAAATTATCAGCCCTACGGTGCAAAACGACCCTATCCTGCGGCATTGTGTGTGTCTATCAATGATGAGATCGTCCACGGTATACCAAATGAAAATGATCGTGAATTGAAAGAAGGCGACATAGTCAGTCTTGATCTTGGTTTGATTCACAAGGGAATGATTACTGATGCGGCGATTACCATTCCTGTTGGAAATATCTCATCTGATTGCAAACATCTGCTTGAAGTTACCAAAGAAGCTCTCATGGCAGGAATAAAGGCCGCCAAGGGTGGTCGTAGAGTCGGTGATATTAGCAGTGCAATTGAGCGTGTTGGTGTAGCAAATAAATATGGCATTGTAGAAGATCTGGCTGGTCATGGTGTCGGTTATGAGGTCCATGAAGATCCTTACGTGCCCAATTACGGTGACCCTGGAATAGGTGAGACATTGAAACCTGGGATGGTCATTGCTATTGAACCAATGTTCAATATTGGAACAAAAAAGATAAAACTTGATAAAGATGGATATACATATCGTACTGCTGACGGTAAGCCCAGTGCGCATTTTGAGCATACTGTAGTCATCACAAAGAGTGGTGCAGAAATTTTAACGATATAGATATGACAAATAAGAATATTCAGTCATGTTCTTGCCCTACAACACTTTTATTCATATAATAACTTTATGAAATCACACCCAAAATTTGAGCGCACATTGGTAATAGTAAAGCCAGATGGTATTCAGCGTGGATTGATAGGAGAAGTAATGGGGCGTTATGAGCGTGTTGGTCTCAAGCTTGTAGGAATCAAAATGTTATTGCCTACCAGAGAATTAATTGAACAGCATTATACATTGGACCCTGAGTGGCGCATGAAGACAGGATTGAAAACTATAAAAGGATATCATGACAAGGGTATGACTCCACCAGAATCTGATCCTCTCAAAGTTACTGCAATCGTCTTGAAGAATTTGGCTGACTATATGACAAAAAGTCCTGTTATTGCAATGGTATGGGAAGGTGCTCATGCGGTTGCGATAGTACGCAAATTGACCGGAGGAACAGAACCACTTACATCAGATGTTGGAACTATCAGAGGTGACTTTGTGCTTGATTCATATTCAATGAGTGACAATGACAATCGTGTAGTTCGCAATCTTGTTCATGCTTCTGGGTCTGTCAAAGAAGCTAAAGATGAGATTATCCACTGGTTCAAAAAAGGAGAGTTGTTTGATTACAGCCTTTTCATTGAGAAAATTACGTATGGTACTGATTTGGGAGGAATTCTTGGATAACAACACATTGTTGCTCGAAACAAAAACCAGTGTTCAAACGTATTGTGCACTTGCGACTCATATTGGGAGGCATATAATATATTTAGGCTGCAGGAGTAAAATCCTACAAAACACATTTTTAGGGAGATCAAATTCGCAGGCACCTTGGTGCTCTGTGTGAGATTACCCACCTGGACTACCAGGTACATTACTCTTGCAACCCACAAAACACATCTCATTGAGGTGTTTTTTGTTTTTTGATTTTTTGCATAACACTTATATCTTAATACAAGTGTTGCAATTGATTATTGAACTCGGGTGGTTATCTTTGGTCTTATTCATGGTATTCACGTATAATATATCAATGAAAATATATCTTTATGTACTACTAGGAGCAATAATTACACTAGTAGCGCACATGGCAGGAATCAATGGGTTTTATTACACAATATTTCAGTATGATATTTATATGCATATATTGGGTGGTATAACTATTGGATTGTTTTTGTATGCACTCATTTCATCATTTAAGTTGGATTTACTAAATAAACGCAGAAATATAATTTTTGGTGTTTTTATTATAGGTATTATTTGGGAATTGTTTGAAGCTTATTATAATATTGCAGGTGCTCCAATAGGAACAAAAGCATATTATATAGATACAATCAAAGATTTGATCAACGATATTATCGGAGGAACTGTTATAGCTTTTTTATTCATAAAAAAATAGATTATATACGATGAATAAACTTACTTGTTGTACAGGAGTTGGGACAGTTACAGGTGCCAATTTCTTATTGGAGACAGAAGCGGGTAGTAAGATACTCATTGACTGCGGTATGGTGCAGGGTGAGCGTATTGCTTCTGAACTCAACAATGAGCCATTTGCATATGATCTTTCAAAAATCTCAGCATTGATAATAACCCATGCACACCTCGATCATGTTGGTCGTATCGCAAAGCTCGTCAAAGAAGGCTATGCCGGTCCTATCTATTCAACGCCACAAACAAAAGAGCTTGCAGAGATCGTCATGAAAGATGCAGTAAATATAATTGCTACAGATGCACAGCAAGAAGGAATTGATCCTATGTATGATCTACATGATGTAGAGAATGTATTACCTCTATGGAAAACGATTGAATACCATACTCCGTTTAATATTACTGATGATGTATCTGTTTTTTTGAAAGATGCTGGTCATATTCTTGGCTCATCGATGATTGAAGTTACCGTAGCTGGCAAAGAGAAAATTTTGTTCACTGGTGATCTAGGCAATTCGCCAGCACCTCTTTTGAGAGACACTGAAGCAGTGGGGGATGTTGATTATTTGATTATGGAAAGTGTGTATGGAGATCGTAACCATGAAGCCAGAGAAGAACGAAAAAACAAACTCATGCAAGTTATCAAGGACAGTATCGCTCGAAATGGTACGCTCGTCATTCCCGCCTTTTCTATCGATCGAACACAGGTATTGCTCTATGAATTGAATAATATGGTTGAGCAAAAAAAGATACCGTCAGTGCCAGTGTTCGTTGATTCTCCGATGGCTATCAATGCGACACAGATATATCGTGAAAGTACATTTTTATTCAATGATGCTGTGCAACAGCAAATCAAAAAAGGAGATGATATATTTTCATTCAAGAATCTTGATTATACTATGTCACGAAATGAAGCCGAAGTGATTGATCGTGTAAAAGGTGCAAAGATAATTCTGGCAGGCTCGGGTATGTCAGTAGGTGGACGTATTGTTAGTCATGAAGCGCATTATCTTCCTGATGCGAATAGTACAATTCTTTTGGTTGGATATCAGGCAGTCAGTTCTCTTGGACGTAAACTTGCCGATGGTGCAAAAAAGGTGACGATTCATGGTCAAGAGATCAAGGTCAAAGCGAAAATTGAGACATTGTATGGATATTCTGCGCACAAAGATGGTGATCATTTGGTTGAGTTTGTCTCAACTGGTACCGATCGTTTGAAACAGATATTTGTAGTGATGGGTGAACCTGGGGCTTCTATGCATTTGGCTCAGCGCTTGAATAATGAGCTTGGTGTGAAGGCGATGGTACCAGAGAGGTTGAAGAAATATAAGTTGGAATAATTGTTGGACGAAATCTATCATCAATGTAATCAAAAAAGCCCCATCTCTGAGGCTTTTTTGATTGAGAAATCGTTGAGGTTATTTTATCTTTGCAACAAAGCGTTGGAATGCTTCAGGCTTGAATTCTGCGAGGTGAGCCATAATCTTGCGATCAACAAGAATACCTTTGGCTTTTGTGGCACCGATGAATTTGCTGTATGAGAATCCAAGTGGACGAAGGGCCGCATTGATCTTCACATTCCAGAGACGGCGGTGATCACCTTTCTTGTCACGGCGATGTGCGAATGCATATGCTCCTGCATGTGCTAGAGCGTCATTTGCGGCTGCTTCTTTGCGTGAGCGTGCAAAGCGATAACCTTTTGCGGCCTTGAGGACGCGACGGCGATTTTTGAGGGCATTTACTGCTTTCTTTACTCTTGTCATGGTAGTTTAATTACTAATCTCTTGTATTTATAAGTTTACTAAAAAGCGACTTTTTGCTTTGTTTTTCATATTTGTAATTACTGACATGCGACGTTTGCTCAAACTGGTACGTGTGCGTTCCTTTGCATTGAAATGGTTTTGACCTGGCTTGCGCGACAAAATCTTGCCTGTGCGGGTGACTTTGAGACGCTTTGCATACGATTTATTTGTTTTGATCATAAAATGTTTATTATTTTTTTTCGATGATGATACTCAGTCCTTTTGGTCCTTTGACGACATCCTGAGCTATTTTGTATTCAACAGTGATGAGCTTCATGATGCGATCTAGGCGTTCTTTGAGGAAATTCATGTCCATATATTTTGAACGTCCGATAAGGTATAGATCTATTTTGACTCGATTGCCATCTGCAATCCATCCGGATACATTCTTTGCTTTGAGTTCTAGATCATGCTCTCCTGTACCTATCTTGACTTGAACTATCTTGAGTTCAGAGGTAACAGTCTTTGCTTTGGCGACTTTCTGTTTTTTCTTTTCATCATACAAGTACTTGCCATAATCCATAATCTTTCCAATCGGCGGTACAGCGGTAGGAGAGATCTCAATGAGATCTAAACCGCGCTTTTGTGCTTCCGCAATAGCTACCGCCGTAGTAATGACGCCAAGGTTCTCGCCTTCGGCGGTTATTACCCGTAGTTCGGGGGCTTTGATTTGATGGTTTATTTTGACTCGAATACTCAATGAATTGAAGGTTACAGAGGCTATTTATAGCATATAAGGGGGTAGGAACGCAAGTTTTACAAAGATACATTCAACACTGAAGCACATACCCCTACAATATCCTATACTGATGAAACAATTCCCAGCGGGATATTGTCTCATTACATTATTCTTTAGGCACATATATAAAATCGTCACGAATGTTTCATCGGTATAGGATATTGTAGGGGTATGTGCTTATTTGTTAAATTCACTGGTTTTTGGTGTATTATAAGAATTTTTTTACCAAACGTATGAGTATTTCTGGCATCTTTTCAATAAATGAGCGTTTTCTCCATTCGGTGAGATGTACCTCTTTTGATTCATGTATGTCGTGAATGAAGTGCGCTGATAATTCCTCGGCAAATTTGGTATTGGTAGTCACGATATTGGCCTCAAAATTGTAAAGAAGACTAGCATAATCAAGGTTAAGTGATCCTACAGTAGACCATTCACCGTCAATAATTGTTGATTTGCTATGGATCATATTTCCTTGATATAGAAATATTCGTACTCCTGATTCGAGTAGTGTTTTGAAATAAGAACGAGCAGCTATGTCTAAAGTAGGGTATTGATCTGTTCTTTCTGGCAAAATAATACGTACATCAACTCCGCGGTGTGCGGCGAGTTTGATCACTCGAGAGAGCCGATGAGTAGGTACAAAATATGGTGTTGTTATGTAGATATATTTCCGTGCATTTCGAATCATGTCAATAAGATGGCTGTATATGTGACGTTGTCCTGGGCGTGGTTTATTTGTGAGATATCGAAATTCATGGTCTCTAGCTCGGACTCGATGTGGTAGTTTGTTGTCTTTTGCACGTGCCCACATCCGATCAAATGCATTTGCCATTTCTTTTACTGCATTACCTTCGATGCGGACGCTCGTATCACGCCATTTTTTCATTGGGTCATATATACACATACTACCGGTGTATGCGATTTTGTTGTCGATTACTAGCGTTCGGCGATGATTGCGAAGATACCATGAGCGAAAGTTTGATAGTTTTGAGTATGAAGGAAAGAGTGTTTTCCAAAAAACAAGTTCAATACCTTTGCTTTTGAGATCTTGGGCTATTGTCGATCCCCAGAATGAGAAGCTACCAGCCGCATCCCATAAAAATCGTACTTTGACACCTACAGAAGCACGCTCTACGCATATATCTATGAATTTCTGACCAAGCTCATCTGCAACAAAAATGAACTGTTCAATATATATACTTTCAGTTGCTTTTCTGCAGTCATCAAGCATTGATCCCCACGCCTCTTCATTTGTGGAGTACAAGTTCCAAGACGTTTCTTTATTCATGGGGATATTATACCTTGATGCACCATTATCTCCATCTTTATTGCGTGTCCATATGAAAGTCGATATGGTACGATATTCTCATGCCTACTCTTATTGATTACAAAAAGGCCCATTTCAACTATGAAATCCTCGAAAAGATCGAGGCTGGTATTGAGTTGTTTGGTCTTGAAGTAAAATCAATCAAAAAGGGTCAAGGCTCGCTCGATGGTTCATATGTCATAGTTCGTGGTGGAGAGGCATATGCTGTGAATACATTCGTGCCTCCATATCAGGAAAATAATACCCCGAAGGACTATGAACCTCGTCGAAATCGCCGACTCATTCTCGGCAAGAAAGAAATAGCGCGTTTGGCTGATATTGAAGGTGGTAAGGGGTTGACAATAGTACCAATTTCGATATATAATAAGGGTAATCTTCTCAAGGTTTCTATTGCAGTCGTGCGTGGTAAAAAACAGCATGATAAGCGCGAAAGTATCAAAAAGCGCGAAACCGACAGGGCTGTGAGAAGGGAGTTTAGTGATCGTTGATAATTAGCGTGTCATTCCCGCGAAGGCGGGAATCCAGGGTCTGGGTTCTTTCTTTTAGGTAATGACATGAATAGGTCACAAAACTTGTGACTTCGATTTTTTTTTCACAGGGAAATCTGGTCTCGCATTTCTTGTTGCTTACGCAACAGAAAGTGCTCGATCCGAATTTCCTTGGGAAAGGAAATTCGGGGATGATCGGCTTCGACAATTGACCATTCTCGTCCGTGCAGCGCGAGCACCATTAACTCGTAAATCTGATGGAAATTCTAAATGCAAAATCAACCGTTTCTCCGTATTTCGGACAAAAGGACTTCGCATTCGCTTTCGTTTAACGATAGCCGTCACTTCATGGGGATCCTGACTATGATGTTGGCGTAATAATCTGGATGTAGGGGATTGAAGCTTCTCACTTCAACTCTCGAATTCATGAGATCGTATTGTGTGTTTCTCAGACTTTCTGGATCACAATCATCAAATCCACTTCGTGGAACAAGGTCTGATATCGCTGTAGAGTCGTTCGACGAATATTGATTGCACCTGGGTTCGATTCCCAGCATCTCCACAAATAAAATCATCCCGCTTTGCGGGTGATTTTTATTTGTGGAGATGAGCGAGCCAACTGTTTGGCTCGCGTCTGGGAATCGAAAAGGTTGAGCATATGGCGCGGAGCGAAGCGAACACCATACGAATATAAAGTGAACGCTTCAACAAAACAGGTTGAATCTGCCTTTCATGTCTTTGACATATCACTATAATAAATGTTATGAATATATAAATCTTAAAACATAGGTGTGTCACTACACCTCAATCGCTCAATAGGGCAATAAGTGACTGTTCGTTGAAAGGGGAATGTTATGTCTAAAGAAAAAATTGAAAAACGTGAGTTTATAACGCTTCACGTTGAACAAACTGGTTTCTTGGTCTATACAATGGGTCCGGGCACAAGTATGTGCATGTTCTACAAACAACCGCTCGATAAATATCTCGACAGACTGCGAAAAAAGATGTTTGACATAAAATGTCGTCTAAACACGCTATGGGATCTTATGGACAAAGAAAATCCTGATCATCCGTGCACGGTGAAGTTGGTTGAATTGTGCCTTAAAACTGGTTGGTGGGCGCTTTCGCTCGCAATGGAGCTTGAACCATTCCAGGAACGTTGCAGATATGGTTCGACGAATCCACTGCGCTTCTTATTTATTCGGCATCTTGAAGAAGTATTTACCAAATGCTTCACGACAGCGTGGATATTTGGAAACACAGAACAGCAGGCAATCGGCTTGCGTGGACTTATTACCGACTTTCAGTCAAACGGTGGTGTGCATCTTGTGACGGGTGAACCCGGTAATGGACTGAGAACAACCTTATTTTCTCATTACAATGCGCATTTCGCACCAAATGATCGAGAGAAGTTCGTGTATGAAAAATTTTTGGATTTGATGGTAACACTGGCGACCATCGTCGAGGAACAGCATCCTAAATGCAGGATAGAATTTGCAAGAGCCATTAGTTTTATGATTCAGAATCATTTTGGTCAGAAGGACATCACTTCTCCAGCAAAGACAGTTATGCTTCAAAGACTCGTTAGTCTCGCAAATCACCTTGATCCGGTTAACCCACCAGCCACTCTAGAAGCAGAAGTAGTGGCCAAGAAATAATTCGAGGATTTCAATAGACCCTGCCACAAAAAGCAACCCTTACGCTTTCTATGGTGAGGGCCTTTTTTTATTTAAAATAGGTTTTAATATCATTCATTATGTACACTACAATAAATTTCGTTTTGCTTATGTACTTTTTATTGTGCATGTTATACTTTATTCATGGATCCTACTATTCAAAAAGAACTCCAAGATCAGCGTGTAATGATAGAGAAGATATATATTTCAGTAGAAAAGACTCGAAAATATTTTTTGTGGACAATGATTGGAACTCTTATAATATTTATATTGCCACTTCTCATTCTTGGTTTTGTTTTGCCATCATTTTTAAGTGATTATACTAGTCAGTTGCAAGGATTGGGCATATAACTTCGTTGTGTGTGGTTTGACGGACCCACTTAAAAGTGGTAGTTTATAGTTTAGTTGCACAAGAAAAAATATTCTATGAAAATATACAACATTGAAACGTTGTCTCCACTCATCATTCAAGGAGGTCTGGTATGACATATGAACTTTCACTACTTTTTGTTCTCATCATATGGCTCGTGGTTACAATCCTACACAGGATACATGTTGAAAAACGTACGCAGGAGCGATTGTGTAAATGCAAAAACAAGGATGGAACTATTTGTGGCAAAACAACTGTACGTCGCTATCAGATGATCATTCCTCCTCGTAGTAGCGAACGAGTTGGATGGTGGACCAAGCTATTTCTCACTGTCATATTTGATGAATGCGCTGTTGGACACGTCAAATTGATAAGTTCGTGTAATAAGCGGTTCACACTACCTATGTTGGGATGGAGACACATTTACGATCCTTGGCAATTTATTGTTGATGAGACATTGTTCCATCGGACCGGGCTCATAGATGAGGTTCAGTCTGATCTGATCTCTCGCATGGAGGAGACCAAGGTTGCTCGGCAGATGAAAATTGGACCATTTCCTCCAGTTGAACGCTCGCCATGATTTTCTGGAATTAGTCAGAAGAAGAAACGCTGAATACAACGTTCAGTCGCAAGCCACACTCATTTAGTGGGGCTTTTTACTATCAAAAATATTACTTGAATTCATCACTATATTTTATTGTGGTGGTAGGAAAGTAGCGGTTATTGATTTATTATCAGTTAATGTAAATGTGCATGTTTGGGATACGTTTCCTCCGTTACACGTTACTCCGCTCCAACTGTCAAATGTATATCCAGACCATGGAGTTTCCCTTAAGGTGACCAAAGAATTTGTAGGAATAATAGTAAATACACCAGGAGTTTGACCTGATCCACCACCTTGCCAAGGGGCACGAGTATAGTTTAGGTGAGAACCTGCTAAGTCGGCTACATTACCAGCTCCATCTATAGTCACACTTATTTGTTTGCTTGGTGTGGTGGTGAAATAAGCATGAGCATTTTTATTACTATCAACAACTACATCACATATTGGGTTGGTTGAATTACTACATGAGCCGTAGTCCATCCATGCTGCAAAATAATTTTCTAAATAATCAGTTGCAGTTATTTGTGTATGTGAATTGAGATCAAAATCAGCAGAACAAGTTCCACTACTAGAATTATTAGATAGTATACAATTAATTCCTGGAGGATTGCTTGTTATTTTTCCTGAAACACCCCAGACATCAACAGAAATTGTTCTTTTTCCTGTTTCGGTGACAGTTATGGGTATATCTCTTGTTAATATTTTTCCATTAGTAGTATCAGTAACTGTGAATGTCAGAGTATAATCTCCTACTTTATCAAATGTCCAAAGAAAATATCCTGGAAATCCATAATCTGGCCAAGTTTCATTGTATGAATTTGTCCAACCAAATGTCCAACTAAATGTATAGTCAAGAGAGTCATTATTTGGATTTGAAACACTAACAGCAAATGAAGCCTGATTTCCTACGGTAATAGTTGAAGGAACAGATATTTCTAATTGTGCTATTCCTGTACTTGGTTTTTGATAAGAAGGATACCCTGTATCTGGATATCTAACAATATCTGATACACCGATTGGTATTGTTACCACAACAGGATCTTCAACTGGATCAGTAGATTTCAATTCACTGACATAATTGAATGAAGCAGTTTGGGTTGTTGGGAGACCACTA
>CAIUOX010000039.1 GCA_903900935.1 uncultured bacterium
AAGCGTCTGAAGAAGCTTCAATCATCACGTCGTATTCTGAAAGAAGAGATCAATGCAGAAGATATTGCTTCTGTTGTTGGTCGTTGGACAGGTATTCCTGTCTCACGCATGCTTGAATCAGAAGCCATCAAACTTACGCGTATGGAAGAAGAGCTAAAAAAGCGCATTGTTGGTCAAGATCAAGCAGTTACCAAAATCGCTGATACGATTCGCCGATCTCGCGCTGGTATTGCAGACCCAAATCGACCAATTGGTTCATTTATATTCTTGGGACCTACGGGTGTTGGAAAGACAGAGCTCACAAAAGGTCTTGCTGAATTCTTATTCAATGATGAAAAATCATTGGTACGCATAGATATGTCCGAATTCATGGAAAAGCATTCAGTATCAAAGTTGATTGGTGCTCCTCCAGGATATGTTGGTCATGATGAAAGTGGTGGTCTCACTGAGATTGTTCGTCATCGACCATATTCAGTTATTTTGCTTGATGAGATAGAAAAAGCTCATCCAGAGGTATTCAATATACTTCTTCAGGTGCTAGACAATGGACGTCTCACTGACTCCAAGGGTCGTGTCGTCAATTTCCGCAATTCAGTTATCATCATGACTTCTAATATTGGTGCTCAATATATTGAGCGTATGGAGAAGCTCGGCTTTGCCAAAGAATCAGAGAATAATGACAAGGCAAATTATGAAGAGGCAAAGAATAAGATTACATCATCTCTCAAGGAATATTTCCGTCCAGAATTCTTGAATCGTATTGATGATATAATTATTTTTGATATTCTCACGCCTGATGCAATCAAAGATATCGTAAAGATCCAGGTTGAGCAGGTCGTGAAGCGCCTTGCTGACAAGGGTATTGAACTTTCAGTTACGCCAGCAGTTTATGAATATCTTTCCAAGGAAGGATACAATCCTCAATATGGTGCACGCCCATTGAAGCGTTTGATCCAAAATAAAATACTCACACCAGTTGCAAATCTTCTTATTTCTCAAGAAGTTACAAAAGGTGGTGGTATATTGGTAAATTATAAGAATGAAGCATTTTCATTTGAGGTAAAGAAAACTGAAGGTAAGAAGAAAAGGTCTTCTTCGCCCAAAACTACAGAGAACCGAAGAAAAGGTGAGAGTCGTATAGTTATGCCTGATATGGTGGCTCAGAAGTAACGTTTGAATTATCTCTCTGGTCGTGATATTCTTTTTACACCTCACTGGTGTAAGTTTTGCGAGGTAGGGGATCACCCCGGATTCTGGGATTTGGCTCATATGAGGCGCTCGTTCATGAGAGCGTCCGTGAGAGGTTGGCGAAATCAAAATCCCAGAATCCACCATCACGCACGGGTGGCAGAGCGGTCAATTGCAATGGACTGTAAATCCATCGACCTATGGTCTACGAAGGTTCAAATCCTTCCCCGTGCACAGCGAAGTACGAACGGAGGCGAAAGCCTCTTTTTGTCGTTGTGGACAAAGGATTTTTTCCAATATACATTTGACGAAACACAAGATTTGTGTATTATTGCAGATGGTAAACTAAAATCCAAAGGACTAATAATGAACTTTGAAATTATAGGTAAGTTGTTCAAAAGAACAATAGCCTTGTCAGGGAAACTTCAATGCAAAAGAGAAACCTTGCCTGCCCAGATTTATCAAAAAGGTTTGGAAGTTATGGAAGGTGAAAAACCAGCCCACATAGTAGTCAAAAGAATTCAATCGGAATACATCGCTTCTTTTATTGAGCAAAATTGGCTAACAATGTCAGACAAAGAAATTGCAGTTGAGCTCGGACTCTCATTCCCAACAATTCGACTGTATCGTTCCCAGATGGGATTTGGTCGCAGATCAGGATCATCAAATGGTTCTGTAAGTGGTGAATATGTTGCATTATCTGAAGAAGAAAAAGCTGAGATTGCATCAAGGCCATGGTATCCAAATCAGACGCTAGCGCAGACAATGCAGAAGCCATTGGTAATAATCAAATCATATCGTCGGGAATTAGCAAAAAAATATATTGCAGAACACCCACACGAAGATCCCGATGTGCTGATTGCCAGAAAATTTGGTCTTAATACTATTGAATGCGTAAAACTTCGTTTGGGACTTGGTTTTCCAAAACAGCGGTGTTCACAGGAAACTAAACCTTGTGAACTGGGGACTGTTGAAGAGATCCGTTTTGCTTTGACTGAAGGTGGTTACAGTATAACCAGCCTACTCAAGGCAAAAGGACTCAATATCACTCGCGAAGGTGGTCGACAAATTATTGCTAGGTATGGTATCAGTGGCAAGGTTTCCCAACGTAAACCTTTGTGGTATGCGCACAGACTTGTTGGATTTGAAAACATTGAACTTGCGCGCAATATGGCAAATAAGAGTTGGATTACTAAACAAATCGCAAAGGCTGGTGGATTGGTTGCTCTTGCAAAAAAGTTGGGTATTGAACCAGTAAGGCTCAAGTCTTACGTGAGACGATATTTGAAGCTTGGGACAATCAAAGAATGATATCAAGTAGATCTCAGATGCCTCTGGAAAGTTCCGGGGGTATTTTTGTTTACCATAAGATAAAGTGCTACGATATATCCATGTCATATTTGTTCAGAAGACTCTCTGAAACTGAAATGTTTGATCCTAATATCCTATATCGTGGAATGCCATTTACCCAACAAGAATTTTACGGAAACTGGCAAAAACAGCTTGGTCGCACAGTTGAGAGATATATTGGAGAATACAATGATACTGTTATTGCATATTTTCAGGTGATAACATACCCACTAATAAAGGGTAAAACATATTTATATATTCCATATGGTCCAGTTATTACTGACACATCTCCAGAATTTATTATTTTTTTTAAAGCAGAGATAGAGCGCATTGCCCGTGAATCACACGCCGTCTTTGTGCGTCTCGATTTTACTCCAGTTATTCCAGACGATGTATTACGTGATTATTTCAATCATGCACCACTCTTTACATATCATTCGGCCCATTTTCAGCCTCGCTATGAATGGTTCTTGGATCTAAAGCAATCAGAAGATGATATCTTGAAAATGATGCATGAGAAAACACGTTATTCAGTGCGTCTCGCAGACCGAAAGGGTATTGTCTCTGAGATAATTACAAGCAATTTTGAAATATATTTTGAGACTTTTTATATGTTGATGGCGGAGACTGCCAAGCGTAATGGTTTTCATTTGCATGAAAAAGAATATTATCAGCATATTTTTGAAAATCTTTCTACTGTCAAAGATTCATATCTCTCTATTGCTTCATTTGAAGGAAAAATTCTTGCTATTGATTTGATTATTGTTTCAGGAGGGATTGCAAACTATGTCTTTGGTGGTTCAAGTACTGAAGAACGCAATCGTATGCCAACATATTCTGCACAATGGAAAGCAATCATTCATGCAAAGAAAGTTGGTTGTATTTCCTACAATTTCGGTGGTGTTGCTCATGCAGAAAATATATATAAAGGCTGGGAGGGTTTGACTATATTCAAGCAAAAATTTGGTGGCTATGAAGTGAAGCATTCAGATTTCTATGATGCTGTGGTTCAGCCATTCTGGTATCATATGTACAATATGAGAAAATTCATTAAGAAATTTCACTTATAATATATGAAGCATCACATCAAAAAACTATTGCCAACATGGTGGTATTCATTTCACCATTATTCAGTTGCACTTCGTGGTGCTATCAGGTATGGCTTTCCATCAAGAAAAATGATCGTGATCGGTGTGACTGGAACAAAAGGCAAGACATCAGCCATCAATTTCATCTGGTCAGTTCTTATGGCTGGAGGTATTAAGACTGGTATTATCACTACTGCAAATATTCGTATTGGCAATATTGAGAAACTCAATCCATATCATATGACTATGCCAGGACGTGCTATGGTACAAAAGCTCATGGCAGATATGGTTTCTGAAGGTTGTAAAGTATGTTTGGTTGAGACGACATCAGAGGGCATGAAGCAGTCTCGTCATATTGGTGTGGTATACGATATAGCAGTATTCACCAATCTCACACCAGAACATATACCATCTCATGGAACATTCGAAAAATACAAAGAAGCAAAAGGAAAATTATTTGCATCTCTAGGAAAGCATTACAAATTTATTGATGGAAAAAAGATAGATTCAGTGATAGTAGCAAATACTGATAGCGAGCATGCACAATATTATCTTGGCTTCAAAGCAGATAAAAAAATAACATTTGGTATTACATCTCTAGCTGACTATCGAGCAGATTTGATTCATGAGACTCATGATGGTGTTACATTCTCAGTTGCTGGAAAGCTATTTACTATCTCTGTTCTAGGGGGATTCAATGTTTACAATGCTTTGCCAGCAATTGCTATTGGACATTTGATGAATATTTCAGATGCTGATATCAAGAAAGGCTTGAATAGTCTCACACTAATTCCTGGTCGTATGGAAGTTATTTCTGAAGGCCAACCATTCATGGTTATTGTTGATTATGCACATGAAAAACAGAGCATTACTGGAGTATTAACAACAGCGAATGCGATGAAGAAAATTGGTGCAAAAATAATCATTCTTCTTGGTGCTGAAGGAGGAGGTCGCGACAAAGCAAAGCGTCCGATTATGGGCGAGCTTGCAGGGAAGATGGCTGACTATCTTGTTATTAGTAATGTTGATCCATATGAAGATGATCCTACAGAGATAGTTGAAGATATTGCAGTTATTGCTGAAAAGTTCGGAAAAGTTCGGAATAAAGATTTATTTGTGATTGAAGATCGTCGTGCAGGCATAAATAAGGCACTATTGTTAGCAAAAGCAGGTGATGTTGTACTTATCACTGGAAAAGGCGCGGAGCAGTCTATGATCGTTGGAGAAAAAAGCATACCGTGGGATGACAGGATCATCGTCAAAGAAGAGTTGAAAAAAATTCTTTCTATACAAAAGTAAGTTGTATTATTCAACAACTATTCTTTTGAGGCTTGGTGCTAGGTGTACAGCTATATCATATGTGATAGTTCCACATAGTTTTGCAATAGCTTGAATAGAATTTGGCTTTGAATTGTCATTGCTAATGATAATTACTATTTTGCCAATCTTTACTGTTGGGTCATGGGAGACGTCAAGTGTGGTTATATTCATGCTAACTCTGCCGACGATCGGACAAGCCATCTCAGAGTGTCCAAGCAATAAAAATCCTTTATTGGAGAGTCTGCGATCTATGCCCTCAAAATATCCCGCAGGAATTGTTGCAAGAGTCATGTCTTTTTCTGCCTTGAATGTATTGCCATATCCTACAGTATCGTTGGTATGCACTTTTTTGATACTAGTAATGATCGTCCGTATATCAAGTACAGGTTTGAGGTTGAGTGGTGGCCTGAACGCTTCACCGTCAACAAGCCCATATAGTCCAATACCAAGACGGGATACATTTGCATCTATTTCTTTTGAGAAATGATGACCATCAGTTGCTGAGATATGGGTGTATTTTATGAGTGGAAATGCATTTTTGATTTTTTTGACTACACTATTCCATGTATGGATTTGTCCTTCTGTCCATGATGGATCAATATTGTCAGCATCTGATAGATGAGAACAAACACCTTCAAGTTTGATCAGTGGGTTTGAGGCAATCATAGTGATCGCTTGGTCAAGCTCTGATAGCATTATTCCTTGTCTATGCATGCCAGTGTCAATCTTGAGATGAATACGAATAAGGCGCTCGATATTTTCTATACTGCGGAGTGTATCAATGCTAGTTATGGTAAAGACGGTATCACGAAGACGTGATTGTTCTATCGTGTCTGGTCTAGTGTAGCCAATTACGAGCAAAGGAAGTTTGAACCCTTTTGTGCGCAAAGCAATTGCCTCAAAATATGAATCTACTACACAGAATGGTATGTTTTTTTCATCTCGAAGGATATGAGCTATTTCCATGAGACCGTGTCCATATGCATTGCTTTTGAGTACTGGTGCAACCATTCCATGCGGTGCTATCTTTCGAAATTCATTGAGATTGTGTAATAGTCGGCTCTTTGAAATCTCCACAGTAATAAGTGGTTCATATGGAAAACGACGCTTTGATAGCCATGTGATTAGATTCCTCATAGTTTTATTGTACTCTTTTAGGTAACCTCGGCAAGTTTGCTTTTTATGCTCATATACGATATAGTTGCCCAACATCATTTTACGTATATGTCACAAGACAAACTCATACAAATCAAGAATAAGCAGACTGGCGAGACCTATTGGACCCGCAAAAATAAAAAGCTGGTTGAGCGCAAGATTGAGCTCAAGAAATTCAGCAAAAAGCTCCGCAAGCACGTGGTTTTCAAAGAAGCAAAGAAATAATAAAAAACCGTAGCAGTGTATTGGTCAGTCAATAAGTCTGTACCTTTATTTTGCGTATAGTCAAAAAAGAGGGTAGGATAGTAAGAACCTATTTTATTAGGGTATTTGGTCTCGCATTTCTTGTTGCTTACGCAAAAGAAAATGCTCGATCCGAATTTGTTTGATAAGGTGAAATTCTGGTCTCGCATTTCTTGTTGCTTACGCAAAAGAAAATGCTCGATCCGAATTTCCTTGGGAGAGGAAATTCGCGAGATTAGTTAAGTGGTATAACTGCGGTCTCCAAAACCGCTGTCCGAGGTTCGATTCCTCGATCTCGCGCAATAGAAGTAAAAGTCAGGAGAGATAGAAAAACTTGTAATAAAAAATCGCCGGACGTGCAGATGTCTGGCGATGCGATTGTTGAAGGAATCTTATTTCGCTACAGTCTTGAGCTCGTTGTGAGCTGATAGTGCTTGAGCTCGCTTAGAGCCGACAATGCGAATTTGATCAGTGTGACGAGATAGACAGGCTCGTTCGTGCAAGGAATCGCGCCAATGAATTCACGTTCCATGGCGATTCGTTCGCTGATGAGTTGCGTGAAATGCTTTTGAACTTTGGAGAGACCATAGATCTTGAGCGCCGCAGTTAGTGACATTGTATTACTCGTGATATCGGCGACTTTTACGATCTTGATCTTCCAATCCAAGCCAAGGATTTTTTGGCGTGACAAGCGATTGTCTGGATTTTTGGGATCCAGAGTGACTCCTTTGATGATGCGCGCAACTTCGGCCCCGAATTCTCTTTCGATGAGTTCGAATGTCACTTCGTCATTGTCTTCGGGTCCGTCGTGATTGTCTCCGGCAATGAAGATTGGCACATGATCATCAATGTCGGGGTTAAGTCCACTCATGGTGAGGAGACATCTGACATGAAATGGGTGGATGATGAAAGGTGTGCCACTGATTTTGCGTTTTTGATTACGATGGCCCCAGTTGGCGAATTCCATTGACCTCAACAGTGTGGTTTGATTTTTCAGGTTCATATGTTTTTGTATCTAATTTTAAATTACATTACAAAAATGAACTTGTCAAACTTGCATAGAGTACATACTATTAGGAAGTCTACGTGTATTGACTTACAGTCTTTTCTGAATAGTATTGCTTGTATATGAGTACATTTCTAAGTATGTTGGTTTTGGTATTGAGTGATGAACAAGACATTCCTGGATTACCTCGATGTGGAATATTTTCTTCATCCTACCGATGGCATCATGTGGAGACCTGTGCGTCATCAGCGTTTTCTTGATTGAGAAAGTCAGTTTGTATTACTGTAACCCCGCAGGTTTTCTGTGGGGTGTTTTGATTAGAAAATGAGTTGTATGGAAATAGACAAATATAATAGGAGGAGTAGGATTGGGGTATGCAAAAAGTCTAATTATTTATGGAACCACTTGCCAATAAAATCCGCCCCACAAATCTCAAAGACTTCATTGGTCAGGAGAGTTTGGTTGGCCCAGCAAACCCCTCGAAAAAACTCGGGGCAGGACCATTACGCAAAGCAATAGAAGATAAGCATCTTTTTTCATTTATTTTTTGGGGACCACCAGGTACAGGTAAAACAACATTGGCTCGAATCTATTCTCGTGCAATCGATGCTCGGCTGTATGAACTTTCAGCAGTTTCTGCTAGTAAAGATGATATTCGTAAAATTGTTGATGAGCCAGACACGCTACTAGACAAAAGACCAAAAGTTCTATTTTTGGACGAGATTCATCGTTTTAATAAAGCACAGCAAGATTTTTTGTTACCATACGTGGAGAGTGGCAGATTGACGCTCATCGGTGCTACTACAGAAAATCCAAGCTTTGAAGTCATTCCTGCACTATTGTCGCGTTGCAGAGTGTTCATCTTGAAGAGCTTGAATGAAAACGAGCTTGGTTCAATCATCAAACGTACAAAGATAAAAGTTTCCAAAGATGCAATTGAATGGTTGGCGAATATGGCGAATGGTGATGCTCGCATGGCTATTACTGCCATTGAAAATTGCAAACGTCTTTATGGTTCTGTAACTATGCAAAATTTGAAGAGTACATTTGAACATACGTTTATTCGTTTTGATAAAAAAGGCGAGGAGCATTACGATACAATATCAGCATATATCAAAAGCATGCGTGCTGGTGATGCAGATGCGGCGATTTATTATTTGGCAAGAATGATAGAAGGTGGTGAGGATCCAAAGTTCATCGCACGACGTATGGTAATATTCGCATCTGAAGATATTGGTCTCGCTCAGCCGACTGCACTTGTAGTTGCCAATGAAGTGTTTCGCGCTGTTGAGACGATCGGTCTACCTGAAGCAGGTATCAATCTGGCTCATGGTACGGCATATCTCGCATTGGCGGTAAAAAATCGTAGTGTATATGATGGATATCAGGAGGCCTTGAATGATGTACGAGCTACAGGAAATTTACCAATACCACTCAAGATACGCAATGCAACAACAAAGTTCATGAAAGAGATTGGCTATGGTAAAGATTATACGAAATATGACACTGATAGTTATTTACCAGAAAAATTGAAAGGAAAGAAGTATATCAATAAGAAATAGTGTCAATGTTAGACCTTGGTTGAAAGAAATGATGCTACTGATGTTTTGATGATTTCAGTATCAGTTGGCCTATACCACTGTATCCGTTTGTTTCGTTTGAACCATGTCATTTGTCGCTTTGCATAGTGCCAGATTTCGGTATTCAATCGTTCTATCATTTCATTCTTAGTCAATTGTTTTTGTAGGAATCGTGCCATATAACGATATTCAAGTCCAAGCTCATCCAAACGTTTGAATGAAAGTCCTTGTGTATGAAGTTGTTCTGCCTCTTGTAACATTCCTGTATCAATGCGTTTTATGAGGCGAGTATGAATCTTTTCTTTTATGATGGCAGGCTCTACATTCAAGCCGATGAATAGGGGATTGTATATTGGTTGTCCTGTATGATCTGGCGTTGGAAGGATATCTGATAAGGTTGGTGCTACACCAAGTTTGTTTGCAATTTCTATTGCGCGAATAAGTCGGCGAGGATTTTTGCTGTCATCATTATTGAGTGAATCATGTCGTTTGGAATCGAGGATTTTGAGTTGCACTTTCAATTCGTCGGCCGAGAGTTTTGAAAGCTCTGCACGTAATGTTTCATTTGGAGGAACCTCGGGGAATATTGTGCCATCAACAAGTGCTTGAATATAAAATCCAGTACCACCACAAATGATCGGCACCTTTCCACGATTGAGTATGTCTGTGATTGCTACTTTGCCATATTGAATATATTCAGCAACTGAGAAGCGTTTTTTGGGATCAGCGATATCAATGAGGTGATGTGGCACACCTTTCATTTCAGGATTTGTAATTTTGCCTGTTCCAATATTCAAGCCAGTATAGACTTGGCGAGAATCGGCCGATATCACTTCGCCGTTGAATTTCAAAGCGAGTTCAACTGCGAGATCACTTTTGCCAACAGCAGTTGGTCCGAGGACAATTAGGATTTTTGGTAGAGTAGATTTTGTGTTCATATTTGGAATATAACCGCATGGTAGCATGGAGCCCGTATAAAGTGGAATGTTCTGTGTATTTTCCAAAAAGTATCATTTTTATTAGGATTTTTTGAAAATTCGCTAGTAATATTCTGATAGTTAACCTTTGTCACCCCAATCTATCACGAATGTCACCTCATATAGTTAACTATACACATTATTGCTGTTAGTTGAAAATCTAGTATAATTGGCGTATGAGGAAATCTCTGGAAAAAATTAAAGATGCAGTCTTGGAAGCTGCTGGTAAGGGTGAACGTGCCGAATTTCGAGATAGGATCACTGAGCATATGAAGCAAAACAATGTTTCTCCAGAAGAAGCCCAAAAAGAGGTTTTTATGCAATATATGTAATTTGCTAAACAAGAAACTGGTGCGCATGGTGTTTTTGAAAAAGGATCTGAAGGTATAAAATCCCTAGAGGCGGCATTGCGTGAAATAGTTGGACCTGCAGGTATTGATATGTTAAAAAAGCAAGCCAAAGCAACCGCTTTATCACGACCAAAACAATTTTCAAATATAACCCCTCAAAATCAGCGGGCTGTTGAAAAATATTATGAAGAACAGTTCAAACAGAAGCCGAAGGTTGCAGTTCTTCGTGATTCGGCCGAGAACGTCAAAGATTTTGATACTCTATTGAGTAAATTCATGAATGATCCACGTTTTGCTAATAATCCAGACGTTATAACTTCTTTACTAGATCCAGATATGGGTGCCGATATGGGTCAGGCTCTCCTTGAACGAGATATGTTTGAAAAACACGAGTAGCGTTTTGAAGCACAGGTCAATTTTGGGAAATCATGCGAGAGCTTCAAAAAAAGTAGTTTCGAAACATTGACAACTGTTTTTGGCAAGCCTCTGGGAAGCTTCTTGAAATTAGGATATCAGTTTGCACGGAATCCTACGCTCGGTGGTGCTGCCAAGGTTAGCTGGGAAGGTGCAAAATATACAGCTAAGTCTCTTACAAAAGGTGGCAAATTACTTTTTGATACAGTGCGCGCGACAGCGAGTGGAGCAGAATCATTACGACACGCTATTGCATAATGTATGACAAAAGAACAACTTACACATTATATTCAGTTATCCTTTATTGAGGAAAGTAACAAACAAAAATTGGTTGCTGCTTTGGGTGAAGGAGTTTCTTTATCTGATGTACAAAGAATTTTTGAAGATTTTTTGATTGAGAAAATAAACATGCAAGGATATAACTATGAAAAAGCTATTGGCGATTTTGATGCATTGGCAACTGAGCTTGATACAGAAATTAAGTCTCAGGAAATACTCCTTGATAAGGCTTTAGATGAAAAATTAGTACAGGTCAACAAGAATGACTATGATGCTCGAAATGCGGTATGGGATGAATATTATGCTGAACTTGGGAAGTTGAATACAGGCTATGAAAAAAGACTAAAGTCTATTGTGACAAAGATAATAGCTAAGGCGTAACGTCTGTGCCGGGAGGGAGAATCGAACTCCCATGGATTACTCCGCACGATTTTGAGTCGTGTG
>CAIUOX010000040.1 GCA_903900935.1 uncultured bacterium
AACAACTTGGTGCAACAAATTTATCAACCAGTATTTTTTCATATATTAGGTACATAACATGAAACTTTCGAATGGAAGCCACTATCTCTGAATCAGTAAGTTTTTCATAATCGTGAGTCAATTGATTACGTATTTTAGCTGACTCAGCTATTTGTAGTGCAAAATTATGGTCAATGATATCAAGTGGAACGATTTCAAAAAATGAGGACTTCAGAGAATCTGGGATTGTCCCGCCGAGCTGGTAAGCTAAAATGCCATTTATATCTATAGATTCATCGACAACAAGTTGAAATACCCTTTCCATAGCGAGACGTTTGTCATTATTATGAAGTAACTCATCATCCTTGATGGCTAAGTATGGTTTCAACATTTTTAAATACTTCTGTAAAAGAAGGATCTTGTTGCGCAGGATGTTTTGTGCGTCAATATTCATTATATTTGTTTAGCCCACTCAATGAGATTCTTATAAGACAACTGGCGAAGCCAATCAGTTTCCATCCATGTCCTAATAGCATAGAATCTCCATTTCATGAACAAAGCTCTTTCACGCTCATATAAAAGCTTACCGTCATGAACGATCGCGTACATGAGCGTGGGTGATGCCCTACTCAAGTCAACTGCAGTGACATCATCTCGTTTGAAGATTTTGTCCATATCTGTCATTAACTTAATGATATCAAACTTGTCATGACCAATAACACCGATATCCACATCACTTTTGGGGTGCGTTCTCCCAGTAGCCTGTGAACCGAAAAGAACGACAAAATCGAGTCGATATTTCTCGGCAATTTTGGCAATTTCAGGTTGGATTGCTTCTATATCCATAGTGCAATATTAGCATACCAAACATGAGTAGTACAATAATAGTCTGACACACATACCTCTATTTATTGAATCCAATTACTGGATCAAACCAAGCGACTTGGCACGCATGATTTCTGCCTGATAATGCCCTGCTACCGCTGGAAGGTTCGATATATAACCAGTATCTAGACACCTCTCCAATACCACCCCTCCTGTTTTGAACGTTCCAACCTGAAGAGAGTTGAACAATGCTAAAAATTCTGGATTTTTTATATCACCTATTTTATATATCGTAATAAAATCTTCTGAATGCACATAATTGGACTCGGCACCATTCCACCATAAATACATACCCTTATTCTGTCCAATAGGAGCGTAAACGTATCTCAAATACATCTCAGCATCATATAATGAAAACTGAAATGGTGCATACAATCTCGCATTGCTAGTATAAAGGTCACTATGAATTCCACCTGCCAACAACTCATCATTTCGCTTTTTGGCATCAACCAATGATATAGAATTTTCACAATAATTTGACCCTACAGTATATTTTTGAGTAGTCTGGTTCTGATGAGACACCTCTACCAATCCATAAAGATTATTGACAGTTACCCATGGATTGATATAAGGCTGATTCTTATATGCTTCACCAATAACACAATTTTGTTTTTGTACCAAACTATTATAATTCGGACTACTATCTCTATTATTCGAACTTGTGTCACGTATCATGATTAGTGACCCAGAATTTGTAGCAGCTGTAACACCAGAACAATATGGATCTGTAACTGTATAATCTGAAAGTGGTTCACTATTTGGATCGAATGGTACAGCTGGATTCAATACTATAGGTGCATTGGTTGCAAAATTGTCTATACAACCATATGGCTTAACAAGCATATTCAAAAATTGATTTACACCACACATTGATTTCAAATGCGAACCTTCATCTGTAGCATAGTAGCCAAAAGTCAACGGTGTAATAGCACTAGATTTTGTTATATTACCAAGCTGAACAAACGGATCAATTGTTGTCCAAGTCGTCGGTGCCCTAGCTATGATAGCATCGAGCTGTGCACCAACACTGAGCGCTGTAGGAGTAGAAGTTGAATATACATATGAAGTAGTACTCGTAGCAGTCGTACTTGCGTAGAGTGTACTCCATGACTGATTTCCACCCAGACTGGCGCCTGCATTGTTATTTGGAGTTCCACTATTCAAACCACCAAAATAACTATTGTAATACGAACCTGGTACATAGGTACTAGCTGCAGTTCC
>CAIUOX010000041.1 GCA_903900935.1 uncultured bacterium
AGGATTGCCATATCCTAGCAGATTATTCTCTTTTTGAAAATCAAAATACTTATTTCTTCACTTCCCCACCATCACCTTGGTGGTGATGGACGACATGCTCATGCTCAACAACTTCTTTGATCTCATCAACTTCTTTTTTCATTTCTCTAATAGTTGAACGGATTTGACCCAATTCGATCTCTTCTTCACTCACCTCTTTTGCTGTTTTGTCAGCTTGTTTCTTTTGCCCTTTGAGACCACTGACAAGAATCGCATCACCAATGAAGTATGAGACAAACAAACCCGTCATAAGCAATACGATAATAGTAAACACCAAGTTGACCGGCTCATAAAAGAACCAGCCAAGGAAACCTCCCTGCTGTTGTAATATATCAGCCGTGTGCCACACCCCGCGCCAGAACAAAACAACAGCAACACCTCCAATAATCGTATACAGGATCGGATAACGACTAAGATGTCCGCGTACCTTGTCTTCAAACTTATCAAAAAATAAAATTATTTTTCTGATTGTATTCATATAGTATTACATTATTCCCTACCACCTGCTTACCTGCTGGTCGGAGCGCCGGGATTCGAACCCGGAGTCTTCTGTTCCCAAAACAGAAATGTTAGCCGTTACACCACGCTCCGTGATTGAACTATCCTAGCACACTATATGATTTACACAAAAATTAGAGTATCAAATCTTGTAACCATTGAACCTTCCCTGTTTTTTCAGCCATATTCAAAAATACACACAATACATGAAATTTGAATGAAACATCTGTCCTACCAAACTTCTCCTCAAGATACGTCTCAATAATCCTTCTCAAATGCCTGACTTTGAGTCCATGAACATTGTCTTCGGGTTTATGATCCTCGAGATTGGCCAAAGAATCAATCGAAACGCTTTTGACTTCAAAGAAGTGAATCATCCCTCCTTTGACAGCAACAATATCGAGTTCACCCCATGCACGTAGATAATTACGATCCGTAACGAGAAAACCCCTATTTTCAAGGAATCTCGTCGCAACACCTTCTCCAATATCGCCTTTTGCTCTTTTATGCATAAAATTACACGTGAAATGTTTCTTGTGAAACATGATATTGATTTTTAACCATATTTATCATGACTTTTAAATGACTTATTCTATTAAATGGCTCAAAATAAGGGTTTAGTCAGAAAATACCTATTAAAGACCATCAAAATGACGAAAGTAAGCCGTATAAGTCGTCTTTGATGAACACAATGCACAGGGTTATCCACAGTTATGAACACTGACCAACGATTTTAAGCCATTTATTCACGGTCATACCCACTTACAGAAAAGACAGGCAAATATGTCTGTTTGAATACCAAAATAACATCTATGGCTTCTTAAATAAGGCTAGAATGAAAATAGCAGAAGATTATTCCTGTATCGTATTGTCTTTAATTGTTTTTTACCAAACCTGTGCGGGTAGGGAGAATCGAACTCCCGACACGACATTGGCAATGTCGCGTTTTACCACTAAACTACACCCGCTTTAAATTAAATGAACGTTAAGAGTATACAGTATGTTTATTATTTTATCAAAAGTATTTTCATTAACTAATGATTATTTAACCTTGTGCGCCCGGAGGGATTCGAACCCCCAATATTAGTTCCGAAGACTAGTGTGATATCCATTTCACTACGGGCGCGAATTTCGGCTTTGCGAAATTCGGATCAAACAATTTCTTTTTCCTAAAAAAAGTCGAATTGAGACCAGAATTTCCTCCCATCCCAAGAAAAATCGTGGTGACCCAGATTACTTCTTGCCACTGAATACTACCTCAATTAGTAAAAAAGCCCAAATTATACTACAATTACTAGTATTATGACTTCTAATTCAGTCAAACATACAACTATACCGAAAGAAGTACGTGAAATCGTCACAACCATAGAAAAGGCAGGTTTTAAGCCATATTTGGTTGGTGGTTGTGTTCGCGACTTTTTTCTTGGCCGAAATCCAAAAGACTGGGATATAACGAGTAATGCAAAACCAGAAGATATTCAAAGTCTATTCATCAAAACTGTCTATGAGAACGTATATGGCACTGTAGCAATCATAAATGAGATTACTGATGATCCAACACTCAAAAATGTAGAGGTGACACCATATAGACTAGAATCATCATATTCTGATCGCCGACATCCAGACAATGTAACATTTAGCGACAAGATCGAAGACGACCTCAAACGCCGAGACTTTACGGTCAATGCAATTGCAGTCAATCTCTCTGGCGAAGCCATAAAAGACATTATAGACCTATATGATGGGATTAGTGATATAAAGGACAAAATTATTAGAACAGTAGGGAATCCAGATGATCGTTTTACTGAAGATGCTCTGCGAATGATGCGTGCAATCAGATTGTCAGTTGAACTTGATTTCACGATTGAAAAAGCTACTTTTACTTCAATAACAAAGCAAAATAAGCTCATAAAAGATATATCTATAGAGAGAATACGGGATGAATTTACTAAAATCATCTTATCTTCACAACCAAAAAAGGGAATAGAGCTTCTCCATGAAACAGGACTATTAAAGCATGTAGTGCCTGAACTCGAGGTTGGTATAGGTGTTACACAGAATCAAGCTCATACCTTTGATGTGTGGGAACATCTTCTAAGAAGCCTGCAGACAGCTGCTGACAAGAATTGGGGGCTAGATATAAGGCTTATAGCACTATTTCATGATATAGCAAAGCCAAAAACAAAGGGTTTTTCACATGAAACAAAAGTAATAACATTCTATGGCCATGAAGTAGTTGGTTCACGTGAAACACGCAAAATACTAGAGAGAATGAGGTTTTCACGTGTAATCATTGAGAAAGTTGTAAAACTAGTACGTTGGCATATGTTTTTCTCAGATACAGAACAAATAAGCCTATCCGCTGTTCGCAGAATGATTGTTAACGTAGGTAAAGAAAATATATGGGATCTTATGAATGTACGCATATGCGACCGTATAGGGACAGGAAGACCCAAAGAAGACCCATACCGCCTAAGAAAGTATCATGCAATGATAGAAGAGGCTCTCCGAGATCCAATATCAGTGGGAATGCTCAGGATTGATGGTAAAGACCTAATGGAAATGATTCACGTGAAACCTGGACCAAGAATAGGAAATATACTTCATGCATTATTCAATGAAGTTCTTGATACCCCAGAATTAAATACTCTAGACTACCTAGAAAAAAGAGCTATTGAGCTCAATAAATTACCAGACAAAGAACTTGATATACTCGGTGAAGCTGGTAAAGAAAAAAGGGAAGACGTTGAAGACGAACAAGTAAAGGAAATAAGAAAAAAACATAAAGTTGTCTAGTAAATACGTAAAGGACATAGTTATCCACAGCTATGTCCTTTACGTATATTAGTATAGGACATACAATTACCTCAGATTCAGTTTGTTGTCCGAGGAGATCTTCAGAAACATGTAACTAAAAATATTGGTTTTATGTTCCTGAAGATCAAGCAAACATTGTTCTTTCAAAAATCTGGGTAGGCTTCTAAGTTGTTCGTGAAATCAATAAGGGGCATCTTTTATGCAACCTTCGATTGCTTTTACTTGTTTAGCATCTTTCTTCAATATACAATCATACGTCTCCCCACGGAGAACGAAACATTCATTTTTGAAAGTGCTGCGAAAACTCTAATAGGAATCGTCTGGCGAGCAATCGGGTACGCCATTTGTACTCGCACACAGGTCTGTGGACCTTAGTTCTTTCGTCCCAAATCGATTTCAAAATCGCGTTATGCTCTTCCTTCTGGAATCGCCACTGACGCGATTTTTCTTTCCCTAGAAAAATCAGAGCAAAACCAGATTTTATAGTGTAATAAATCGGCAAACCAAAAGGTAAAAATTATTACACCACACAAAAAATACCCTTTAAATGGGGTGCAAAAAATACCTATTTTTATATAATATGTTGATGTAGAGCCATTTAACTATCCAATAAAAATATCAATAGGACAATGGTCTGAACCAATTATTTCATCAAGGATTCTGGTTTTTGTCACTAGCTTCAAGGCTCCTTTGGAAGCAAAAAAGTAATCAAGTCTCCATCCTACATTGCGTTCTCTAGCAAATGTTTTCATATCCCAATAGGTGTACTTACCTAACTCATTCTTGTGAAAAAATCTAAACACATCTATGTAGCCGGAGTCAATAACTTTGTCGAACCATGCACGCTCAATAGGAAGAAAGCCCGTATTCTCAGAATTCTCTTTTGGGCGCGCCAAATCGATCTCTGTATGTGCAGTATTTATATCTCCGGTAAATATAACCTCGTATCCCTTCTTTTTCTGAGTATTTATGTATTTCAGAAAATGATCGTAGAAACGCAACTTAAAATCAAGACGCTCTGGGCCACCAGCGCCATTGGGTATATAAGTGTTGATAACAACAAATTTTGTCTTTGATTCTTTTGTACTAAAGTCTTTATCAAAAAAGAGAGCAATAAAACGACCTTCTTGATCTAATTCATGGAAACCAAAGCCAAAATCAACTTTATCTGGTTTTATTTTTGAATATACAGCAACACCACTGTAGCCTTTACGACCTTTTGAATGATCGAAGTATGAAAAATAACCATTTGGGTTACGGACGCCTTCTTCGAGCTGTTCAGCCTCAGCTTTTACTTCTTGAATACAATAAATATCTGGAGATTCATTCAAGAACCAATCAAAAGCACCTTTTTTCACATTTGCACGAAGGCCATTCACATTCCATGAGATGATTCGCATGAAAACAGTATGAATGAAAAAAGAGAAAATGAAAAGAGGCTACTACTTTCTTTTATTATGAAACTGTTTGTGTACTCTCTTGAGCTCACTATCTGTTACGTGAGTATATATCTGCGTTGTACTGATATTGGCATGACCGAGAAGCATCTGGACCGAACGAAGATCGGCACCATTACCGAGAAGATCTGTAGCAAAACAGTGACGAATCACGTGTGGGGTTACTTTTTTTGAAATACCAGCCTTGATAGCGTAATATTTCACAATTCTCTCAATAGAACGCTTTGTGAGCCCAGTTTCTTTTGTTTTATTTGATTCTGCACTCCCAACTTTTATAAATAAAGGATCATCTGGGTCAATACGCTTGGCGAGATATGCTTTGATTGATTCACGAGCCATATCAGAAATAAATACAACACGAACCTTGTCACCCTTACCACGAACAGCAAATTCATCGGCTTTCAAATCCATATCTCTCGAAAGGGAACAAAGCTCTGACACACGCAAACCTGTCGAAAATAAAAGCTCTAATATGGCTCTATCACGAAGTGATTTCAGATCAGTACCATTTGGAGCTTCGAGCAATCTTTTTAATTCATCAGAAGAAATAAGATCAATTTGACGATCACCAACCTTTGCCAACTCTATATATTCTGGTGAAAGAGTTTTTATATTACGGCGAGCCAAAAATTTTAGAAATGCTCGTAGAGAAATCAAATAATAATTTTGTGTCTTTTTCTTCAGTGTTTGGTTTGAAGCATTTTTCAAACCAGTTGGTTGACGGTTTAACCAAAGACGGTACTCTCGTATCAGTTCTGGTGTGATATCTTTTGGGTCTTTTATCTTTGCAAATTCAATAAACCTAGCGAGATAATGATTGTAATTCTCAACAGTCTTCACAGAACGGCCTCTTTCAATCTCGATATATTCAAGAAACTGTTGTTTTAGGTCATGAATATTGTGCGACATGAATATATTCTAGCATATGAGCCAAAATAAGAGGTAATATCGTACAAACTTGCGGGCACCACTCATTCATGCTACTATATTTCGACTATGTTAACGACACGTCAAAAGACAAAGATAATCAAGGAAACAGGCATTCACGACAAGGATACTGGCTCACCAGAGATTCAAGTCGCACTTTTAAGCAAGAAGATTGCCGAACTGACTGATCACCTCAAAAAACACAAAAAAGACAACCATTCACGCCGTGGCCTCCTAGGTATGGTCGCTGATCGTCAGACACATCTCGTTTATCTCAAGAAGAAATACCCAAAGCGCTACACAACTATCATCAAGAAATTGGACCTCAAGAAATAATCTGAAAAATTGGCGCAAGGCCAATTTTTCTTTGAGGCACATAAGGTGTACACTTAACATAGTGAGGAACTTTTACAAATAAATAATCATTTTTAATACAAATATCGGCATACGTATTTTTTACTTTTGCCTTTTTACTTTTAACTTTAATTTACATGTCAATAATCAAACACAAAGAACAACGCGTTGGTATATTTATCGATGCACAAAATCTCTATCATAGTGGCAAAAATCTATATCACTCAAAGGTCAATTTTGGAACTATTGTCAAAGACGCACTTGATGGTCGCAAACTCGTCCGCGCTGTCGCATATGTCATCGCCACAGAAGCAGGCGATGAAAACGCTTTCTTCGATGCACTCACAAAAATGGGCATAGAAACAAAAGTCAAAGACCTTCAAATCTTTAGCTCTGGTGCCAAGAAGGCAGACTGGGATGTTGGATTGGCTATCGATGCAGTCAAACTTTCACCAAAGCTTGACTCAGTCATTCTGCTTACTGGTGATGGTGATTTCTGTCCGCTAGTTGAATATCTCCAAATGAATCAGGGTTGCCAAGTCGAAGTCGTCTCATTCGGCAAATCTACTTCAGCAAAACTTATTGAAGTTACAGATCACTTTATGGACTTGGACGAGAATCCAAATAAGTATTTGATAAGGTCTGGGAAGAAATAATTGGATTGACAAGGCCTACCCTTGTCATAGTTTTTTTGCTACATTGTGTAGGCAAAGTAGCATTACCAACTAACCGCCTCCAGATAGGCAGGTTTGAAGATATGACAAGGGTAGGCCTTGTCAACACCATTCAAGTCTGAAATCTGAAGGCGAAACTACAATGACAAAGAAACAATATTCGATCGAAATCGGTGGCAAGATATTATCAGCCGAATTCAATGACCTCGCAGAAAACGCTGATGGATCAGTTACTATTCGCTATGGAAATACAGCGGTACTCGCAACTGCCGTTATGGGTGATTTGAAAGATGGAGATTTCTTTCCACTCACTGTTGATTTTGAGGAACGCTTCTATGCAGCAGGAAGAATTCTTGGTTCACGATTCGTACGTCGAGAAGGAAAGCCGTCAACAGAAGCTATTCTTTCTGGACGTATAATTGACCGAACTATCCGCCCACTCTTCAATCAGCGAATGCGCAATGAGGTGCAAGTGATCGTAACTACCCTTGCGATAGACCAAGATGACCCAGATGTAATATCTGTTATTGCGGCATCTCTCGCACTTGGAACATCATGTATTCCATGGAATGGACCAGCGTCAGCAGTACGCATCGCCAAAGACCATAACTGGTTCACTAACCCTGATTATGCAATGCGTGATGAAGCAAAGATTGATATTGAATTGGTTGCATGTGGAAAAGATGGAATGATCAATATGATCGAGGTAGCTAGTAGGGAGGTAAGTGAAGATCTTATGAATGAAGCGCTCATTCGTGCAAGTGAAGAAATAGAAAAAATCCAGACATGGCAGAAACAAATCATTGCAGAGATTGGTAAACCAAAAACTAAGATCATGTTACCAGAGCCAACACCAGGAACAAAAGAGTTGTTCAAGGTAGAAATTACACCAAAGCTCAAAAAGTACATCATGAGCAATACACCAGGGCATGGTCGTATTGATGAAATAAATGGTATCTGGTCAAAAGTATTTATAGAAAAGTTCCCAGATGGTAATGTTGCGATGGCACAAGAAGTATTTGAAGAAGCTGTCAATGAACTACTCCATGAAGAAGCTATCAAAAATGGCAAACGTGCTGATGGTCGTACACTTGATCAGGTTCGTCCACTATTCGCACAAGCTGGTGGTGTTTCACCGATGCTTCATGGCTCAGGAATCTTCTACCGTGGTGGAACTCATATACTTTCAGCTCTTACGCTTGGAAGCCCTGGAGATGCTCAGGTACTCGATGGTCTCATGGAACAACCAGATAAGCGCTTTATGCACCATTACAATTTTCCACCATTCTCAACCGGAGAAACAGGGCGTGTTGGTGGTACAAATCGACGAATGATCGGACATGGCGCACTCGCAGAAAAAGCATTGATTCCTGTTATTCCAGCAAAAGAGATATTTCCATATGTTATTCGTATCGTCTCTGAAGCAATGGCGTCAAATGGCTCAACTTCTATGGGTTCTGTTTGTGGATCAACATTGGCGCTCATGGATGGGGGTGTTCCTATCAAAGCTCCAGTTGCAGGAATCGCTTCGGGCCTCATGATGAAGAGTGCTACTGAATATAAAGTACTCACCGACATACAAGGTCCAGAAGATCACCATGGTGATATGGATTTTAAGGTCGCTGGCACTCGAACAGGCATTACTGCAGTACAAATGGATGTAAAGGTTGGAGGAATTCCACTTAAAATCCTTGCTGAAGCTTTTGAAAAGGCTAAAATAGCTCGCTTTACTATTCTTGATGTAATCGAAAAAGAAATTGCTACACCAAGAGCAAAGATATCTCCTCATGCACCTGAGATTATTGTTATGAAGATCAAACCTGATCAGATTGGACTAATTATCGGTTCAGGAGGAAAAACTATCAATGAAATCAGAGATACTACTCTTGTAGAGGACATCACAATAGAAGATGATGGAACAATATTCATTACTGGCAAGAATGAAACTGCACAAAAAGCAAAAGATATCATCTACGGAATGACAAGAGAATACAAAACAGGAGAAAGATTTGATGGGGAAGTAACTCGTCTTATGGATTTTGGTGCTTTTGTAAAGATTGGTCCAAATTCAGAAGGATTGGTTCATGTCTCTGAAATAGCTTCTTTCAGAGTTGAGCGTGTAGAGACATACATCAAAGAGGGTGATAAAGTTCCTGTTGTTGTTAAAGAAGTTGATGAAAAAGGTAGAATAAACCTCTCTATCAAGGCCGCAAATCCAAACTTCTTCACAAAGAAAGAAGAACAACCTCGTCCACCGCGCACCGATTTCAAAAAAAGATACTAAAAAGGACTTAGAACCTACTGAGTATTTCTGTTTTATCCCACACGCGCTATAATAACCTGACATGGATGATACTCAAGACCAACAAAATGATATAACAAGTTCTGACAATTCAGAAAATACAGAAAGTAGTGAACCAGAAATAAAATCTGGTCAAGTATTTGATATATCTGACGACAATATATCCCCAGCTTCAAATACAGAAGAAGATGAATCAATACCAATTGTTAGCACACCTGTGCACAATATGGTTCCACAAAAGATATCCAGCACACCGATCAAAAATATTACGCCACCACAAGTGATACCAAAAGTTATTCCAATAACTCAACCCATACCAACGCCTACACCAGCAATACAAACACCGCCACCTATCCGACCATTTACAGGCTCGATGTCCAATCTTGAAATGGAAATAGGTTCATTGATCCCAAAAAGTCTCAAATCAAAAGAAAACCCATTTGTATACACACCACCTACACCTACAGAAAAAACGGAAACAAAACCGAGTTATAACCAAAAAAATATCCGAACCTATGAGGGAGATGTTGCAAATGTACTTGCCCATACAAAAACTTCAACAACTTCTATAGCCATAGCAGAAAGCCAAAAAGCACAAGGTTCAGACATGATAGGGTCCGTGGCACCGAACCATAGCATAGGAAAATTGATCATAATACTTCTCAGTCTTATCCTTATTGGTGGCGGAGTATTTGGGGCGTATTATTTCTATAGTAAAAGTCCTTTTGCTCAGACCGCACCTATAATTCAAGAAGAAAAGATCATCAGCTTAATACCTGCAGATATACATACGAGTATTGCGATAGATAATCTGGGTCAAGCGGGGATTCTTTCGCGCATAAAACAAGAAATATCAAAACCTATACCAGCTGATAGTATCAAAAATATAGTCCTCATACGTACTGATAGTTCGACTATTTCAAGCTTATCTGCACTAGATATACTTGGTGTATTAAATATAGACCCACCCGATATTCTGACTCGTACACTAACTCCGCAATGGATGCTTGGAGTATACTCAAATGACAACAGCGAAAAAGGCATCTTTGTAGTCGTAACAACAAATTATTTCCAAAATGCATTCTCAGGAATGCTCCAGTGGGAAAAAGTAATGCCAGATGACTTGAAGCAATACCTATTCACGGCGCCACCAGAAGGTATAGCAAATAATGAAGGGCAATTATCAACTTCTACCAAAATTATATCCGAAGATATAAAAGCAACAGCCACATCTACATCTACAGCTACAACTACAACCAAAATAATTCCTTCCGAGATAATGCTCAATCCATACACCACAATCCAAGGGCAGTTTGAAGATCGCATCATCAAAAACAAGGACGTTCGCGCATTCAAAATATCAAATGGTGATACACTCTTCTTGTATTCATTTATAGACAATAGCAAGCTAGTTATAACTGATAAAGAAGAGACTCTGACTGATATATTGGGTCGTCTTGAAAAACAAACATTTATGCGCTAGACTAGGCCCATGAATAAAAAAGAAACTGAACAATTCAAGAAAAAGCTCATTGCCGAAAAGGCCGAACTTGAAGCTGAACTAAGCTCAGTTGGTCAACGTAATTCCAACAATCCAAATGTCTGGGAAGCCAACACTGGTGGCATGGAGGTAGACGCTGCTGACGAAAATGAAGTAGCGGACAAACTTGAAGAATACGAGGGTAATTCAGGCATCGTAACTCAACTTGAAAATCAACTTATAGAAGTAGACGCCGCCCTTACACGCATTGAAAAGGGAACCTATGGAATCTGTGAAAAATGTGGCAAACCTATAGAGAAAGACCGACTCGAAGCAAGCCCGTCAGCGCGATTTGCTATCAAGCACCCACACAAATAATAAAAAGTGGACCTCGAAAGTGGTCCTTTTTTATTATATTACGTATACAATTTCTTCATTCAAAATTGATTCTTTTTTTATCATATCTTCATCAGTAGTGGTGTATGCTTCATGCATGGCAATTGCAAAAACATATACTGCGCAATTACATGGCCTTGAAACCGAGATTATTACTGTTGAAGTAGATATATCCAATGGCTTACATGCATTTTCAGTTGTTGGTATGGGAGATAGATCAGTCACAGAAGCGAAAGATCGCATATCAGCAGCTATAAAAAATAGTAATTACACTTCTCCCAAACAAAAGAATCAAAAAGTCGTTATCTCGCTGGCTCCGGCTGACATAAAAAAGGAGGGGGCCAATTTTGATCTGGCAATGGCTATAGCATATCTCTCTGCGGTAGATGAAATAAACTTTAATCCTGAACATATACTCATCCTAGGAGAACTGTCCCTTGAAGGTGAAGTGGGCAAAATCCACGGAGTATTACCTATGATTTGTAGAGCTCCAAAATATGGATTCACGTCCGTATTTATACCAGAAAAAAATGGTAAAGAAGCTTCGCTCGCTCGAAATATAAAAATATATCCGATTAATTCATTACGAGAAATTATAGACCATATAACTGGGGCGCATAAGATAGAACCACTGAAACATACACTATGCGATGATTATGTACACGATATTTCACTCATAGATATGAAGACCATCCGAGGAAATGAGGTCGCCAAAAGAGGGCTAGAAATAGCCGCTGCCGGTGGACACAATGTCATTATGTATGGACCACCTGGCACAGGAAAGACCATGCTAGCACATAGTTTTGCTTCAATATTGCCAGCACTTTCATATGAACATGCAGTTGAAGTTACAGGAATACATTCAGCGGCTCGTGCATTACAAGATAATCTTATATATAAGCCACCATTTCGTGCACCTCACCACACGGCTTCATATCCATCGATTGTTGGTGGCGGAGCATTTCCAAAACCAGGAGAGATAACACTGGCTCATCGTGGCATTCTATTTATTGATGAATTTCCTGAATTCGACCGGAAAGTCATAGAGGCTCTACGACAACCACTTGAAAATGGAACAATAACTATATCTAGAGCTCGTGGAGTCATAACATTCCCAGCACAATGTATATTTCTTGCCTCAATGAACCCTTGTCCATGTGGAAAAAATGGAACTGTACATTGTACATGCTCACCACATATCGTAGAAAATTATCGGCGTAAAATCTCTGGACCAATAGCTGACCGCATCGACATCTGGCTCAATGTTGAAAAAGTTGATTATGAAAAATTGGCAGCAAAAGAACATATGTGTGAGTCATCAGAGACAATAAAAAAGAGAGTAGTGGCATGTAGGTCTCTCCAAATCAAGAGGTTCAAAAAATATAATATTCATAAAACCTATGCTAGCGAACTTACGGCGAGTGATATAGAAACATGCATAACTATGGAAGATTCAGCTAGAAATGCTTTGGCCCTATCAGCAGAAAAATTTGAACTTTCTGGCAGGGCATTCCATAGAATCATCAAAGTTGCGCAGACGATCGCCAATCTCGAAGAAAAAGAGATCATCACCAAAACACATATCCTTGAGGCACTACAATATAGAAGAAAAATAACAAATTAGAATGGATTTCGAGCACCTCTGATCTCAAAGTGAACATGCGAACCAGTAGAATTTCCAGTAGACCCCATAAGAGCAATTTCCTGACCCTGACGTACATAATCACCAGCACGAGCTATATTCTTGGAAAGATGGGCATACACGGTCTGAGTTCCATTTGGATGCGCAATAATAATGAAATTTCCATATCCACCATGCCAACCAGAATTAAATGCGCTTACAATGACGGTTCCTTCTGCGGCCGCATATATAGGAGTACCAAGTGGCGCTGCGAGATCAATACCATTATATCCATGCAAACCTTGTGTCTTCCTACCACCAAGAACTGGACGAATATAATATCCTAAATATGATGGGACATTTGTACCACGAGCAATATTGCTTGAAGATGTGATATTCGAAGAAGATGGTTGAGTTTGAAGTTCAGCATCTGGAATAATAATAGTCTGTCCAACCGCAAGGGGAGCTGTGATGGTCAAATCGTTATACTGAAGAACTTCAGTAAGATCTGCCTTATAACTAGATACGATACCCTTGATGGTATCACCCTTCTTTACTGTATAACTGATTCCTGACACTGGCAAAATAATAAGTGTTTGGCCAGTCTTGAGTGGAGAAGATCGTGAAATACCCAAATCAGAGTTTGACCATACGATAGTATTTATCGAAACATCAAACATCTTCGCAATAGTAGATAAAGTATCACCATCACGAACTATATATATACTGATCTGTGTATTTACAGTATCTACACCAAGTATAGAATCGGCTATTGCCATATCTGCTATCAATGTTTGTTTATCATCTACAGGAATAATATCAGCAGAATTATTGGGATATTGATCGTGGTTTATTGCGGTTGCTTGAAGAAGGGCAATGGTTTGAGAATTGGGGCTAACTGGTATAGGTTGAACTTTTGCTGATGCTTCTTGTCCCTGAAATACCGAAGAAATAAAAGAAAAAAGACCAGCATGCGCGGTCATTGGGTATATAAAAGGAATAATTACTGGAATAATAAAAAGCACAGTTCCTGTCATGGAACGCTTCAAAAAACGACTATATTTAATTGAGAGAGGGGTCTTATATTTCATAACAAAACTAGAGTTTTTTCAAGTCAGTAACAAGCGATTTTCTGATACTCTAGGTAGGGCTTCCCATAAATTAAATGGCTCTGTAAAGCCATTATAATGGGTGCATCCAAAAGGGTGCTTTATTAGCCTATCAGGCTGACAAACATTGTCAATCAATGCTATACACAGACACAAATAATGACTTACTGTCAATTTTTGTCGTAATAAATTTAATCTCATAACAAACCACAACAGACCCTTACTTCTGTCGGACGAAACAATTCCCGGCGGGATATCATCTCATTATATTATCCTTTAGGCACTTACTTAATATCGTCACTGATGTTTCGTCCGACAGAAGTAAGGGTCTGTTGTGGTACACGCATAATCAGATTGATATTTATTACTCCGTGTACCTTTTGCATGGTAAGATATTGCTCATGTCTATCCTCAATTCTGAACAACAACGAGCTATTGAAACGATCAATGGCCCAGTCCTCATCATAGCCGGAGCTGGATCAGGCAAAACCCGCGTCATTACTCACAGAATTCAAAACCTAATCAGGAAAGGAGTGGCGCCACACACCATTCTTGCTATAACTTTTACCAATAAAGCAGCCAAAGAGATGCGTGAGCGCGTGCACACACTACTGGCTGAAGACGGTGCTCTTAATAGACCAGTTTCAATGAATGATCGCCCATTTGTAAGCACATTTCATGCATTGGGGGTGCATATCATTCGTGAAAACGCTACTCTGCTTGGGCTCACAAGACATTTCACAATATATGACCGATCTGATTCGCGTCGCGCCATCAAAGATGCCATGGCAAAATGCTCAGTTGATCCAAAACAATTTGAGCCGGGCATGATATTGAACTTAATCTCGCGAGCCAAAGGTGATGGTAAAACATTTCTTGAATACAAAGACTTTGCAAAAGGCTACACCGAAGAAATAGTTGCTCAAATATGGGAAAAATATGATGCAATATTGGCAAAAGAGAAGTCTTTGGACTTTGATGACCTTCTTTTGAAAACAGCCAAACTTCTTTCTGAGAACAAAACTTTGCGCGAGCACTATCACAGTGTATGGAAATATGTGCATATAGATGAATATCAAGATACCAACCATGTCCAATACCAAATTGCAAAATATCTTATTGGCGAAGAAAAAAATATCTGCGTAGTTGGAGATGCTGATCAAAATATCTACAGCTGGCGTGGTGCGACAATTGAAAATATACTCAATTTTGAAAAAGATTATCCTCACACAACAATCATCACCCTAGAAAAAAACTATCGATCAACAAAAACTATTCTTACAGCAGCAAATAATGTCATTGAATTGAATACTCTACGCAAAAAGAAGACTCTTTACACAGACAATGACAAAGGCGACAAGATAACTATGATTGCCTCATATACAGAGCTTGATGAGGCGCGATCAATCGCAGATACCGCACGAGACATAATAGAAAAAGGTACATCAGCAAGACAAATCGCCATACTCTATCGAGCAAACTTCCAATCACGCGCAATAGAAGAGGCATTCATCAAAAAAAATATTCCTTATCAACTTGTCGGTATTCGATTCTTTGAAAGAAAAGAAATCAAAGACATACTTTCATATATACGTGCTGCATTGAACCCCGAAAGTACCACTGATATGACACGAATAATCAATATGCCTGCGCGTGGAATAGGAAAGGTGACTATAGCAAAGATAGTAGCAGGACAAGAGTCAACATTACCGAGTGCTACTCGTGAAAAAGTGGCTCAATTTAGGCGTATATTATCAGATATCCACGCTGAATTAATTAGCAAAAAACCATCAGAGTCAATGCGTTTTGTCATCCAAGAAACTGGAATAGAAAAACTTCTGCGAAATGGTGACGCAGAAGATGAGGAGCGTCTCCTAAATATCCAAGAATTGGTCTCTGTAGCTGCTCAGTATGACCACCTTGCACCAGAAGAAGGAATTGAATCACTTCTCTCTAATGCAGCGCTTGCAAGTGACCAAGATGATCTTCAGAAAGATGAGGATGCGGTAAAACTTATGACAGTACATGCATCAAAAGGGCTTGAATTTGAATACGTATTCATCGCTGGACTTGAACAGGACCTATTTCCATTCAAGCATATAGATGAAGCGGAGATGAGCCAAGCTGAAGAAGAGGAAGAACGAAGACTTTTTTATGTTGCACTAACGCGTGCAAAGAAAAAAGTATATCTAAGCCACACTATTATTCGTACAGTATATGGATCACAACGTGTTAATAACCCATCAGAATTTATTGGGAATATTCACAAAGATTTAATCGAAGAAACGTCGGCACAACAAAAACCAAGTGGTGCAAAAGCATTATTTATTGATTTTTAGTTGATCCAAGCAAGTCGTACCACATAAAGAAAAAGGGACATTGCAAGCCTGACTGAGGCGAGCACTAGGAATTTTTCAGCAGAAAAATATTCGTGTCCCTTTTTCTTTATGTGGTACGACTTGCTTTCCACCAACTAATACGTAATCATCAATGGTATCAATGGAATTATTTGCAAAAAAATCTCTAGGGCAACATTTCCTGAATTCAACACATGTATTGGATCAGATTATTGAGGCGGCACATATTCAAAAAGGGGAGGTGATTCTCGAAATTGGCCCTGGAACTGGAATCCTTACAAAAAGACTACTTGGAACTGGATCAAAAGTTATAGCAATCGAAAAAGACGTGCGTGCAGAGGATGTATTACGAGTAAAATTTGAGCAAGAATTAAAAAGTGGGCAACTTACACTCATTCAAGGGGATGTTTTGAATGATGTGACACTAAATTCATTTTTGAATACAGACAAAGCAAAAAAATACGCATTAATTGCAAATATCCCGTATTATATTACTGGTGCTATTCTAGAAAAATTCCTCGAGCATGAACCTAGACCAGATCGTATGGTACTTCTTGTCCAAAAAGAGGTCGCTGAGAGAATAGTGGCACGCGACGGCAAAGAAAGTATCCTCTCAATATCAGTTAAAGCATTTGGGACACCAAAAATTATTGCAAAAGTACCACGCGGAGCTTTTACACCACCACCAACGGTAGACTCTGCGATTCTTTCAATAGAAAATATCAATGATACGCTCTTCCAACAGAAAAACGTTGTAATATCAAGGTTTTTTGATATTGTGCGAGCAGGATTCGCTCATAAAAGAAAGTATGTAATCAGAAACATGGAGACGGTAGCTACGCAAGAATCGCTTACAACTACATGGAAACATAGCGATCTTGATATTAAGATACGTGCAGAAGACATAAAACCATCACAATGGATCAAAATAGCTCATTATCTAAGCAAATAAATAATACAAAAAAGATATTTTATGACGAACCGAGGAATGGAGTTATCCATCCTTCTGTTGGGTATACTGTGCAAGCCGTTCCTGCATACATATAACACATCTGTGTACCAATACTATATTTCCCCAACAATTGAGTAGCACCGATTGCAGTATAGTTCATAAACATCTGAGTACCCATAGTATATGAAAGTAAAACTGGGAATGTTGGTGGGAGTGGACTCATATAAATCAACCATATATTTCCACTACATGTACATGGCATGACAGAAGTAATCATATTTGTACCAAAATCAGTACCAACTTGAGCTCTGGCCTTATTTGGAGAGAGAAAAGCTATAAGTTTTGAAAATGAATCCTGCATAATTCCAACAACGCCAGCTGGTCTGGCTCCAGATTGAGATATACTCTTTCTTGCAAGTTCCACGAACTTCTCTCGTAGGTTTGTAGTAGTTGATAGATCCTTGCGTATTTGATCTTTCATCTGAAAAGTAAGGGTTGGTAATCCTTGTTTTATAGCTATAGAATCTGTCACTGCAAACATATCATCTATATGCTCTAAATTTGGATTTACTGGTGTGCTAATAGGGGTGGTCGGCTGTGTGGGGGTACTTGTAGCACCTGTATTACTAGACATGGGCTTGACCAATCCCTGCTGAGCAAGACTTGGTGCTAGCGAGGAATTGCTTTGTGTAATAGTTGCTATTTTATCACTCTGATTAAGCATTTTTATAGTGGCTGGGCCAACAAATCCAGTACCAGAAGACAATCCAATCGGTGTCAAAATATCATTTTTATACATTTCTTGAAAACGAATAACGGCCTGACGAGTGAGCTGACCGAAATAAAGGCTTTCTTGACCACTAGACCCTATACCAAAGGCATTAACCTGCGTTATTGGATTGCTATTTAGAATTTTTTGTAATTCTTGGACATCATCACCAGTCATACCCACTTGAAGCGACCGTGTAAACTGAAAAGCTGAAGCTTGGACGTTTTTCGTATAGAAACAGGTGAAACCTAAAACAAGAACAAATAAACAAATAAACGTACGATTAGATGTATTCATGCATGAATTGTATCATGACCTATTTCAAAATAGCCCAAAGAATTGTCCCCAGATTAAATATGATTATATCCTTTGATTTTCTGATATAATTGCGAGAGCATGGTATCAAACTACCCACACAAACAAACAATTATCATTGCAGTAATATGTCTCATAGCAATCACGTGTGTTGCCGTCTACACACAACGACAAAAAACCAGCACAAATGATGTGCTCAATATCGCTTCTCCAGTACAAGAGGACCTACAAGGAGACACAAAACTCGCTAGCACAACAAATTGGCAAAAAGATTTCTTTGCTCTTTCTACGAGCACAAAAAAAATCTCAGGGACTGGACAAGAAATATCCCCAACAACACTAACTGATCAAATAAGCAAAGATTTCTTTACTCGTTACATGATACTTAGACAGACTGAGCAAACTGGCAATTCAGATTCAGTAAAAAGTGCAATGGACCAGACCATCACCAATGCCACTATGGCCGCGCCGAAGCCAAAAACATATTTTTTAAATGATATCAATATTTCATCTGATAATAGCCCGATAGCAATACACACATATGCAAATACCACAGCATCTTTATTACTTACCTATATATCAAAATCAGACCCAACAATGATTGCCGCTGATGCACTAGACAATTCCAATATGGACGGGCTCAAAGATATAGACCCTATCATTGCAGGATATCAAAAAACAATATCTGAATTGCTCAAAACTATAGTGCCATCGGATCTACAAGATAGCCATATAAACACAATCAATAGTCTTAGTATATTGCTCTATGTGTCAGAAGGATTGCGCCATATCAATGAAGATTCAATGCAATCCATGGTTGCTCTAGGCTTCTATACGACTGGGCAAGATGCTCTTAGGGGGGCGCTTCTTGATACAAGGGATTATATTTCAGTGCGTAAAATACCAATCACTTCAACAGAGCCTGGATATTTGTATTTCCAAATAAATTAATAACTTTATTATTATGAAAAACTACTTCACAAAAACAATTGCAATCGTCTGCATGATTGGACTCCTAACTCCATCAGTAGCTTTTCTTTCATATCCGAAGCATGCACAAGCAGTAGTAGGAACCGTCCAGATTGGTACGAGTTGGGACTTCAACAACATAATGGCTCATTTGGAGAAGTTTACTCTTAGCCGACTGGCCAATATTATTGCAAAACAAATTCTCCACCAGCTCACTGCTAGTATTATTGATTGGATTAATAGTGGTTTCCAAGGAAACCCATCATTCCTAGATAACCCCCAAGCCTTCTTTCTTGATGCTGCTGACCAAATTACTGGCGTATTCTTGGACCCAAATACAAGTCCTCTCAAATTTCTCTGCGGAAATATGAACCTAGACCTAAGCCTCGCATTGGCATTTGGTCAGGGATCTTTTATAAATAAACGCTATACCTGTACTCTTGGTAGTATATTCACAAAGTTAACAAATCTTCCAAATACAGTATCAATCCAAGGCAGAAGCCTCTCTGGATTCATGAGGGGAGATTTCTCACAGGGTGGGTGGAAAGGATTCTTGTCAGTAAGTCAACAGCCAAAAAATAATGCGACCGGAGCTTATCTGCAAGCGCATGGGGACTTATTGCATTCTATCGGTATAAAGAAAAATGCTTTGAAAAGCCAACTAACCCAAGGAAGTGGTCTTCTCTCTTGGGATTCATGTACTGATACAACTGCTGGTGCTGTTAACACAAGTCTTTCAGGTTCTGGTTCTAATTCTCTGATTGCAGGAATGATGGCAGACTCCAAAAGCCACAAAGATGCGGCCGGACAAGCATCTATTGATACTGGCAATGGTTCAAGCATTCACGCTTCAATTGACTCAACTGGCCTTGTTAAATACCAAAATTGTCGCACACAAACTCCAGGATCTCTCATTTCTAGTCAACTAAATAAGGCAATTGGCTCGCCCGTTCTTGAGCTTGAACTCGCAAATGATATAAATGCGATCATTAGCGCACTTGTTACCCAAATGGTTAGCCAAGTTATGAGCGCTGGATTGGGTGGAATTAGTAGGAGTCCATCTGGTGGGGGCCAATCAGCAACACAAGCTATTATCACAGATATACAAAATAGACAAGCTGCTATGTCCAGTACCATAACACTCACAGGAAATGGTGATACATCTATATCATCAATTAAGGGAAATTATGATTCGGCAGTAAGAATCCTGACAACAAGTAAGTCAAATTATCAGATTGCACGCAATTGTTTTGCAAATAAAGCTGGATTATCATCTGCTCAGCAAGCATATGCGCTGAACCAGATTGGTCTCATTGATATAGCAGTAAATACTCGTCTTGATCCTCTACTCAATCATATGCTCGGAAAACAATCAGAGATCGCTGCATCTATGCCACAAATAAACGTAGCTAGTACAACAGATGCGCAAACTCTTGATACTCTCGTTAGTCAAATAGACACACTGCAACAATCAATCGCCACAAACAATGTAAATGGATCAGCAATAACACAAGGACCTACTACGGTTGCATCAACCACCACGGCCGGAATAGCAATCAGCGACCTCGGCAGTGCACAAACAAGTGCAACACAATTCAATGCGGAAGCGGCACAGTACTCCAACCTATGTAATGGACTCTAGTACATACTTATAACAATGAAACGTTTTAACCGATACATAATACTGATAAGCGCCTTCCTCCTCATACTGGTGGTGTTTTCAGTACACACCACATTTGCTGCAGATGGTAAAAGTGCAAACTTAGGTGACAGTGGTGGTGGTCTTTTGACAGACTTCCTTGGAATGCCAAGCTTGACTCAACTAGTTGCCCAATCCTTGGCAAACCTCTTCTCTACTCTGCAAACTATTGCAGCTTGGCTCATTGCTGTCGCAGGATCATTGCTCAACTATTCCATCAATCTTACTCTCAATATGAAAACGTTCGTAGACAATACGCCAGCGATATTCACTATTTGGAAAGCGATTCGTGATATCTCAGGAATGATCATTATTTTCTCTCTTATCTTTGCGGCACTTCGCCTAATACTTGGTTTTGACGCAAAATTCGGAGATCTAATCAAAAATATTGTTATTGCTGGTATTCTCATAAACTTTAGCTTCTTTGCTACTGGATTAGGTATTGATGCCTCAAATATCATATCAATGCAACTCTACAATACAATAGCGCCAGCAAATACTCTTGATACATCTGGTACCAGTCCAGCCAGTAGTAAGATGAATACAAGTAAGATAGAACAGTTGCTAAGTGATGGTGGACTCTCAGATTTATTCATGAAATCGCTAAATACGACTACTCTTTATAACAACAGTGCTAGTTTAAGTAATGCTGGTAAGAATGACGGTGGTGGATTGAACCTCCCGATCAAGATTGTCATTCAGGGAGTTACTGCGATTCTTATCATGGTTACGGCGGCATTCAGCTTCTTCTTTGCTGCATTAGCATTTATGGTTAGATTCGTCATATTGTTGATATTGCTCGCATTCTCGCCGATATGGTTCGCATCACATGTGCTTCCAGAACTCCAAGAGTATGCAAAAAAATGGACAGGTCTATATACAGGACAACTCTTATTCATGCCTGTGTATCTGCTATTAATGTATTTTGCATTGAGTGTGATGACTGCAAATCCATACTTAAGTAATTTGGGGGCTTCTGTATCAGGAACAAGCGTATCAGATGATGCAAAACTAATCGCTCTCATAATCAATGCGGCTCTTGTACTCATCATGATGAATATACCTTTATTGGCAGCAATTAAGCTCGGTGGGTCAGCGACTGGATGGATTGAAAAGGGTGGTTATTCAAAGACATTTGGTACTGGTATATCAAAGTGGGTGGGCTCACGAACAGCTAGAGATACAGTTGGGAAAGTAGCCTATGGCTTGAATGATAGTAGGGCTGTCAAGAAGTTTGCTGCTGTTTTGCCTGGTGTAGGAGGTGCTATTTCAAAAGGATTGGGCAAGGTGGGTAATGCTGGTTTTGGTATGAAGAAGGGTGGATATGAAGATGCACTCAAAGAAAAGAAAAAAAACCAGACTGCTCTGTTCAAGAAAATTGGTACAGTTGATCGTGCTAAATATGACACGGAAGAAGAGTATCAGAAAGCAATAGCTAAGGCTGAAGAATCTCAAAAGGCATATGCAAAGAAACTTACATCAAATCTTTCAACTCCAATCAAAAATTGGGGATCAGACAAGGGTAGAGACGCTAGGATTGCTGAAGTTGATGCGAAGGGAATTGCCCACTATGGTTCAGAGGAAGAATACCAGAATGCACGCGCCGATGCTGCAAAAACTCCATTTATGTCTAAAGCATTCAATGGAAGAGTTGGAAAATTGCTTAGCTTCATGTTTGACAGTAGAGCAGGCAAGGAAAGTGGCTTTGTTTTGACGGAAGAGGCCAATATAAAAAATACGAGGAAGGCAAAAGAGGCGAACGATGCTGCTATTGCCGCTATTGTTGCAACAAGAGAAAGTAGAAACGCAGACATAATAGCGGCTGCGAAGAAAGAAGATGCGGAGTCTGGTAAAGGACTAGAAGAACTATCAGCAAAGAGAATCCGTGATATCGACCAAAGAATAAAAAACTCTGAAGAGTCGGTGATAACGGAAGAAAAACAAATGGCAAAAAGAATGAAGGAGATTCTCCCTAATGACAATGAACTGGCCCGAATGACTCTTACTGATGTAGAAAAGGCAGAACTAGCCCAGATGGATGTGCACAAAAAAGAAATACTAGACAACGATAGAAAATTAAAAGAAAGCCTCACCAAAGAAAAGGCTGACATACTTGACACCAAGGTAACCGTTCTTCAGTTGCTCGCCAAAAAAGACCATAGTGATCTACTCACTGATTTTACTCCTGGAGAAAAAGATCAGGTTCAGAGACTTAAAGAAAAGAACGAAAATCTAAAAGCAACAATTGCACGTATCGATAAGAAAAAACAAAAAGAAGACCGAGGTGCTCTCATCGTTGACATCGCAAAAGAAGCCAAGGAGCTCAGTGAAGATAACGACAAAGGAAAAGGGGATAAACCTAAAGAAGACAAACCAAAGACAGCCTAAAAACATATGAGACAATTCACCCAACAAGAAATCCAAGACCAATTTGATAGACTTCCTACAGAAATACAGGATGCCATCAATGCAAGTGACTTGCCTGATAAAATCAATATTATTGGAAAAAAATACTTGCTTCGAGTTGATCAACTCGGCGAGCTTGTTGATGAGATAGGTCTTGTTATATTGGGGCTTCGACGATCTTCTGATTTTATTACCGACATAATTGAAAGAACATCTATAAGTTCAAAAGACGCTGACGCTCTTGCACAGGATGTTAATACCACTATATTCTCAACAATAAAAATGCACTTACAGAACGTTGAGAGACGAATTACTGATGATGCGGACATGAATCAAGCCGTATCAGACATATCAGCCCTTGAACGAGCAGGGAACTTCACTGTAGAAAAGGTAGTTCCTGAAGTAAAAAATGACGTAACTCCAGCAGATAGGCCAGAAATACTACACAATGTAGAATACCCAAAGCCAACAGCTCCAACGCCATACAAGCCGATAGATCCACTCATAGACCATTTGTTAGCAAATCCTATGTCATCAGTTGCAAAAACAATAAAAACCACAGAGACAACTATCAAATCAATACCAGCAACACCAGCAAAGTCAATAACACCAATAGCAAAAACCGACACATATCGCGAACCAATATAATACAGAGTTGTACTCTTAGCTCCTACGACGTACCTCTGATATAATAGAGTCAATGCGCTTCCAAGTTCCCCAATTTATTGAAGTTGAAGATAAAATCTTCGGATCGCTTACTCTTAAGCAGTTTATTTATCTTGCAGGTGGAGGTGGCTTGTCATTCTTGGTATATATATTTGTAAATAGCCTCTTTCTTGCACTTCTACCTATCGTTATCATCATGGGCATATCTGCATCATTGGCTTTTTATAAAATCAATAAAAAGCCATTTGTCGTGGTACTTGAGGCTGCATTCAAGTATTATTTTGGCACAAAGCTATATATATGGAAGAAAGCAGAAAAGGTCCAACCAAAAGACATACAAACAGCAATCAAAGGCGTAAAAAACTATGCTTCTGTTATGGTACCAAAAATCTCTGACAGCAAATTGAAAGATCTTACATGGAGCCTGGACATAAAGGAAAGTCTCTACTCAAATAATAATCAAAAATAGTATGGCCAGCAAATCTCAAACAACTCAAGATTTCGTACCGGTGCAAGAAGTGCGCGATGGTGTCGTTGTGCTCAAAAATGGTGGAATGAGAACGATAATACTGGCATCATCCCTAAACTTCGCACTCAAATCAGAAGACGAGCAAGGATCTATTCTGATGCAATTCCAAAACTTCTTAAATTCATTGGATTTCTCAATACAGATATTCATCCAATCAAAAAAATTAGACATACGGCCCTACATGGCCCTTCTAGAAGACCGCTACAAAGACCAAGTAAGTGAGCTCATGAAAATACAGGTGCGAGAATATGTAGAATTTATCCGTACTTTCGTAGAAAGCACCAGCATCATGTCAAAGAGTTTCTTTGTAGTTATTCCTTATGATCCTCCGATACTTAACACTAGCAATGGAGTACTAGCGTCGATAATGCCAAGCAAAAAAAACAAGTCAGATAGTGCAAAGCAAACCGCTGATGCACAATTCCAGGAATATCGAAGTCAACTCGAGCAACGTGTTGCGGTAGTTGAACAAGGTCTTGTACGATGTGGAGTCCGCACTGCTGAGCTTGGCACTGAAGAAGTGGTAGAATTGTTCTACAAACTCTTCAATCCAGGAGAAACAGAAAAACCAATACAAATAACATGAGTATATTTTCCAATTTATTCAAAAAGAAAGATTCTCCTATTGTCTCTATACTGCCAGAAGAGATATATCAGGCTGGCGTACTAGAACTCAAAGATGTTATCGCTCCATCTGCACTCAAGGTAACACCAAAAGAAATAAATCTTGGTGAAAAGGTTGGTCGCACCTTATTCGTCATATCATACCCACGCTTCCTCGATGAAAGTTGGTTCGCACCAATCATAAACCTAGACAAAGTATTCAATGTTTCTATTTTCATACACCCAGTTGATACTGCGCGCGTGCTTCGCCATTTCCAGAAGAAAGTTGCTGAGGTACAAAGCCAGATTGCTCGCCGAGAAGAGAAGGGTCTTGTCCGCGACCCATCCCTTGATACTGCATATCAAGACCTCGAAATGCTCCGTGATCAGCTGATGCAAGCACAAGAACACCTTTTTGACGTTGGTGTATATATTACGCTTTACGCTGACAATGATAGTGAACTAGACAAACTCGAATCAGAAATAAAATCAATCCTTGAATCCAAGCTTGTATACGTAAAGCCAGCATTATTCCAACAAGAACAAGGATTCAAAAGTGTCATTCCAATCGCTGATGACCAGCTGGCAGTACACTCAAAACTCAACTCTTCACCACTTTCAAGCCTATTCCCATTCGTGTCATTTGACCTAACATCAGACAAAGGAATACTCTATGGTATCAATCGCCACAACTCTTCACTTGTTCTCTTCGATCGTTATAGCTTGGAAAACTACAATTCAGTAACATTCGCTACAGCTGGTGCTGGAAAATCTTACTGCACCAAGCTTGAAATACTCCGTACACTGATGTTTGATGTTGATGTGCTTGTGATCGACCCAGAAAAAGAATACGAATACATGTCTGAGGCAACTGGTGGAAAATATTTCAATATATCTCTCAACTCCGAACACCATATCAATCCTTTTGACTTGCCTATAGCTCATGAAGGAGAGTCCGCATCTGATATCCTGCGTTCAAACACAATCAACCTCGTCGGCCTATTCCGTATTATGCTAGGAGGTCTAACACAAGAAGAAGATGCTATTATTGATCGCGCCATATCCGAGACGTATGCCTTGAAAGACATAACACCTGAATCTGACTTCCGAAATATCGAACCTCCACTTCTTTCGGACTTTGAACTTGTATTGGCGGGAATGGAAGGTGGCGACTCGCTTGTTCAGCGTTTATCAAAATATACCAAAGGAACATGGGCAGGATTCATCAATCGCCCATCAAATGTAGACATCAACAACAAATTTGTTGTCTTTTCATTGCGTGATATGGAAGATGAGCTCAAGCCAGTCGCCATGTATATCGTCACACACTATATCTGGAATGCTATCCGCAAAAACCTCAAGAAACGCCTACTTGTTATCGATGAGGCATGGTGGATGATGAAATCTGAAGACACGGCTTCATTCTTATTTGGTTTGGCAAAACGTGGACGCAAATATTTCCTCGGACTTTCGACAATAACCCAAGACGTAGATGACTTCTTGAAATCTCCTTATGGTATGCCTATAGTATCAAACTCATCTATGCAAATCCTCCTAAAGCAGTCACCAACTGTTATTGACCATATTCAACAAACATTCAATCTGACTGATGAAGAAAAATACTTACTTCTCGAATCAGATGTTGGAGAGGGTATATTCTTCGTAGGCTTGAAGCACGTAGCTATCAAAATCATCGGTTCATACACAGAAGACCAAATCATCACCACAAACCCTGCTCAAGTCATGCAAATACGACAAGCAAAGAAAGATCTCGAGAATGCAGGACAATAAAGTTTGGGTGATATAATGAATCTATGGCTGAACAAATAGGAAAACCAAAATATAGAATAGGAATTTCAGCAGGTATTTTTTGGCTTGTGCTAGCATTCTTTTTTGATCTATTTAGTTTGGTACCGTTTGTTGGAGGTGTTGTTGGCCCATTTTTTTGGATATGTTTCAGTATTTATCTCTGGAAAATTGGCTGTGGATTCTTGAGTGCACGACGTTTGGCAATTGAGGTGGTTTCCGCTGTAGGTGAAATGATACCGGTGGTTCAGGAACTTCCTCTTATTCTTGCTGGAGTATTGGTAGTTATACTTATGATTGTTTTTGAAGACAAAACTGGCATAAAGATCATGCCCACAAAAGGAAAATTTGGTGTAGCCCAAAAGGGAAAGGATGGCAATTATCTAAATCGAAATAAAACTCGAGAATTATTCAAGGCAAATGGATATAATGAGCCTCTCAATGAAAATGGGGCGAGAATACCACCTACAAGTACAGAGAACACATTTAGACCAAATCAGATAGGAAAAAAACTAACTACAAGTAGTACCGTAAATGCACAAATGTTAAATGTTGGAGTGGTACGACAACCTTCACAACAACCGAGAGTTTCTGTGGCTCAACCTTCAAATACTGGAACATCATATGCAAGAACAGGCGGTGGAACTTCAACTGGTTCAACAGGAGGTGGCACTTCTTCTGGATCATCTGCAGGAGGGGGTAGTGGTGGTGGTAGTAGTGGCGGAGGTGGCGGAAAATAGTAATAGAATTACGTATACACGTCAAAACTGGTGATAACTCCTTATCAACAATTCAATATTCATGATAAAATAGTCACATGAATCGTCGTTTCATCTCTCTTTTCATACTTTTATTTATACTTTTCACATGTATTACTCATGCCCAGATGCCAACATTATCAAGCACAGGCCTTGATCTGACAGTCTCAAGCAATAATCCAATACCGGGACAAGACGTTACCATAACTGCAGGTAGTTTTAATGCTGATGTAAATACGTCTCAAATAACCTGGGTTGTAAATGGAAAACTCAATCAAAGTGGTATCGGAATGAAGGAACTTATTATTAAAGCGCCTGCTCTTGGAAAAAAGCTTAGTGTTGATGTGAGTGCGGTAACAACAAATGGAAGAAAGATGGTATCAAATATCGTTATAGGCTCAGGCTATATCGATATGATCATTGAGACAGACGGATATGTTCCTCCTTTATTTCTAGGGAAAGTTGCACCCGTATATCAAAATTACGTTACTATCATAGCTATGCCACATGTTGCAGATTCTTCAGGAAACGAATATAACCCCAAGGACCTAGTCTACAAATGGGCAAAAAATGACAGTGTACTTGCAGATCAATCGGGTTATGGGAAACAGTCAATTTCAATAAAAGGCACGGTATTGCCACGACCATACACCTTGTCTCTTTTTGTATCATCCAAAGACAATGAGGCACAAGCCGTTGGTTCTGTTGATATAGACTATCAGAGCCCATTTGCCAAGTTTTATGTAGATGATTCTCTGTATGGCGTACTTTTTAATCGCACAATCAAAAGTAATCTAAATATCGGAACAAATAGAGAGGTTGGGGTGCATATAACTCCCTATGGTTTCAATGGGCCATCAAATGATGTAAACAATCTTACATACACATGGTCAATAAATGGCACAGAACATCCTGAATTGTCCACAAATAGCTCAATAACACTACGAGCCCCAGACAACTCTGATGGTTCATCGAATGTGGCTATAGATATAAACAATAGCAAAGAGGTTCTTCAGGGGATTAGTGCAGATTTTTCAACAAAGTTCAAAAAAAATACCGACTCAACAAAAGCACCAGTAACTTTTTAAATTATGAATTCATTCTATAAAAAAATACATATTGGCATACTGATTTTTATTGTAATTATCTCTTTTATATCATCAGCACCAATAACACAAGCACAAACCGGAAATATGGGTGGTGGATATACGCCACTTGAACCACTTCCTAATTTTACAAGCAGTGGAATAAATGGCTTGAATAACAATCCTGTACAATTTAGTGGATACGTAAGTGACGCCTTCAAGGTTGCTATCGCATTTGCAGCATTCGCGTCCGTCTTCATGATCGTCTGGGGTGGACTCCAATATATGAGTACTGATGCCTGGGAAGGTAAGTCTGCGGGTATTAGCAAATTAAAAAATGCCGTATTTGGCTTATTGCTTGTACTTTGTTCATATTTGATACTCGAGACTATAGATCCGAGATTGGTAGCTATACCGGCGACATTGGTACCACCCCTTAAAGGACTTGATTATACACCACAAATAAACGAATTTCTTGGTGCAATAAATACACAGATTAGTAGTCTAAGGGGTCAAAATACACAACTCAAGAGTGACATAGCAGCAGGCCAACAAAGAGTAACCGAATTAAATAATCAGATACAACAAATTACCACAGCAGAAGGTCTTAGTAGTGATGATGTGGCCGACTGTTGGATGGATAAGGATACATATCCACCTTGTGCTCGAATACTTCAACTACAAGACACACTAAGAGAAACTCAAGGTGATATGTCTCTCAAGACCGGCATGGCTCTGATGAATGAATCAGTAATGGCTTGTCAAGCATTGGCAGGAAATGGTCCATCAAGTACGGTGATACCGGGCACAATGTCAAATAATCAGTTTTGTGGTGCGCAAATCATGCGTTACCGAGATGAAAACGTCGCACAACTCAGATCTCTAGGACAGAACACGGCAGCAGATACTCTCGCGAATTATGCTGTTTATTCAACTGCAATGCAAAACATAAATGAAGTAGTTACACAAAATATGGCAGCAAGTCCATACAAAACAGCGGTACAAAATACTGTTCAACTGGGCCTAATTGTTGCTGGAGTAGCTTCTGGTGGTGTTGTGGGTGGTATGGCAGTAGCCGCCGCTACTGAACTACTTATAAATGCTGGAAACGCCAATGATAATGTCGCAGCAAGAACAAAAACAATAAACGAAGTTGATGCTATAATTCTAAGAAATCTTGCCATAACAACAGACCCGGTCACAATAGCAAACCTAAAAACACAAGGAAACAATATAAGGCGTTCTCTCGGAGCAACATCAAAATACTAAACTACATGAAAAATAGAAATACCAAAATAATCATCGCTTTCATAATCATTCTACTACTGGCGACAGTTGCATTCTGGTTTTTCTTCCTAAGAATAACAAATCCAACAATCCCTATAGACGAAAATAATCCCCAAAACTTCTCACCTTTTGGCACTAGTACCAGAAGAACAAATAATGGACAAAATAATGGACAGAGCAACGGAACAAGCACCTCGTCCAATATTCCAATACCAATCCTGCGTCTTTTGAGTAGCACTCCAGTCGGAGGATATGGGGCGAGCACTACAGCAAGCACAACAATTATCCGCTGGGTTGACCGTGGACGAGGTAGTATACTCCAAGCAACTGAAGATTCTTTGGATATAATAAAGCTCTCAAACACTCTAGCTCCACGAATATACCAAAGCGCATGGAATAAAAGCCTGAACGCATTCATCTCTACTACATTGGTTACAAACAGCACAAGAATCCAAACTACATACATAGAAATAACACCAGTGGCAAATATGAACGCCTCGAGTACAAACTCGATGAGTATCACACCTTTTGAATTAAAAGGAAAAAACCTTCCAAATGAAATCGTTACATACGCATTGTCACCAAAAAAAGACAAAATTTTCTTTTTTAGCGTACAAAATAACAGAGGAATAGGGTATATATCAGATATAACTGGTGGTGCGCTTACCCAAATATTTGATACTCCAGTAACACAAGTGACGATTGATTGGCCAGAAGAGAATACAATAGCTATAACCACCAAAGGAACAGCTTCTCAAGATGGATTTTTGTATTTTGTAAATCCAAAAACTGGAGTTTGGAAAAATATCATTGGTTCTATTGGAGGACTGAGTGCAATAGTCAGTCATGATGCAAAATATGTGCTTATATCCATGCGTGGTCCAAATGAAGATATGCAAACTGCTATATATAAAGTAGCAAGCAGTACAGGAATCAGTGCGGTGGTTCGAACATTGGCAGATAAGTGCGCTTGGGGAAATTTTTATAAAAATCTTGTGTATTGCGCAGTGCCTAGTATGCCTATAAATGGAACATATCCAGATGATTGGTATACTGGCACAATCCAATTCTCAGACAAGATCTGGCAAATAAACGCTTCAACTGGCGAGGTAAAGTTAATTTCAAATCTTTTTATTGAAAGTGATCGTCTTATTGATGGATTCAATCTAAGCACAGATTCAAAAGACAACTATCTCATGTTTATGAGCAAAAATGACTTGTCTCTATGGTCGCTCAATCTTATTGATAGTAAGTAAATATTTCTTTCTAATATAAAGCTCTTGGGCTAACGTAAATAAAGAGCTAACTGACCAATATATAGCAATGATTGATGCTGCTTGTGGAAACTGTGCTGGAATGAGCCAGTATGTTGAAGCAAAGGCGAGAACTGGTAGCATAAATTTCATCTGAGTAGTCATGGATCCAGATAATTTTGAAGCAAAGTCAGTTGGTTGTACTGCCCCATTCTTTGCAACAAGTGCATTGTGTTGGTGAGCTGCCAAAGAAAAGTGCATTTGGAAAAACTGTATAACTGCTGTTATTAATGATAAAACAAAGCTTTTTCCACTGATACTTAATCCAAGAAGAGTCAAAGATGGTTTTGGATCATGAATAAAACTATAGAGTAAGTTGGAATCAATGCTTGGGCTGATCTTATAAAAGACCGAGATCAACGCAATAAGTATTGGTAATTGAATAAAAAGCAATAAAACACCTGAAAAAGGTTTAATATTTTTTGCTTTATAGAGTTCCATAACCTTTGTGGCTTGGACTTGGCGATCAGCACTATATTGTAACTTGATTTTATTTGCTTCAGGCTCAACCTCTTTCATGCGCACCTGCGTAAGTAGGGCACTCTTTGAGAGGGGAAATAATATGAGCCTGATGAGAATAGTAAAAATAATAACAGCAACACCAACATCAACCCACGGTAGTACATCCATAATACCAACGAGTATATTATATAGAGGGCGAAAAATAATTTCATTATACATAAGGTTTAATGTTACCTCAAAAGCTTTGCTTTCACAAAGGCGTCTCGTACTTCCATTTCAATTACCTTTTGATCGCTTTGGAGTAGTTGTGGCTTTGCAATTATCGCTATATGAGTATTAAAAACAATGTTTGAGACTATTAGACGCACAGCTTCATATAATTTTCTTCTAAATTTATTTCGCTGTACTGCTGTTTTTGCAATCTTTACAGGAACAGTCGTTGAAACTCTCATATCAGCTGACCCAGACAAGGCTCGCAACATAAAAAGGGGGGAGTGAGAAACTCTCCCATTTTTCATAACTAATGCAAATTGTTCAGCAGACAACCTCTGAGAACGTGGCAACATATTATACAGCTACGCGCTTGCGACCTTTGGCTCGGCGACGTGCCAATACCTTGCGACCTGGAGCAGTTTTCATGCGTACACGAAATCCGTGTGACTTGGCGCGCTTTCTTTTGTTTGGATTATACGTAAATGACATGGAGACACTATAGTGTAAAAAGCCAACATATGCAAGTTGAAAGGCAATTTTACTATCCCCAACTTATCAACATATTTTATCGCTCTCCACAAGTTTGCATATTTATAAACAGGTATATACTTAGAGACACCAAAACCTTATGAATCCTCACTCAAAAATGTGGCAAACTGCTTTAATAGAAATAGAGGGTGCGGTGTCGCAAGCAAATTTTTCTACTTGGTTCAAAGAGACTCGTATACTCAAAGAGGAAGAGGGGGTTATATTTCTTGGAGTTCCAAACTCATTTACTCAAGAATGGCTCTATAAGAAGTTTCATAACTCTATCTTGCGTATTTTGAGACAGATGAATGATCGTGTGCGAGCCCTTGAATACGTTGTAATTAAAGACGAAGAAAGGCGTGGTACCGAATCAAAGAAGGGTGGTTTTATTGCACCAACACTTTCCATGCCTTTACAAGATTTCTATATAAACAAAGAGGACAATCTCAATCCACGCTATACATTCGACAATTTTGTGGTTGGACCATTCAATGAGCTGGCTCATGCCGCATCACAAACAGTAATAAAAAATCCTGGGCATGCATACAACCCACTATTTATATATGGTGATACTGGTCGTGGTAAAACACACCTTATGCAGGCAGTTGGAAACCAGATCAAGAAGCTGTATCCTGAAAAAAAATTATTCTACATGACATCAGAGCGTTTTGGTTCTGAACTTTTTACTGCTATACAAGAAAATAAGGTTCAACAATTCAAAGATAGGTACAGAAAATACGACGTTGTAATCATGGACGATATCCAATTCTTCGCAAATAAAGAAAAATTCCAAGAAGAGCTCTTCCATTTCTTCAACACATTCAAAGATAGTGGACGCCAACTCATCTTTTCTTCTGATAAACACCCAAATATTATCACGGGGCTCGAAGATCGTCTTCGTGGACGCTTCAGTGCTGGAATGGTTGTAGACATACCTGAACCAGACCTAGAGTCTCGTATGGTCATCGTGCGCGCAAAATGTACTACACATAATATAACCCTCCCAGACGATGTAGTTGAACACCTTGCATCGTCTATTGAAGACAATATCCGTGAAATAGAGGGTATTATCAACATTATTTCATGTCAGACCCAACTCAAAAATAAACAATTATCTTTGAATGAAATAAAAAATATTCTCAAGAACAATACAAAACCAAAGAAAACCCTTTCTGTTAAAGAGGTAGTAAAGATTGTTTCTGACTTTTATAATATTGATGAGGAAAGCATAAACAACAAAACACGCCGCAAAGAGGTCGTGCGCCCACGCCAAGTTGTTATGTATCTCCTTAGAGAAGACTTTAGTATGTCATTTCCTTCAATAGGAGAGAAACTTGGAGGAAGAGACCATACAACAGTCATCCATTCATATGAAAAGGTTAAAGAAGAAATAAAAACCGACACATTACTATCACAGGAGATTGGGCAAGTGCGTTCTATGTTATAAAGCTGTGGATAGTATGTTGGTATCTGAGAGTATTAAGGTGAATAACTTCTAATAAAAACAAAAAGAATTAAATAAATAAAAGTTATTTAAAATTTTCCACAATCATAAAAATATATTATCTATATAATAAACTTATTTAGAGCCATATAAAAAATTATCAACATATACACACCCATAATAGATCTAAAATTAAAATATATATGAAATTTGAAACAAACCTACAAAAACTAAAAGAATCTGTTGCTCTTGTTGAGCGTGTTGCAGGAAAACATATTACTCTTCCAGTTTTATCTTGCATTCTTATAGAAGTTAAAAAGAATATCGCTATACTGAGAGCAACAAATCTAGACGTTGGTATGGAAATTTCTTTACCAATAAAATCTCAAAACGAAGGGATTGTGGCAATTCCAGCAAAAACACTATTCTCTTTTTTATCTCAAATATCAGATCAAAATCATGTTGTACAACTAGAGCTTGTTTCTGGAAATATACAAATAACCTCAGCAAAAACACGAGGAGTTATAAAAACAATGCCAATTGAAGATTTTCCATCAATTCCATCAATACTTGAAGCTGAACAGTTTACACTTTCAAGCGAGCTTTTTATTAAAGGACTAAAGTCGGTTTATTATAGCGCCTCAGTTTCAAGCGTAAAACCAGAACTTTCTAGTGTATATGTATACAAAGATACCGGGGGACTTGCTTTTGTAGCAACCGATTCCTTCCGTTTGGCTGAAAAGAAGTTAAAAATATCAATACCATCACAATTCAATGATATTTTAATTCCTTTCAAAAATGTTTCTGAAATCATTCGAGCCCTTGAATATATAAAGTCAGACGTAGAGGTATCATCAAATAAAAATCTTATTTCATTCAGGGCTGGGGATGTATATGTTGTATCTAGAGTTATTGATGGTGTGTTTCCTGATTATAGACAAATTATACCAAAAAGCTTCACCACAGAAGCCATTGTACTTAAGCAAGACTTTATTAATGCCTTGAAGGTTTCAAATATTTTTTCTGATAAATTTAATCAAGTGCATATTGTTGTAGATCCAAAAACAAAGGTATTTGAAATACAGACAAAAAATGTTGATATAGGGGAGAATAAGACACTTGTTGATGCGGCCCTTACTGGTGAAAGAGTTGAAATAAACTTCAATTATAAATATATTGCAGATAGCTTTCAGTCTATTGATTCTGATAGTATTTCTCTCCAATTTAGTGGTCTAAATAGACCAATGGTAATTAGGCCAGTATCAGGAGAACAGTCATTTATGTATTTGGCAATGCCTATGAATAGATAGTATTCTTTATGTTCAATATTGGACAGTTTTTTAAGAATATACAAAATCGCCATATCAAAGAACTTTTTATTCGTTCTATTATTCAAGCATCGATCACTCAGGGTACTGGTGTGAGTATACCAATTGAAGATATAACCATTTCTTCTGGCGTTATAATACTAAAAAACATAAGTTCTGGACTAAGATCGGTTATCTTTATAAAGAAACAAAAGATACTTGATTCTGTAAATAAGAATCAAACGATTCATGTAGTAACTAATATAAGATAAATTATTCTTGAACAGCAAAATCAGTAGAAACTTCTGTTTTGTTAAATATATTGTCATACACCACGACAGAAAGAGTATTTATTGAAGATAGATTGCTCACATCTGCTGGTATGAATGATATGTTAAGAGGGTCATTTTCTTTTGTGAGTATATATTTTCCATTAAGGTATATTTCTGTCTTTTGTATAGGATATGTACCAGTCACTTGTAATTGAACTGTGAGGAGAGAATTTTTATTAATTGTTGAGTTTGTGGCAGGGGATATAATGGTCATACGTGGAGCATTGTTTGGGGTGTGTACATCGTCTTTTTGTGTAGGAACTGAGAAAGTCATACCCTCTTTGAATTCTGGGTGGTTTATTTTCCATGTATCAAACCATTTTCTCACACCATATTCCCAATATGGATATTGAGAGTCTTTTGTTGGGTCGGCTGGTGCTGGGCCACGAGGATTTGAAGGGTCAATCCACTGGAGAATTGTGTGCACATTTGGAACAACTAGATCTTTTTGTGTTTCAATTGGGGTATATTCTGTCGCTAGTTTTCCAGATATTGAATCTATTTTATATGAGATTCCACCCTGCCAAATACCACGAAGTGGAGATGGACCGTCAGTTATTGGTGGTGGAGGACCTTGAAAATTTTCAGGAGGAAAATTCTTTGCTACTTGTGACATAAATGCTCCCCATAGAGGAGATATTATCAAACCAGCCACATTTTTTGACATTGGTGTATTATCATTTTTTCCTGCCCATGCACCAATAACAAGGTTTGGTGTATATCCAAGGATCCACACATCTCGGAAGTCATTTGTTGTACCTGTTTTTATGGCAACTTGTCTCCCAATACTATCGGCTATTTGTACTAGGCTTTGCATGCGAACTGCCGGATCAGAAAGTATGTCAGATATTTGTCGAGAGATCTCGGGAGAGAGCACCTGTGATGGGTTTGTTTTTGCTTCCTCAAGCACGGCACCATTATTGTCAGTTACTTTTAATATTGAACGATATGGATTTCTCACTCCATCATTTGCGAAAACTCCATATGCGCTTGTCATATCAAGCAAGCTCACCTCTCCTCCACCAAGGGTTAGACTAAGCCCATATCTGTCGGGATCATTTAAACTAGTAATACCCATATCATGAGCCGTTTGTATGGAATCTTTGATTCCTGCGAGGTATAAAGCCTTCACTGCAGGTATATTTCTTGATTCAGCTAGCGCCTGTTTGATGGTGAGTGGCCCCTCAAATTTTAAGTCATAATCATTTGGGGAATAGCAGACTTTTGTTGGATCGTCATTTGGATTGTTTGGTTTTCCTTCGACAGAACATTGTGTTGAGAATTGTGTTTCTACATCGAATAGTACTGTTTGTGGTGTATATCCTTTTTTGAATAGTGTTGAGTAGACAAAAGGTTTGATTGTTGATCCTGGTTGTCTTTGTGCTATGGCAATATTGTAGTTTCCGTCGATAGAAGCATCAAAATAGTCTCGTGAGCCTACCATACTCAATATATCTCCTGTTTTTGGATCAATTGCGACCATTGCTGTATTACTTGCATTGAAGTTACTTGCCATTGATGGAGCAAATTTTTTCACTGAGTCATCGGCTTTTTGTTGCATTTCATAATCAAGTGTTGTTGTTATCTTCAAACCCCCCTTGCTCGCCAAATCTTCTCCATATTTTTGTGTTATATAGTCGCGAACAAACATAACAAAATGTGGAGCCCGAATATTTCCAGAAGTCTTTGTAAGAAATTCAACTTTTTGTTTTATTGATGAATCATAATCTGATTGGGTGATCATTCCAATGTCTTTCATTCGCTGTAATACAAGTCTGTGCCTACTATCTAGCTCTGCTCGATGTGTGCCGTATGGTGAATAATATGTTGGTGCTTGTGGTATTGCCGCCAGATATGATGCTTCTGCTAAAGTAATATCTTTTGCGGGATGGCCAAAGAATTGTTGGCTTGCTTCTTCAACACCAAACGTTGTTCCTCCATATGAAGTCTCGTTCAGATATGTTTCAAGTATCTTATCCTTCGTCATGATTTGGTTGAGTTTTATTGCGAGTACCCACTCTTTTATCTTTCTTGATATAGTCTTGTCTTGTGTTAGTAATGAGTTTTTGACTACTTGTTGTGTGATTGTTGAAGCGCCTTGACCATAACCGCCAGAAGCAATGTTTGCTAAGATTGCGCGTATGATTGAGGTTGGCTCTATACCGATGTTGTTGTAGAAGTTTGAGTCTTCGATGGCTATTGTTGCTCGTTGCACAAGTGGGGATATTTGAGACAGCGATAATGTTGTTCTTTTTGCATCTGTTCCAGTGTCATAGAGTAGTACGGTTCCTGTGCGGTCGTATATTTTTGTTGAGTCTGACACTTTTCTATTCTCAAATGAGCTTAAATCTGGTATTTCAAGAGTTGCCACCCATAGAGAAGTGAGACCAATGCCTATAAATAATAAAGAGATGAGTATAAGAATGATTGAATGAACAAATTTTCTTTTTTGAGAGTGGTGTTTTGTTCTATGCTTCATATGGTCATCATTATATCACTAACGATATCAAAAATGCCCCTAGTAAAGTGGGGCATTTTTGTTTATTTATGTCTCATATTTATCTCCAAATGGATCTACTTCGTCATCATCTAATCCTGTCTCATCAGACAAACTCTCATCATCCTCAACTACTATAGGTATATCGTCTTCAACCTTTTCTTCAATAACCCCAACGACAGGCTCTGGCTCATCTATCTCAATAATTTTCTTTATATTGGGAGAAAGCCCAACATCATCATGTTCTTCGGTTTCAATCTCTTTCTTCTTTTCTATAGGTTTGACCCTTTGTTTATTTTTTTCGCGAATATGTGGCATGCTCCTTATATTAAGCTCTTAATTTTGTATGTGGATAGTTGTAACAAAGCTTACGATTTTTTGCAATAAAATAGACCTGTGGATAATGTAAGTCGTATTATCGTACGGCATAACTCTTTAAAAATAACCTTAGACTAATTTTTTACGTGAGCTGAATGAGTAAGGGCTACTGCAATTGCATCATATTCATCGTCAAGAGCTTTTTTTGATGGCAATGTGATAAGTAGTCCAAGCATTTTGAATATACGATCCTTGCTACTTGTGCCATCGCTTGTTATAGCCATTTTTATTTGCATTGGTGCATATTCAAATATCGGTATATTTTTTTGGGTTGCCTCATAAATTATGATGCCACGAGCTTCGGCGACCCGCATCGCAGTTTTTTGATTTTTTGTTATAAATAGTGTTTCAATTGCTATTGCATCAGGCTTGAATTGATCAAGTATCTTTGCTGTTTCTACACCAACCTGATTTAGTCTTGTATAAATAGAGTTTTTTGAGTTTGTTTGTAAACAATCAGAATATAGCAGGACTTCCTTGCCTTTTTTTATTTTTTCTATGATGGCTATACCGAGACGGTCGTAGCCAGGGTCAATTCCAAGAATTTTCATTGTTACTCGGCATTTGTATACACATTTTGAACCTCATCATTTCCTTCAAGTTCTTCAACGAGCCTGGTGAGTACTTCAATGTCGGCATCTTCAAGTGACATCGTGGATGTTGCATCCCATACATTATTTTTTTTATGGAATGCCCATGAAGCACTACCTGGTGAGGCAAGCTCAAAGCCACTTTTGCTTAAAATATGCTTTATTTCTTGTGCAGCCTTATTTCTATTGTCAGTAAGAGCATCAATCAAGATTGCTACGCCACCCGGGCCATAACTTTCGTAGACGATTGATTCCATGTCCGCAGAGTTGTCAGTTGTTGCTTTTTTGACTGCTCGATCAATTGTATCGTTTGGCATATTTTCGGCACGAGCCTTTTCAATAGCTACTGCAAGGCCGGGAGAGGAGAGAACACCCTTCGCCTTTTTTGCTTCAACAGTGATGAGACGGACAAGTTTGCCAAAATTCTTGCTCTTTTGGGCATCATTCTTGGCTTTAATATGCTTTATTTTTGAATATTTATTATGACCTGACATTGTGGTGATAATTATTGTATATACGAATTGTACTCAGATTGGCGAGAAAGGCAAAGGTTGTTCTTAAACCTCGACCCTTAAACAGGGATTAAATGATATCAGGCTTCAACCCCTTCCAACCAGTCATGCGACTCTGGAGGGGTTTTATTTATAATAATTTTCCAGATTCCTTCACTCCTAGGTGATTGTAAGCTTTATCAGTTGTAATTCTTCCACGCGGAGTCCTTTCAAGAAGTCCTAACTGAATCAAATATGGTTCATACACTTCTTCAATGGTTGCTTGCTCTTCAGAAAGGGCAGCCGCAACTGTATTCAAGCCAACGGGCCCACCACCAAATTTATTGATGATGACATTGAGTATTTCGCGATCAGCGCTTGTAAGACCGATCTTGTCGACACCAAGCATAGACAGAGCCTTTTCTACTATTTCTTTGGTGAGTGTGGTTTTGTTGATCTGTGCATAGTCACGACAGCGTTTGAGATGATAATTTGCTGTGCGTGGTGTAAATCTGGAACGGATAGCGATCTCCTTGACTGCTTCTGGATGTATTTCTATATCAAGAATCTTTGCAGATCTCTTGATGATTTCTGCTATTTCATCATCTGAATAAAATTCTAATTTGAAGACTCCTCCAGAAAATCTGGATCGAAGTGGAGCAGAAATCATTGCTACGCGGGTTGTTGCGGCAATTAGTGTGAATTGTGGTAAGTCGAGCTGTATGGTTCGTGCTGAAGGACCTTTTCCAATAATAATATCGAGCACACCTGATTCCATAGCGGGGTATAGAACCTCCTCAATAGCCTTATTGAGGCGATGTATTTCGTCGATAAATAATATATCTCCCGCCGATAGATTTGTAAGAATAGATGCAAGATCTCCAATTTTCAAAATCGCTGGGCCAGAAGTAACTTTCATTTGGGTTTTTGTCTCTTTTGCAATAAGGTGTGCGAGAGTGGTTTTGCCAAGCCCAGGAGGACCGTAAAAAAGGATGTGCTCTGGGGGATGATTGCGCTCTTTTGCGGCAGTGAGAAGAATATGCAGGTTATCTTTGATGTTCTTTTGACCAATATAATCAGCCCACTTTGAAGGTCGGAGTGTTTGGTCCAAAAAACCAACATCTTTTTCGTCCGTAGAGTTGTGGGTAGAAGTACTTGACATTTATATTAGTGTATGCTAGGATTCTTTTGAAGAAGCAGGATTCACGATCCAAGATTCAAGAATAGTCGCAATGCCATATTGTGTCTATTCTTGAATTTTGAATCCCAAATCATGTTTTTTAATGCGCACGTTTCGAACTTATGAACCTCTAAGCAGTGGCCTTCCCAGGTTTGGGTGTAATGCTAAGGACATGTTGGTTGTTATGCTTGCATAACGTACTGAAATTATCCTCGGGATTCCACCTCGCTTGACGCATCACGCGACAAGATATTGCTTAGAGATTCCTGTGTTCGAA
>CAIUOX010000042.1 GCA_903900935.1 uncultured bacterium
CAAATACAGCTATGGCAACAGTCTCTGCTCCGATATTGGCTAGTACACATCCAGCGATCTTTTGGGTTTTGGAGAGTGTGACGAATCCTGCAGCTATTGGAGATGCCATGATATCTTCAACTTCTATACCAGATTCATTTACGGCTAGAATTAGGTCAGTGACATGATGATCAAGACATGTGATGAAGAGAGTTTTCAATTCAAGCTTATTTCCTGCAAGACCTTCTGGATTGCCTAGTGAAGGTATTCCGTCTACTTTGTATTGAAGTGGAATTGCATATATTATGCGACGATTGGCAATTGATACATGAGGGATGTCTTTTTCTGCCTGTTCATGAAGTTTGGCAATATCAAGATCGGTGATTTCTGCATCAGCACGAGATGTCATGATAGAGCTCACAACTACTGTTGATGCAAGACCTATGCCGTTTACTCCAACGAATGCTTTTTTGACTTTTATGCCAGCTTTTTCTTCTGCATGAGATACTGCGAGTCGTATGCTATCCGCAACTTCGCGCACATTTGTAACATAACCATGGCGCAATCCACGTGATTCAGCGGTACCAACTCCTATGATTTTTGGGAATCCTTTGTCAGTTTTTTCACGACCATCAGTAATAACCACTTTGATGTGGTATGTTCCTACGTCGATTCCAGTAATGATATTTCTGGCCATGTGATGAAGAAATAAGATGTATGGGCTAAGATTTATAAAAAGCATATAGCTCTTTTCCTATCTCTTGTATCATACTCCTACCTCTAAAATTTAAATTCCAAACTTTTTGCGAATTTTCTCTTCTATGCTCTCCATTATAGCGCTATGGTCGTATCCTTTCAAATGAACACATCCGTGGATAAAGAGAAAAGAAAAGAAATTTTTGTATGAGCGGTCAAAATTCTTGGCTTCTTTTTTTGTTTCATAAGGACAGATGTATATATCTCCTTCGGTATCTGAAATAGGAAAACTTAGGATATCAGTAGCAGATTCTTTATTGTGATATATGGTGTTTAGTTTCTTGATCTTTTTTACTGTTGTGATGATCAGATTCAGATAATATTTTTTTCCAAGAGTTTCATTCTTAATAGCCTCAAAAGCTATATGAGGTATTTTTTCTTTTGTTTCATTGGTAAAGGTGAAGTTGGGCATGAATTGGTATTAGTTTATATGGTACAAACAAAGCACAACAAATAGAGAGTCTGTTGTGCTTTGTTTGTACATGATAACTTTACATCAATGTCAGATATAGACTTATTTTTTTGTACCACCACGTCGCTCTGGTTTTGCTGGAGCTTTTCCAATTTTGATGAGATTTGCCATTTCAGCTTTGCGAGCGAGACCCTTTAGTGTGTGTTGTTTCGTCTTGTAATGAGATTGGGTGCGAGTCGCATAACGAAGACTACGCTTGCGTACGATGACTCCAGAGCTTTGGACTTTGCGGGTAAAACGGCGCAATGTACCCATTGCATTTTCACCAGGGTTGCGAGTTATTTCTACGTTTATCATAGTGACGATTATAGTAGCATAGATTTATTTTGTAGGCAAATATTTGATTATTTCTTATGCCATTTTGTTTCTAGGTCTTTCATATGTTTTGCAATATGTTCAAGTTGAATGATTTCTTGGGCATGTGTATCGTTGTTGCGTACGATGATGGTGCGTTCTACCGCCTCCTTTTTTCCTATAACAAGTACATAAGGAGTGTGGTATTTTTCGACAGATGATACTTGAGCAGTTAGACGATCTTTTGCTAATGATAGGTGTAATGGAATCTTTGCATGACGAAGACATTCAATCACTTCAAGCGAAATGAGTTTTGATTCCACTCCGAGCTGTACGAATGAAGCAATTGGGCGTTTTACTTTGGTTAGAGGCTTGCGTAGATCAGCTTTGCCGTCTTTGACAAGAAGAGAAATACCTACACCTTGGACATCACGTTTCATTGAAAGACGCTTTGCGAGACCATTGTAACGTACTCCAACTGCGAGTATACGCTGAGCTTTTGCTTTCTCATTTATTCCAGCATTCATGATTGTAAATATTGTTTCTGTGCAGTATTTTCGATTTCCGAGTAGGCTATTGTTGACGACGTATGGAATATTGAGTTTTTCTAGATATTCAAGAACTTCTTCAAGGTGACGACGGCTTGTTTCAGAAAGGAAATCCATTGAGCGAGGAGCCTTGCTATTGATCTCTTTTGCATCTGAATCACGCGAAGCAAGAAGCTCGAATGGGTCTTGTTTCAAAAGCTGACGACATGCAGGAGACATCTCATTGATATGCTTTCTGTAGTATGAGGTAAGTTCGCGTGTAAAGCGTATGATTGATTCGCGGTCGCCGATTGAATTGATCTCTACAGAGGTATTGGTGTAGCCTTCTTCAATCAACATAGAGCGAGTTGTTTGTATAAGTGTAGCTTCTGCGATAGATCCAGATGTTCCAAGGATTTCAAGGTCTGCATATCGATGGTATTTGCCTTTTCGTGATGATCCACGAGATGGGTCTTTGAAATAGATCATAACTGGCTGTGTCATAGCGTGGAGCTGTTGTTCGTGATAGGTGCGTATGATAGCTATTTTTTCTTCTACATGAAGAGGTAAGTGTCCATGAAGCTCAGTTTCATCGTCTACGTAGTCTCCTTCAAGAATATCTTTTGCAGCATTAGTATCTTCTTTGGTTATGGTAGGGCTCTTCATCGGAATGAAGCCATAATATGTAGCTATCTCACCAATCTTATCAAGATGGTTGTGTGCAATAAACTTTGATTCTATTTTTTTTGTTGTTGTATTCATGTGATTATTGCTGGATATGATATTTTATTAGCGACTTTATTCTTTGTATTCTCCCGGCCAGAATGAGAGTGTCGACAAAGGGAATATACGTATGAATGGTCTACCAATGATAAATTTTTTATCTAGTAATCCCCAGATTCGTGAATCAGAGCTTTCTGCTCGATTGTCTCCCATTACGAAGTATTCACGATCTCCAATCGGTGCATGGTATGAGCCAAGCCATGCATGAATCGGAGCGACATATGATTGGTCGAGTTTTTTCTTTTCACCATTGGCCTTGGTTATTGTTACTGTACCATCTTGGATATCTATAGATTCATTTGGTAAACCAACGATGCGTTTGATGTAGTATATGCTTGGATTGTTGGGGTACTCGAATACAATGACATCTCCACGTTTTGGTTCTGAGAAACGATATGATAATCGATCAACGATCAGGAATTGGTTGGTTGAAAAGGTTGGATCCATCGATGCACCACTCACGATGAATGGCTCTGCAATGAAATATCTCACAGGAAGTGCGATTATAAGAGCAATAATAATGACTTTGATCCATTCGCGGATCTCTTTCCAGAAATTTTTTGGATTGAAGGATGGGGTTTGCTGATTTGATTGATTTTTTATATCAGCTATATCCATAAGTTGCTCTATTGTAGTATAAAAAATGATTTGACACAAGTATAAAATAAATGTTTTGGTATATTTATGTTGTGCTTAATATGTTTTGTGATACAGAGTGACATAGAAATCTTCATTAGAATTTGATTCTTTCTTCATCATATCTTCATGTGTTGCTGATACTATCGATATATTAGTAATGTAATTATTTTTTAGCATGAATAATCGAAAAACTCGCGTGTATATTTCAGCTCGTAGGCGTGACCGTCGCACAAAATCAATCATACGTGATCCTATTAAATTTTTTCATATGTGTCATATGAATCATATGCGAAATGTTAAACATAGAGCATTCACATTGATCGAAGTGCTTGTTGTTATCGGTATTATTGCAGTACTTGCAGCTATAGTACTCGTAGCTGTCAATCCTTCTAGACAATTCAAGCTCGCACGAGATTCACAGCGTGTAAGTAATGTAAATGCATTGTTGAATGCAATTCATCAGAATATGGCAGAACACAGAGGAATATTTACGTGTGCTGGATCATTGCGCACTATTCCTACCAATCCAACGCTCGTTAGAGATGGAACTACTGGTCTGACACAAGGAGATATTGCTGTATGTATCGTGCCTGACTATATTTCATCAGTGCCATTTGATCCTGTACTGTCTGATGCGCACTTTAGCTCAACGACTGATTACAATTCAGGCTATGAGATATTTAGGGATTCAAATGGACGAATAACAGCTAGTTCAACAGGAGAGTTGACTACTACTATATCAGTTACCAGATAGATTATGCTGATGTGATATAGTATCTGTGATGCATGCCAGTAGAAAAAATATATTGCTTATGGCCTTTTGCTTATTTCTTATAGGTTTGATTGCTGGTATACGTTTAGTACAACAAGGATTATTCTTCTCTATTGAAGAATCCCCTAAAAAGATAATTGATCTTTCCGAAACTTTTCCAGAAAGTAATATTGCTATCAAAGAAATATCAGTTGCCCCAATTGCTGATGTGCTAACAGTTCCTTCAGATACTATAACTGCAAAAGCATACCTTGTTGGTGACGTTAAGACCGGAATTATATATTTAGAACGTAATTCAATCAGTCCTTTGCCAGTAGCTTCGATGTCAAAACTTATTACAGCGATTGTAGCAACTGATATTTTTTCACCTACAACAACTGTATCTATTACAAAATTAAATATGGATGTGGCTAGTGATACATCACGACTTATGTTAGGAGAGACATTCACGATGCATGAATTGTTATATCCAATGCTCCTTAATTCTTCGAATGTTGCTTCGGAAGCTATCGCTTCTTCCTCCAATCGCTCTGATTTTTTGGCTTTGATGAGTAGTTATTCATGGGAAGTCGGTGCATCAACTGCTTTTTTTGCTGATCCATCTGGTCTTGATAGTCGTAATACTGCTTCAGCTCGCGACTTATTTGCGCTTGCAAAATATCTATATGTCAATCGACCAGATATTTTGGAGTTGACTCGTACTGCTAGTACATCGGTCGCAACGACGACTGAGCATGGTGCGCATACTTTTGTAAGTATTCATCCATTTGTAACAGACTCTCGATTTATTGGAGGGAAAACAGGTAGAACTACTCAAGCTGGAGATACAATGATGACTATTCTACGTCTTGATGATACTCACGATATTGTATGTGTTGTTCTTGGTTCTATGTACAACCAGCGGGCTCGCGAAACAACCATTCTTTTTGATAGAGTCAAAAAGCTATTGAAATAGTCATCAAGCTTATGATAGCCACTCTCGTATGTGATTTGCAGTATCTTCTGGCCCAGTGACTGGAATGCAGTCAACCCCTGTTGCACGAGCAGGATAGTCATTTCCTCCACTAAATAAAGAATCTCCAACAAATAATATGTCATCTGGAGTTAATTTCAGAATATCTTCGAGCTTACGGATGCCATAGGCCTTATTGACTCCACGTTTGGTTATATCAATCGATGTCGTACCTCCTATTCTAGTATCAAATTCTGGTATTTTTTCTTTGAGTATGACTGCTATCTCCTCTCGTTTTTTCCGAGTAGGATCCCACTGTTCTTTTTTGTCTAATGGAGCTTGTTGTCCTAAGGCAGAAAAAGTTATCTGTGATCCTCTGTCCTCGATCATTTCGCCATATAATTGTTGAGGAGTTATATATCCAATCGTATTAAGTGCGCTTTTTAAAGCGATAGTTATTTTTTCACGCTCTTTTGGTGATAGTTGCTCTGAATATTGTTCTACCCAATCTCCTCGCCATACATACATGCGAGTTCCTGAAGTTGGAAGAAGAAATAGGTTATTGAAAGATTCTGCTGTATGTGGCAGAGATGTTATAAATTGTGTTTGGAATTGTGAAAATCTACCACCAGAGATCACAGCTACTTTTTTTATTGCAAGTAGTCGAATGATAAGATCTGCCATATCTTTTGACATGGAGGATTTGCTCGGAGCCAATGTTCCATCTAAATCAAAGACGATCAATTTCTTGGAGTCTATATTCATATTATATATCAAGCATATTCATCAATCGGTCTATGCTTATAGTTGCTACACCACTTACGCTATCACCAGCACCATAATACATATAGCCGATACCATTACGTACCACAAAACCACAAGGGAATACAACATTAGGGACAATTCCTGATTGTTCATATGATTCTTCTGGTTCAAAAATCGGCGCTGCTGTGCGAGCTTTGACTATAGTTGGATCTTCTAGGTCAAGCAATATCGCGCCAACACGATATATATTGCTCCATGATATGCCATGGTATAACAAGAGCCAGCCTTTGTCTGTTTTGATTGGAGGAGTAGATATTCCAACTTTGTTGCCATCCCACATACCAGGACGAGGTGCGATCAATTCTATGCAAGTGTTGATACTTTCTTTGCTGAAATCAAGCGAAGCGACATGATCTGCGCATATGCTTTGCTGGACACGGTGAATTATGATGTATTTTCCATTTACCATTTCAGGAACGATGACGCAGTCTTTGTCAGGAATGTTTGGTGGTGTTATAGCTTGTGGCATTGACCAAGCACCCCACCGCCTTTCAAGAAAATCAGTAATAGCTATTGAGCTTATTGCTACTCTTGGTGTGACTCCATCATATCCAGTATATGTCATATATACTCTATCCTGGATAAGAGCAATTCGCGCATCCTCACAACCATAGTTTTCTTGGGATTTTTCATTCATTTCAAATGGTGCTCTAGGAAAATATATAGGTTTGTCCAAACGTTCATCTATAGTGAAACCATCGCTTGATATTGCATATCCGATAGTTGAGACATTTTGTGAAGAGACTGCTCGGTATACGATATGTGTCTTATTTCCAATATCTATTGCTCCAGGATTGATTGTTCCATGCATTTCCCATAGTCTCCCAGGACGAGGTGCTATTGTTGGATTATTTTTGAAACGGGTAAATCCTTTTTGATGTCCATCTTCTAGTATGCTTATGAGAAGCATATCTAGTGGAATAGTAGCAATAGCGCAGTGTGTATCAGCTGCACCATAATATATTTCGACTACATTGTCTTTGATGAGGACGCCAGTCGGAAATATTACGTTTGGTACTTGGCCAACATGTTCATAATATTGCTCAGGAACCATGAATGGGCCCTTGGTACGGCCAATTATCTTTAGTGGATTATTTAGGTCAAGAAGCACAGCCTCAATACCAAATGCTTGATCTGACATGCCATATCTTTGGATATGGGAATATATTACAAGCCACCCTTTTTCAGTTTTTACTGGTGACGCACCGAGTTCTATCTGATCTTCTGGCTTGCGACGTATGTGTACTTTGTGTGCATTAAGATTGTTATACCAGTTGTGCCAATAGTCAGGGGACCACATTTCTTCAGGATTATTGAATTCTGCATAGCATATATCCGAAGGTTTACGATCGGTATTCACAGTAACAAGAGCCGCCATCTTATTATTTATTTTTTCTGAGAATAGTGCCATCGCCTTGGCATTGAAAGGTGTAACAAGGTGTTTTTCATATATAGTTTGTATATCTTTACTTAATGCGACAGCAACTTTGATATTATCAGCAGAAAAAGGATATCCTCCGAGAGCAGTGTAAAAAATATAATATATTCCGTCTATACAGGTAATGCGAGGATCTTCACACCCAAAGCGATCAAAATCCATATCTGGAGAAATGAGGATATGTCGATCGGTATAGTGGGTGCCATCATTGTCTGATATTGCGTGGCCGATGACTGACATACGTATGTGAGGATCTTTCAATAAGTTTGGGTCTGACATCGCTCTATATACCAGATGAGTTTTGCCATCCTTGATGATCGGGCATCCATTGAATGCTGCTGCTATTTCCCAATAATGCTCTCGAAGAGGCGATAGTATGGGATTATGGTCAGAACGCGTAACAGTGAACATGGTTGGTTAATTAGAAATTTTTCCATATTTGATAAGCCATTCAAGCAATGTATTGAGTGTAGTTTCTGCTACGCAGATATGTTTGTCACCACCACCGTAGTATACCAATAGGTTACCGTGTTTTACGACAGCGCCAGAGGCATATATAACACCAGCCTTTGAGTCATTTTCATATGACATGATCGGTTCCAAAATCGGTTTTGGTGAACGAAATAGAACAATCGTTGGATCCTTAAAATCAAGAAGCATTGCACCAAGCTTGTATTTGTCTGGGTCATTCTTGTCCATCGCATGATAGAGGAGTAGCCATCCTTTTGAAGTTTTGATTGGGGGAGCACCAGCGCCACGCATCCAATTGTCCCAGTGTGTCTTTCTTCCACCTTTTGGTGATTGACTTAGAATGACATCTGTTGAATATGGATTACTCAGAGAGTCTACATAGTCAATAAGAATCTTTGGAGATACGGAATGTAATACAGCAAACTTTCCATTGATCTTTTCTGGGAATATAACCCAATTTTTGTTTATTTGTTTTGACGATGAGATAATTTTTGGCTTCTTCCAATTCCAGTGATTGTTGCGTAGGTTTTTTTCTGAGATAGAAGTTACACCTATGCGCACAGAGTTCCATCCCTCAAAAGCCGTGTATGTCATATATATCGTATCTTCTATTTTTACTGCACGAGGATCTTCACATCCAGCCCAACCACCCCCTGAAGGATGCATAATCGGATCATATGTTAGAGGTCCGTGGATAGATGAAGGATCAGGCATACCATACCCTTGGCTCGGTTGATATACAGGAAAGCTTGATCGTGAATCTATAGTTTTGCCATCTCGGCTCGATGCGTGGCCAATGCGAGATATACCATCATCTCCAACTGCGCGATAGAGGAGGTGCACGGTACCTTCATTATCGGTAACTGCTGCCGGGTTGAATGTTCCACCGGATTCCCATTCTTGATGCGTACGAGGAGACATAATCGGATTTTGATCATGTCGAGATAGTTTGTGGGCGTTTTTTTCTTTTGATGAGCTATTTCTTTTGAGGAATGATCTGTGCCATAGATAAATAATCAAATACATAATAAAAAGTATCGCTATTGCGATAATAGTGTATGTAGGATTGAGAATTATTTTGGTAATGATCATGATGCTTATAAAAAAAGTAAATATATAGTTTTTAGGTTCTTCCGTAGCGATCTTCTATTCTGGTAATATCCTTTTCGTCAAATATTCCGAATGCAAGCTCAAGAATAATGAGAGTTGATGATCCTGATTCAAGCCGATGTTTTATGCCTCGTGGTACAAAGCAGTTATCACCTATCTGTAATGGAATTTTTTTATCATCAATCGTTGCAAATCCATTTCCAGAGATGATATACCAAAACTCATCACGATTATTGTGAAATTGTAGACTCAGTGTTTCTCCGGGGTTTACATTCAGTATCTTTACCATTGAAGGATTTTCGTACCCTTTGGTTAGCCACAATTCTGAGCCCCACGGACGTTTGTCACGGTAGTATTTTGGTGCTTGCGTAGACATTGTAATAGTTTAATTATACTACAACTAGAGCATCGTTAGGAGACTATATATATGTGTACAACTCAGCACCCATATTATTCTATTGTCACATGTATATTATGTGATTCCATGAACATCTTCTGATCCTTTGAAAAAAATTTTTCTGATATATGAAATATTGTATATGTGATGAAAAATGCTGACAATACATCAATTGTGTAGTGAAAATGCCCCAATAAGACGATAATTCCAAAAAATAAAGCACTTATAAAGCAGAATATACGCATTGGTATATGTTGCCAAAATACAAGTGCCATCAAAAATGGTAATCCTGTGTGTCCAGAGAAAAATAGGTCATTGCCTGTGCTAAAAAAGAAAAAATTACTTATTGTATAAGCGGTATGAAATATTCCTGTGCCAGATCCGTCGATTGGGATTAGATCTGGGAATGGTCCGATATGGGTTAATGTAATAAATATTGAGCGAATAACTATAAATAGCGCAACATTTTTCAGGATGAAAGGAATTTTTCGTGGATCATGTATACAAAATCCTGCAATAACTGCCCAGAAGATGATTGGTCCATATACAAAAAATATATCAACATTGATAACAGGTAAATTGCTCAATATGATATCAGTGACTGAGCTACTTACGCGCTCTTGTGCATAGAGAGCTGCATGATAATTGATGACGAGGCTTCCAGCAAACAATGCAATACTTGAAGAAAGTGCCAGCAAGAAAGGTGCTTTTGTGGCATGAGTTTTGTATCGAGTTATTATACGTCTAAGGAATGTAATCATTGGAGTTAGTGAGATATTTTGAATCCGAGAATAATGCCAGCAATGCCACCGATTGTGCTGAATATGATAGAAGACATAGAAAACATACTATCACCCCAGAGTAGGGGTATAAATCCTCCGATGGTAGACCCAATGAACATACCAATCCAAATAAAGGGGCGCGAATTCATGCACAAAAGTATAACATTAAATAGTTATATGTGTGTATTCATATTGGCTATCCACAGAATAGAAATACATTGCGATAGTTTGTTGTATAATGTTCGTATGGATATACAATATAATTCAGACAGTAGTTATCAGAGACCTCAGTACAGCTCTCCTCAGAGCAAGTCAGCTCTCGTCAGTTTTTTGATGAAGAAGGGTGTAGCAAAAACTGAAGGACAAGCGAATATTATTTTGATTACTTTTATTGTTGTTGGTTTCGCTATAACTATACATACGATCTTTTTTCGATAATAAGACCTTAGGTATATACTAGGATTTTATTGTTATATATTACTATATATGGTATAGTTTTTGCTCATGCAGAAAAAACAATACACTAAACATGTGGCCACAAAAGGTCAATCTCAAAAGTCATTGCAGACAAGTATTATAGGGATTATATCAACAACACAGAAGGGTGCTGGATATATAGACAATGAAGATCCAAAGAAAAATTCTATATATATAGAACAAGGTACTCTGAATACTGCTTTGAATGGCGATACGGTTGAAATTTTGGTTTCTAAGAAAGTTGTGCGAGGTGTCAAGCAAGAAGTTGGTGTTGTTACCAAGGTTATTTCTCGCGCCAAGGATACATTTGTTGGTACTGCAGATGTAGCAAAAGGATCATGCACGATCATTCCAGATGATAGAAAGATGTACGTTAGTATTATTATTCCGATATCTGAAGCAAAGCATATTAAAAAAAATGATAAAGTCTTGGTTAAGTTGCTTCCATGGATGGATGCTGGCAAGAATCCGATAGGTAAGGTTATACGTGTACTCGGGCAGAAGGGTGTGAATGACGTAGAGATGGAATCAATCATTCTTGAAAAAGGATTTGAGGTTGGTTTTTCAAAAGCAGTAGAGCATGAAGCTGAAGCTATTGAGAAACACAAAGAAATTTCAATAGAAGAGATTGCGAAACGTAGAGATATGCGCAAGAAGCAGACATTTACTATTGATCCATTTGATGCAAAAGATTTTGATGATGCTATTTCATTCAAGCAATTGTCTGAGGATCTCTATGAAATCGGTGTACACATAGCTGATGTATCTTATTATGTACGTGAAGGAACTGCTCTCGACAAAGAGGCAGTCAAGCGTGGTTGCTCAGTTTATCTCGTTGACCGTACGATTCCTATGTTACCAGAGGTTCTTTCGAATGATGTGTGTAGTTTGAATCCTCATGAAGACAAATTAAGTTTCTCGGCTATATTCACACTCGACAAACGAGGCAAGGTTCACTCTCGCTGGTTTGGTCGTACAGTCATGAATTCAACCCACCGTTTTACCTATGAAACAGCTCAAGCAGTTATAGACGGCAATTCTAATGCGATTGTTGCATATTCAAGTGGAACACAGACGGTCGCATCTGCTGATGCTGGTATGCAATATCATAATCAGTTAGTAACTTTAAATGAGATTGCAAAGCATTTACAAAAAGAGAAATTTTCGAAAGGAGCTATAGAATTTGAGCAAGAAGAAATCAAGTTTCGTCTTGATGAAAAGGGTCATCCAATCGGCGTGTATCGCAAAGACCGTCTAGATACGCACAAGCTTGTGGAGGAATATATGTTACTTGCCAATCGTGAAGTTGGTAAATATATATATGACTCTATACAAAAAAAGGGCAAGCGTGATACGGGTTCGATATATCGTATTCATGATATGCCTGATAAAGACAAGATTTTAAATTTGGCAACTTTCGTCAAAGCACTAGGCTATAATCTCCAAAACAAAGATGGGGAAGTCACTGCATATGCCTTGAATCATCTCTTGAAACAAATAGATGGTACACAGCATGAGTCTCTGATTCGTACAGCTACGATTCGTTCAATGCAAAAAGCCATTTATTCTACAAAGAATATTGGCCACTTTGGTTTGGCATTTGAATTTTATACACACTTTACTTCACCAATCCGTCGCTATCCAGATCTTCTAATACATCGTGTGCTTGCAAAGCATTTAGATAACGAGCCATTTGGTGACAAAGAGATAACTATACTCCAACATATTGCCGAAAGTTCTACGCGTCGTGAAATCAGTGCTACTGAAGCTGAACGTGCTTCCAAGAAGCTCAAGCAAGTTGAATATATGAGCTCTCGTATCGGTCAGATATTTACTGGAACAATTTCGGGTGTTACGCAGTATGGTATATATGTTGAAGAAAATGAGACAAAATCTGAAGGCATGATTGCTATACGCAATATTGGGTCTGATTATTATGTCTTTGATCAAAAAACATATTCTATTATTGGAGAAAAAACAGGCGAGCGATTTACGCTCGGTGATCAGATTTTATTCAAGGTAATGTCTGCTGATCTTGATAAGAAAATACTCGACTTTGCATTGGTGAGAAATAAGTAGGTTGATATTGCGTGCTATTTCTTTTGAGATGCATTGATCTCTTTTTCTGCTTGTTCGGCTAATTCAAGAAATTGTCCAATTTCAAGGAGGCTCATCTTTCTTGGTTTGTAATCTTTGATACAAAATACCCCTACAGTAATAGTAGAATTTTTCTTGTAAAGTGATTTTCCTGCATAAAATCGAATGCCTTTGTTCGTGACATATGGATTGTCTTTGAAGTCATCATTTTTGAGTGTATCCTCAATAATGAGAACGTTTTCGTGCGTAAGTGCATGACCACAGAATGAAATATCTCGCGGGCCTTCTGGCTCATCTATGCCTTGCTTTGACTTGTACCATTCACGATCTTTGTCAATTATGGTTATAGTAGAAATTGGCACATCGAATAATTCGGTAGCTTTTCTGGTGATACGATCAAATCGTTCTTCATTTGGTGTATCCAAAATATTTAGACCAATAACAGCGCATATTCTATCTTTTTCATCTTTTGGTATGGGAGCGTAATGCATGATCGTATATAATGATTACTTTTTGTATATCTTAGTCTTTATTGTATCACAATTTATTGCCATACAAAGAATAGTTCTGTGTATTATTAAACCTCCAATTTAAGCCACATATAGTGGTATACTGTATTTATGCAATCAACAATGCAATCATTACTCGTGATTATCTTTATCATCGGTATCATCTATTTCAATTCTGGATCCAAGAAGAAGGATGATAAGAAGGGTGGCAAAGACGACAATAAGAAAAAATAAGTACTACAATACTAATTGTTTTTGGATGGTCGTTGTGTTTATTTGAGCTGTCGTTCGATGAGGTCTGATATTTCTTTTGCTTCAGCTTTCAATTCGATCTTTGATTTGTTTTGAGTTTTCCATTCAAGATATTGACGCATTCTATTCATAATACCTCGTCCAATTTCTTGGTCGGTGATTTTCTCCATGACTTCTAGTGGCAGATTGTGTACGTTAAAGATGTCATTATCAAGTATTGTTTGATCTGCTTCTGAAAGACCTTTAAAAAAGTCTTCTAATGAATGTTCTTGTTTTGGTTTTTCGAAGTTTGACATAAGTATTGATTGATTATTATATGATAAGTATAGCGCATATATTAAAAAGTGTGCCATGGCTAATAATGGTTGTTGAATGTTGATATTTTCTTTTATTCGAAATCACGCTAGTATTGAGACATGAAAGTTATAACAGATACAAAGCGTATTGAAGAGATATTTATTCGTGGAACTGTCGTAGATATTTTACCCACCAAAGTAGAGTTGATGAAGCGACTCACTTCAGGAGAGCGCCTACGAATGTATATTGGTTTCGATCCGACTTCTACAGCACTTCATTTGGGACATGCAAAAAATATCATGTTCGCTGAAGAGCTTCGTCAGCTTGGGCATGAAATTATTATTTTATTTGGCGATTTCACTGCACAGATTGGTGATCCTAGTGATAAGACTGCTACAAGAAAACAACTTACTTCAGAAGATGTCAAAAAAAATATCACTGGCTGGATGTCTCAAGTCAAACCACTACTCAATTTCGCTGATACAGAAAATCCACCACTTATAAAATACAATTCAGAATGGCTTTCAAAGCTTTCTTTTATCGATGTTGTTAATCTCGCATCAAATTTTACGGTCCAGCAGATGCTTGAGCGCGACATGTTTTCCAAACGTCTCAAGGAAAATATTCCTATTCATCTCCATGAATTTATGTATCCACTTATGCAAGGATATGACAGTGTTGCTATGGATGTTGACATAGAGATATGTGGCACGGATCAAACATTCAACGCCCTTGCTGGCAGGACACTACTCAAGCGCCTCAAAAATAAAGACAAACTTATTATCACATTGAATCTTACAGCAAATCCAAAAACGGGTGAGCTTATGTCCAAGAGCAATGGTACTGGTGTATTTATAGATCAGCCAGCCAATAGTTTATTTGGTGCAATCATGTCTCTACCTGATCCAATGATAGAACCACTATTTATCAATTGCACACGCATTCCTCTTGCGAAAAAAGAATCTTTCTTAGCTGAAGGTCCTCGCAATTCGAAAGCACGATTGGCATTTGATATTGTACAGCGTTTCCATGGTGAAGTAGTTGCACACAGCGCCGAAGAAGCATTTGAAAAGACATTTGCAAAAGGTGGCATTCCTGAAGATATCCAAGAGATACAACTTGCAAAGGGTGAGACTATTGTAGAGGCTCTCATCAAAGCCGGCATTGTTGAATCAAAAACTGAGTGGCGTAGATTGATATTGGATGGTGCTGTCAAGAATGATCCTGCATGCGCAGGTGGGGATAGTAAAATAACTGATCCAAATTTTATGCCTACTGAAAATATTATTCTCAAAGTAGGAAAGCGTAGGTTTGTGAAGATTATAAAATAAGTGCTCCAAAATCAGCTCAGGAGGTGCTGTATTTTTAATCTCACTTAATGCGCTAAAGATAATCCACGCACATTTTCAAATCCAGCACTATTCAGAGTGTTGATGGCTTCTCTCATAGTGCTTCCTGTAGTGATAACATCATCAATAATAACTATTGGCATATGTTTTATTTCAGGATATATACCGAGAATGGTATTAGCCGTTTTTTCATTCATGTCAAAGATACCTTTTGAGCTTTTCACGCGTTCGGAGCGATTTTTCAATGTATGTCGAGTGTCATGGTGAGTACGAATCAATAGGTTTCTAATAATAAGAATATTTTTATTTGTGTCTAGTTTCTCTACTTCATTGACGAGAAGATCACATTGATTGTATCCACGCTCCGCTCGTCTGCGACTGGTGATGGGCATAGCTACTAATGCCACTGAATATGTTTGTGGGATGTTTTGCGCAGTACCACCTGCACAAAGTTCTTTTTTGATATAACGTTGAAGTGCATATCCGCCAATAGTGATTGCATGTTGAGATTTTTTGTATTTTATATTCCATACTAGCCTTGTAACTCTAGGATCTTTGTAAGCAAATAGTGAAATTGCTTCAGGTAATGGTATTGCGAGGCCAAAATAGCTCGGGGCCGATGGAAGAATGCCATATGCTTGTTCAGATGTATATGATAGAAGCTCCTTTTCTACTGTAGAAATAGGGAATAGCGCATCAATAGTTGTACGGTATATAATACTAAGGATATTCATAAATGCGATTATACCTTATAATATAGCTATGGCATCATTCGGATCATTTTTATCATCTTTTTTCAAGAAGGAATCAAGTGTTCTTGGTATAGATATAGGATCTTCTTCTGTAAAGGTAATTCAAATAAAGAAAAAACGCGGTCATGCAGTGCTTGAAACATATGGCGAGCTTGCTTTGGGTCCATATGCAAATATGGAGATAGGTCGTGCAGTTGCATTACCTCCAGATAGATTGATTGAAGCTATAAAAGACATATTGAAAGAAGCAAAAACAACTACTCTTGTGTCTGGTATAGCTTTGCCATTCTCTTCTAGTCTTATTGCATTCATAACTATTCCACCAGTTGGTGACAAACAAGTTGCTGATGTTGTTGCATTAGAAGCGCGCAAATATATTCCTGTACCACTCAATGAAGTTCTTCTTGATTATTCTATTATTCCTCGTGAAGATAGTTTTGTTACTGATGACTCTACAAAAACAGAAAAACAAGGAAGAGATGTACTCGTTGTTGCTATCCATAATGAATATATAAATACATATCAATCCATCATGGTTGGTACCAAGCTGAACCCTCTCTTTTATGAAATAGAGTTATTTAGTTCCATTCGCAGTGCTTTGGATCAAGGTATGAGCACCAGCATGGTTATAGATATGGGTGCACGCTCGACCAAGTTATATATTGTAGAGCGCGGAATACTTAGAGCCTCTCATATCATTAATAAGGGTAGCCAAGATATCACACTGACATTATCCAAGGCATTATCTATTTCGATAAGTGAAGCAGAAAATATGAAACGAGTTTATGGTCTCAAGGGTGGCCCAGAGTACAAAGAGCTCACTGAGATCATTACTGTTAATCTAGATTATGTATTCTATGAGGCAAATTCTAGTCTGCTAAATTATCAGAAAAAATATGCCAAGAATGTCTCAAAAGTCATTTTGACTGGAGGTGGTGTTTTGCTCAAAGGATTCATCGATCTTGCAAAGATCAGTTTTCAAACAGATGTCTCATATGCTGATCCTTTTGGAAAACTTGAAACACCAGCTTTTTTGGCTGAAGAGTTTACACAAGCTGGTCCAGAATTTGCCGTAGCTATAGGTGCGGCTATACGAGCCCTCTCCGAATTGGAGTAGTTGTGTTATACACAAGCTCTATGGCGAGATTCCTGATATACTTAAGGTGAATATATTTATGGAGACAAAATTTCAAACCTCATTTATTCCCAAAAAACAGCTCACTCAGGTGGGATCCAATGTCTCTGGATCACACTATGGTATTTCGGGCCTTTTTCTTTTGATTGCAAGTATTATATTTATATCTTCTCTTGCTGGAGTTGGTGGTACGTATTTTTGGAATGATCATTTGCTTGTTCTTCAAAACCAAGCAAAAAAAGATCTTGCAGCTCGTCAGCAAGAATTCAATATCAATAAGATTGAGGATTTAAAACAAAATCAAAATAGGATTGATTTGGCTAGTCAACTTATACAAAACCACCTAGTACTCTCGGAGATTTTTGGTATTCTCGGTAGGTTCACAAGTGAGGAGGTTAGATTTATGAATCTTGATCTTTCTGCACCATCGGGACCAAATGCAATAAATGATAGCATCAAGATAACGATGCGAGGATATGGCACATCATTTCCAGCAGTTGCATTCCAGTCAGATGTGTTGAGTCAACTCAACAAATACGGATTGAGAGAGAAGATAAAGAATCCAATACTTTCTGATCCATCACTCGATTCTACTGGTACTGTGTCTTTTGGTTTCAGTGCTACTATTGACGCAAAAAATTTCCTATACAAAGATTTTGTCGTAGCTTCGACTACGGATAGTCAGGTTTTGAATAACAATCAATAATCATATGAATCGCAATCTTTTAGCAATAATTCTCTTGGGTCTCTCGATTGGTTTGTATTTTACATATACAGCCAAGAATGTTGAGGAGATCAAGGCGACCGGTATCGTCAATGATGGATATGATAAGACTCTTTCTAGTGCAAAAGAGCTTATTAGGCTTCGCGACCAGGCCAATCAAGATTGGTTGAAGATTAGTCAGGCACATCAGGACAGATTGGCAAAGATGATTCCGAACACTGTTGACAATATTCGTTTGGTCATTGACCTCAATAGCATCGCAGTAAAAAATGGTTTTTCTCTGAAGAATATTCGAGCCTCAGCTTCATCTGATCCAAAAAAGAGTTCTGTAGTAGCGAGACCATCTACCGGAGTTGGTTCAACTATAACTACTCCAACTCTTGATACTGTTATCGTTTCATTTAATACAACAGCCCCATATCCCCAATTCATCAATTTCCTAAAGGATTTGGAGATGAGCCTACGTATCATGGACATAACACATATAACTCTTTCTGGAAGCGATACTGGAACATATGATTTTGGGGTTGAGCTTAAGACGTATTGGCTCCGTCAATAATATCACCATGAATACTCAATCATCATCAAAAACATGGATTTGGATAGTCGCAATAGTTGTTATTGGCGGAGCAGTATTCTTCTATTTCAATGGGAAAAGCATGACTCAAGATACGAGTACGATTGGACTCGCCCCAAACAATGGTCTTGCTGTTGATGAGTCCCAAGTTCTTTCATTGCTCAGTCAAATTAGCAATCTACATATACAGGCTCAGCTATTCCAAGATCCTGCATATCTTAAACTGAATGACTATTCAGTTCCTATTCCTGAGAAAAATGTTGGTCGCCCAAATCCGTTTGCACCATTGCCAGGTGAAGTAAATAAATCAACAAAGACTCCTACCATCCCTGCAACTCGCTAATATCCAATTATGTCAGTTCTCGATATACTTATACAAAAGAAGCTGATCTCAAAAGATGATCTGAGTGAAGTACGCAAGCAGATGTCTTCTGGTGCGACTATTGACGAAGCACTTATTTCTCGTGGAGTAAAACCTGAAGATATTATTATTGCTCGTGGTGAATTTCTCAATATTCCAGTACGTTCTGTTATAGAATCTTCAATACCATTTGAGGTTCTTGATTATATTCCAGAAGAGTCAGCTGTACACTATCATTTTGCTCCTCTTGCTATCAAAGATGGTGTACTTGAAGTTGGTATTGTTGATCCAAACAATATGGAAGCACACGATGCATTGAACTTCCTTGCTGCAAAAAAGAATATTCCTTACAAGGTATTTTTGATTACACTTGATGATTTTGGAAAGGTGATTGACGCTTACAAGGGTATGACTGGAGAAGTGTCAAAGGCGCTTTCTGAGCTTGAGACAGAATTGTCTGTTGATACATCTGATGTTATGACTAAGGAAGAGCTGAAAGCACAAAATACGCCTACTACCCCTAGAAAAGAAAATGAAAATGCAATCATTATTGAAGATGCTCCAGTCGTCAAAATTGTTGCTACTATTGTCCGTTATGCGGTTGAAGGAGACGCTTCAGATGTGCATATTGAACATATGCGTGACAAGATCAGGGTTCGTTTTCGTGTTGATGGGGTTTTGAATACAAGTCTAGTGCTTCCTCCACAAGTACACTCTGCTGTAGTTGCACGTATCAAGGTGCTATCAAATATGCGCCTCGATGAAAAAAGAAAGCCTCAAGATGGGCGTTTCACTGCTCGTATTGATAGCCGACGTATCGATTTCCGTGTATCTACGTTTCCATCATATTATGGAGAAAAGGTTGAAATGCGTATTCTTGACCAAGCAAAAGGTATTCGTACTCTAGATCAGATAGGTATGTCTCCAGAAAATCTAGTAATGCTTCGTGAAGCTATCAGCAAACCGTATGGCATGATCTTGATCACTGGTCCTACTGGTTCTGGAAAATCAACAACACTCTACTCTATCTTGAATGAGATCGACCGCGAAGCATACAATGTTCTTTCACTCGAAGATCCAGTTGAGTATTCTATCGAAGGAGTGAGCCAATCCCAGGTGCGAGCAGATATAGGATATACATTTGCTGAAGGTTTGCGCACTACCCTTCGTCAGGACCCTGATATTATCATGGTTGGAGAGATTCGTGACAAAGAGACTGCCAAGCTAGCAGTTCAAGCTGCTCTTACTGGTCACTTGGTATTTTCAACATTGCATACCAACAACTCTGCTGGTGTGATTCCTCGTCTCATTGACATGGGAGTTGATCCATATCTCATCGCTCCTACGCTTATTTTGTCAGTCGCTCAGCGTCTTGTGAGTGTCTTGTGTCCAGGAGGAGGAGAACTCATTCAAGTTGATGGAGGTATAAAGGCTTTGATAGATCGTGAATTTGAAGATCTTCCTGAAAAATATCGAAGCAAAATAGCCATTGGAGATACGATGTATAGAATTAAACCAACACCTGATTGTCCGAAGGGAACTCGTGGACGCATGGCGGTCTTTGAGATGTTCAAGATGGACAAAGAAATTGAAGAAGTAATGGGAAAGTCTCCTACAGAAAATGAGATTATGAAGGTACTACGTAGCAAAGGCATGCTTACTGTCAAGAATGATGCAATCCTCAAGGCATCACAAAAAATTATTCCATTTGAAGAAGTAACAAAACTTTAAACAGTCAGTATTTTTTATTTTACTCCCCGTAAGACTAGTTGGGGTGTGGCATGTTATATTCAATGTGGATAACATCAGCCTGATTTTTCCTGTATAATAGATATATGTCTGATGCTATTCAAAAGAAGATCTTATGTATTGATGATGACCGATTCCTTCTAGATATGTATGCTCTCAAATTTACCAAGGCTGGGTACCAAGTCAAGACATGTGATTCGACGCTTACCGCTCTCAAGATGATCAAGGAAGAAGGATATCAGCCAGATGTTATTACATGCGATATTGTGATGCCTGGAATGGATGGTTTGTCTCTTGTAGATGTACTACGCAAAGAGAATCTTGCTTCAAAAGCGGTGATTATAATGCTTACCAATCAGGGTACATCTGACGATGTTGCCAATGCGAAAAAATTGAATGTTGATGGATATATAGTCAAAGCAACAGCTATTCCTTCGGAAGTGTTGGCAGAAGTTGAGAAAATTACAGCAAGTAAAAAATATAATCAATAATACGTATGGATTACAAAAAAGAAATTCAAGATTTGGTGGATCTAGTCATCAATCAAGGTGCGTCAGATCTTCATTTGTCAGCAGGAAGAACACCTTTTGTTCGCATATCTGGTAGTCTTATTCCTTTGATGAAGCGTAAGGTGATCAGTGTTGAGGATATGAATGGTTTTTTTACAGCACTCGTTTCTGAACAGACAAAAAGCATATTGAATAAAGAGAAAAGTGCAGATTTTTCATATTCTCTTGAGAATGCTCGTTTTCGTGGCAATGCATATTTCCACCAAGGAAGCCTGTCAATTGCACTACGCCTGATTCCAAAAAATATTCGTACACTTACTCAACTCAATTTACCACCGATTCTAGAATCGTTCACTAGAAAGGCGCAAGGTTTTTTTATAGTCGTTGGTCCAATAGGCAATGGAAAGACTACTACGCTCGCAACATTGATTGATATGATCAACCAAACACGTTCTGCTCATATATTGACTATTGAAGATCCTGTTGAATATATGTTTGAATCAAAAAAGTCAATTATTGATCAGCGAGAAGTTCGTGTTGATACTCCAGACTTCCAGAGTGCATTGACCGCTATGTTCCGTGAAGATATAGATGTGGTGATGTTGGGAGAGATGCGTGATATCAATACAATAGGAACTGCTGTAACTGCAGCGGAGACTGGCCACTTGGTCTTTTCAACTCTCCATACCAACAATGCTGCACAGACCATCAATCGCATTATTGATTCATTCCCACCAAATCAGCAAGATCAGATTCGTATACAGCTTGCAGGATCTTTGAATGGTATTTTCTCGCAACGTCTTATTCCACGTATATCTGGTGGTCTTATTCCTGCATATGAATTACTTATAAATAACAATGCAGTTGCAAATCTAATTCGCGAAAAACGTATTCACGAGATTAATACCATCATTGAGACAAGCTCTCAGGAGGGTATGATTGATATGGATCGTTCATTGGCAGAATTGGTCCGCGCAGGAGAGATTACTGTTGAGAGTGCATATGTGCATTCTCAAAATCCAAAAACATTAGAACGACTTATATAAACTATTATGTTATTCAATTACGAAGCTCTTGATGAGGCTGGCGTTCAAAAAACTGGATCAATTGATGCAGTTAATGTTGAAGTTGCCATTTCTTCTTTGCAGAGGCGTGGTTTGGTGCTCGCTTCAATAAAAGAGGCTCAAGGCGCAAGATCTATACTAACCAAAAATATTGCCTTTTTTGAGCGTGTACCGATGAGAGATATAGTGATATTGTCTCGCCAATTGGCAACATTGTTCCAAGCTCAAGTTTCTGCATTGCGCGTGTTCCGTCTATTGAGTTCTGAAACAGAGAATCGCATATTAGGAGAGAAGCTTGAAATAATCGCTGATGATTTGCAGAGTGGAAACTCAATCTCGGCATCTCTTGCGAAGCATCCAAAGATCTTTTCTGAATTCTATATAAACATGGTAAAAGCCGGTGAAGAATCTGGAAAACTTGATGAGACATTTGTTTATTTGGCTGATTATCTGGAGCGTTCTTATGAGCTATCGTCAAAAGTCAGAGGTGCTCTTATATATCCAGCATTTATAGTTGTCACATTCGTAGTTGTTATGATACTTATGTTTACTATGGTTATTCCGAAAATCAGTGAGATAATGACGCAATCTGGTCAAGAAATTCCAATATATACACAAATTGTCCTTGGTATTAGCAACTTCTTGGTTAGTTATGGCTTTATACTTTTGGGTATATTTGTAATTGTGGTCTTTGTAGTTATTCGATTCATTAGAACTCCTGTTGGACGCCTCGCATTTGATCAATTCAAGATCTCTATTCCTTATGTAAGTACACTCTTTCGCAAACTATATCTTTCACGTCTCGCTGATAATATGGCGACCATGCTTGGCTCAGGTATCCCAATGGTAAGAGCACTAGAATTAACGTCAAATGTTATCAATAATAAAATATACGAGGGTATTTTGACCGAAGCAGTCTCAGCAGTCAAAGGAGGAAAGACTTTATCAGAGTCGCTTTCCAATAATCCACGCCAGATTCCAGGAATTATGACGCAGATGATGAAAGTGGGTGAAGAGACTGGTGAAGTTGGTACTATCTTGAAGACAGTCTCACGCTTCTATTCTCGTGAAGTTACCACAGCTATCGAATCTATCGTTTCACTTATTGAGCCACTTATGATTGTGCTACTTGGTGGTGGAGTTGCTGTATTGCTTGCATCTGTGCTTATTCCTATATACAACATCGCTTCAAGTCAGTAACATATCGAGGTCAGACCTCGATATGCTGTTATCCACACCTTATAAATCCTTGATTTTTGGAGGGGTGCTATAATAGTATCAATGACTCTTTATATGAGTTTGTTACATTATTAAAGATATTAATATTTATAAGTAATTTCATACTATGAAAAAGAATTTACATAACAAGGTAGGAGGTTTCACCCTTATCGAATTGCTCGTCGTTATCGCTATTATCGGTATTTTGAGTTCAGTTGTGTTGGTTAGTTTGAGTACAGCAAGAAATAAGGGTGCAGGAGCAACAGTAAAAGCAGATTTGTCAGGAATTAGATCTCAGGCAGAAATTGCATATAGTAATGTAGGTTGTTATGCTGCTTCTGGTACTACTTGTAGTGGAACAGTCCCTGCGGCAGTTGCTTTAGTTGCTTGCCCAACAACAGGATCGAGTGTCTTTGTGGATACCACTGTCGCAGCTCAAATTGCGGGTGCAATTAAAGCTAATGGATCTTACGCCGCTTGTTCGTCAACAGCTGGTGGTACTGCATGGGCAGTCGCAGCCCTCCTTCCAGGAGGAGTCGCAGCCACCGCTGATTCTGGATGGTGTGTTGATAGTACAGGAAAGTCAAAATCAATCAATGTTGCCACCATCGATCAGGCAGGTATAATAGCCGAAGTTTCTTCTGGTGCTTGTGTTGAATAATTAAGTATCGATTTTCTCCAACCACCCCGCTTCCCGCGGGGTGGTTTTGCGTATGGGTTAGTCGAGGCCTGACCTCGAGGTCAGGCCTCGACATTTATTTTCTTAGTTATAATGCTAGTTTGAGGTCTTATTGTTCCCAGATAATCCATATAGCTCGAGTGTGTATATTTCTTTGAATATTCTATGGCTTGTTGCAGATATTCAGTTTTTGCAGTTTTCATGAGTTCTGGTTCTTCAATTCCATAGGGATTCAAGTGTATATATTGGATGAGATATCTCAAATAATCATCATTATCAACATGTTTTTCTTTATATGCACCTTGAAATATGGTTCCCGAATGATCATACTTTTTGTTGTAGTACATCACGTAGGCGGTGCAGAGTTTGCGCATAAATATTTCAATACCATTTTTAGTCTTTTCAACTAATCCCAAGTGAAAGTGATTGGGCATCAAACAGTAGGCGAATATGTTGACGAGGTCTGACCTCGGGCAAGAGAACATCTGGTCGGGCTTCATTCTTTTGAAACTAAGTTTTGATGTATTATTTGCAAGATATAGTAAAGCTATAAACCGCCAATAATCACTTCCGTCAAGGAATATGGGTGCCTTGTGCGCTCCACGATTGTATATATGGTAGTGTTCATTTTGTATGTGCATAAAGTTTGGTTTGGCCGAGGTCTGACCTCGGCCAAGATCTACCATATCATCTCCAAATGAATATATAATAAAAAAAGAATCAAACCCTGATGAAGATTGTTGACGAGGTCTGACCTCTAACACCTCGCAGAGATGGTGTGATATAATTCTAGCCATGAAAACTAATCTATCATCCGTCGAGGTCAGACCTCGGGCAAATCGCGCCTTTACTCTCATAGAACTACTGATTGTAGTTGCCATTATTGGCATACTTACCGCCGCTGTTATGGTCAATTTTAGTAGCGCAAAGTCAAAATCTAGAGATGGTAAGAGAGTATCAGATTTGGGAAATATACAGCTTGCATTGACACAGTATTTTGATCGATGTCGAGAATATCCATCTCCTATAAATACTGGACTTGCTACATTTGATTTGAGTGCTGATTGTCCAAATATTTCAACTCAGACGGTAACTTTTGGAGATTATATAGGAACTATTCCTGTAGATCCTATAAATAATAGTACCTATAAATACGAATATGCGGTCAATACCGCCAAGAATGCTTTTCTTCTTCGCACTACCCTTGAAAATAGTTCGTCAGTGCTTACTGATAGTTTTGATAATACTGCAGCCAGTCGTCTTGGAAATCAGTTTTTTGTTGATGTAGAAGATCCATTACCACCTATATTTGATAGTTTTACTTTAGGGTCATATGAATGTCCAGACGTGAATATTGCTCCAAAGCTATATATTTATTGTCTTAGTTCAAAATTTTAATAATATATGGATATTTTTTCAATTATATTTTCATTCATATTCGGTACTATTATTGGAAGTTTCTTGAATGTCGTGTCATTACGTTTCAATACAGGGGTTGGCATCAATGGTCGCTCCAAATGTATGTCATGTGGTGAGACTTTGACGTGGAAAGAGCTTGTACCATTATTCAGTTTCTTTATTCAGAAAGGTGCATGCAAGAAATGTAAGAGTAAGATTTCATGGCAATATCCGTTGGTAGAGTTTATTGCTGGTGGAATATTTGTTTTGATTTTTCTAACATTTCCTCCAAATGATTCATTAACAACATTTGTTACCTTATTACAGATGATAATTGCGTGTATTTTGCTCGTCATTACAGTTTATGACGTGAAGCATAAGATAATTCCAGATCAGTTCTCATATGCATTTTCAGGACTTGCTATGGTTGGTCTTTTTGTTGGGGGTACTTCGTGGTTCCATGTACCATCGATGTCTGCGCTTCTTGCAGGACCTATACTGGCGGCCCCTTTTGCTCTAATGTGGCTCATATCAAAGGGAACATGGATGGGTCTTGGTGATGCAAAACTCGCATTGGGTATTGGGTGGCTTCTTGGAATCAGTGCAGGAATAAATGCGCTTATCTTGTCGTTTTGGATTGGTGCCGTATTGAGTGTGCTATGGCTTTTTGTGGTCTACAAGAAATTCAAGCCAAAGACAGAGATACCTTTTGGGCCATATCTCATACTTGGTATGTATCTTGTATTGTTGTTTCATGTGCAGGTATTTGATTTTAATTTACTCAAAGAGATAATAATGTCATATTTCTAATAGCTAAGAAATGTAGGTCTAGAGGAGATTTTTAATGTATAATAGTAGGCAATGCAGTTATTACGTTCTATTTTTAGCCACCAGTCACTGAGAACTCTTCCAAATAGAAGACGTGCTTTTACTCTCGTTGAGCTTATTGTGACGGTTAGTATATTTGCATTTATTACATCTTTAGTTATTTCAAAATATGGCAACTTCAATCAAAATGTATTACTTACGAATTTGGCATATGATATGGCACTGACAGTCAGAACAGCACAGACATTTGGTGTTAGTGTTAAGACTACAGATTCTATTGGAAATAATTGTTATATGTCGTCAAATCCTTTTCAGTGTGTATATGGAATTCACTTTGACTCCCAAATAAATACTGGTTTCATACTCTATTCTGTTCCAATTGCGATTAAAAATATATATCATTATCAGGGGCAACCATATGATATAAATAAATATACGCTCAAAAGTGGTGTGATATCTAATATATATACATGTACTAATTCGAGCAATTCTCTTACTCCTGATACTAATCCAAATTGTACAGCCATGGTATCTGGGTCGTCTATTGATATTTATTTTAAGAGGCCAGATTCAAGTTCTCATATATGCAGAGTTATTTCTGATGTCGAAAATTGTACGTGGTCGAGTGCATATATAAAGATAGGAAATAGTAATAATCCAACCAACTATCGCTGGGTGGTCGTGTTCCAAAATGGTCAAATCTCAGTACAAGATTAATTATGAATATATATAATAAAAAACATAAACAAGGGTTTTCATTGGTAGAGATGATGGTGTCTCTTATGATATTTTCAGTTGTAGCTGTTATCGCTCTTGGTGCCATGATAAAGATCGTGAGTGTAAATAAGAAAGCTCAGATGTTATTGTCATCTATAACCAACATCAATTTTGCTCTAGATATCATGTCACGCGAATTGAGTTTGGCAAATGGAGTGTATTGTTCTTCCAGAGCCCCAGATACAGATTCTCCAATTGTTTCTTTTTCAACTGCTTCAGCGTCAGTGTCGTGTAATAATAGTTTTAATGCTGGTAATAGTGTTGTGCTTGCATTCAAGACTACAAATTTTGGTCCAGGATGTTCAACTGGTCAAACACTTGCAAGTGCATATCTATTTCATATATATCCGTCTAACAATACTCACTTTACTCTTGAAAAGTCGCAACAGACAGATTGTGGTCAAGATTTTGGCAGTACTGGTGCTCCTTTCGTATCTGTCACATCATCAGATGTTACACTCCAAGATTTTTATGTCAACGTAAGTTATGACAACAGCACGCAAAAATATCCACTAGTGTCTCTACATCTTTCTGGCTATGCTGGTATAGCTAGTTTGGAGAAGACATATTTCTCAGTACAAACATCTATTTCTCTTCCAAAACTACAATAATATGAAGCTGATATTACACAGACAAAAAGGATTTACTATTATTGAGACACTTGTCGCTATTACACTACTTATGATATCGATTGCTGGACCTTTATTGATTGCCAGCAAAGGATTGACTTCAGCACTTTTTGCAAAAGATCAAATGACTGCATCATATTTAGCACAAGAAACTATAGAAATTATAAAAAATCAGAAGACAAATAGTATCTTATTATTTGGAGAATGGGTTTCTTCTCTTAATGCAACTTGTTATTTTAATCGTCGTTGTGATATTGGTGCGACATATTTTAATAATGATTGTGGTTTTGCGGGTGTATTGTGTCAACTGTATATTAATAGTAATAATATTTACTCTTCAAGCAATTCAAGTGCAGATATTACAGTATTCAAGCGTGGTTTTTATTTAGAAGAACCAGATTCTCCAAAAACTCATAACTTATCAAGCCAATGTAATAACACGGCCAAAGAATGTCGTCTTCATGTGACTGTAACGTGGAATACAACGACAGTTCAAAATCAAGTTGATTTTTATACTAATTTAGCTGCAAAATAATAATGAAACAATGTAATCAAAAATCAGGGTATACGCTTCTATTTGCGGTGATTATTTCATCCTTGGTGCTTAGTGTTGCTGTTTTTATTCTCACGGTTAGTAAGAAGCAGTTTGCACTGGCTATTGCGGCTCGTTCGTCTATGAAAGCCTCTTATAATACTAAGGCGGCTCGAGAATGTGTAGAGTCTGCTTCTTTTAAATACATCGCTTCTTCTACGGGTCTTGTCGCCCCAAGTGTTATTGCGTATACATTTGATTCTGTAGGAAATATTCCTACATGCAATGGGGTTCCAATGGAGCAAGATTCATTTTATCCAATGGCTGTAAATGGTACTCAAACTACGTGGACGTACAAAGCTATTCCATTTGGAACGTATCTCAATAGTCGTCCTGATGATTTGGGATGTGCAATTATTTCATACACTACTGACTATGACCCTGACCCTCTGGCATATCCTCGAGAATATACACGTGTCACTGTACGAGGTTATAATATCTGCGTAGAAGATCCTGATCACGGGTATATATATGATATTGGTAATTCAGACAATGTAGAGCGTGCACAAGAGATATTGTTCACTCACTGGTAGTTCTTGGTTCTTTTGCTAGTCCTTGCTATCCTTAGTGTATGAATACCAAGGTATCTTCACAGATCATAGATCGCTTGAATAAGCTAAAACAGACGATTGAGAAACATCGTCGTTTGTATCACACTCTTGATGCACCTCAAATTAGTGATGAGGCATATGATTCGCTACTCAAGGAACTTGAAAGAATCGAAATCAAATATCCAGAATTAATTACTATTGACTCCCCAAGTCAGCGTGTTGGTGGTGATCCAATCAAAGAATTCAAGAAAGTGAAGCATGCTCATCAGCAATGGTCATTTGATGATGTATTTGATCTTGCAGAATTGAAGAAATGGGAAGAAAAGGTCCTTAATTTTATGGATAAAGTAGGTATTGATGGTGAGACACTGGAATATTGCTGTGAGCTCAAAATCGATGGTTTGAAGATCATTTTGACATACAGAGATGGCGTTTTCATTCAAGCCGCGACTCGTGGTAATGGTGAGGTCGGTGAAGATGTGACTCACAATGTGCGCACAATCAAAAGTGTTCCATTGTCACTTTTGAAGCCAGTAAACTGTATCGTGGTTGGAGAAGCGTGGATGAGTGTATCTGATCTTGAACGTATCAATACTGCTCGCTCAATAGATGGTCAACCTGTATATGCCAATACAAGAAATCTTGCTGCAGGATCACTTCGTCAACTGGATCCAAAGATGACTGCATCGAGAAAATTAGATTCATTTATTTATGATATAGAAGAAATTACTGTGCCAAAAGGTGATCATGTCACCTTGACCCAATCAGAAGAGTTAGGATTATTAAAAGATCTTGGATTCAAGACCAATCCATATGCGAAGGTTTGCAAGAATGTGAATGAAGTTCATGCATTCTATGAAGAATGGACCAAGAAAAGGCATGATCTTGACTATCAACTTGATGGTATCGTTATAAAAGTCAATTCACGCAAGATACAACATGCATTGGGATATACTGGAAAATCTCCACGTTGGGGTGTGGCTTATAAATTTCCAGCAGAACAAGTAACAACTGTTTTAGAGGATATCATTTTTCAAGTTGGTCGGACGGGTGTGATCACTCCTGTTGCGGTGCTGAAGCCAGTTCTTGTTGCTGGTTCTACTGTATCTCGTGCAACATTGCATAATGAAGATGAGATTAGGCGCCTTGGATTACGACTTGGTGATACGGTAATCATTCAGAAAGCTGGCGACGTTATTCCCGACATTGTCTCAGTGGTGCGTGAATTGCGTACGCCCGAGATGAAGCCTTTCGTCTGGCCAACACATATTTCTGCATGCGGAGGTGACGGAAGCATTGTTCGTGTCACCGGTGAATCTGCGTGGAAATGTGTGAGCCCAGATTCATTTGATCAACAGAAGCGTAAATTTTATTATTTTGTTTCCAAGCATTGTTTTGATATGGATGGTCTTGGTCCCAAGATTCTTGATATGCTTCTTGAGAATAATCTCATCACATCGTTTGATGACATATTTACATTAGAAAAAGGCGATCTGTTGGCATTGCCACGATTTGCGGAAAAATCAGCAGACAATGTTATTCAAGCCATAGAAAAAGCAAAGAGAGTTACATTGCCACGTTTGATTGCATCATTATCTATTCCGCAGGTCGGCCAAGAAACTGCGTATGATGTGGCGCGACATTTTGGTGCACAAGCTACATGTGTAGAAGCTCTTGATCTTATAGCACAAGCTTCTATTCAAGAATTTGAATCTATATATGGTGTTGGTACGGTTGTGGCGCAGTCTATCTATTCATGGTTCAGAGATACTGACAATAAGAAGCTTCTCAAAAATCTATTGAAACACATCACTCTCGTCCAAGAAGAAATTCGTATCAATAAAAAGTTTGAAGGTAAAACTTTTGTATTTACTGGTACATTACCAACTCTTGAACGCGAAGTTGCTCAAGATATGGTGCGCAAAAATGGTGGAGACGTCTCTAATTCTGTGTCAAAGAAAACTTCTTATGTGGTGGCTGGTGCTGAAGCTGGGTCAAAATTAGAAAAAGCACAAGAGTTTGGAGTAACAATCCTTGATGAGTCTTCATTTCTGGCGCTCTTCTTTTAGGGCAAGAAGGTATGTCATATGCACAAAAATGGACACGGATATTTTTCTGCTGAAAAATTCCTAGTGCTCGCGCCAGTCGCGCTCGCAATGTCCATTTTTGTGCATATGACATACCTTCTTGCCCTTACTCTCCCTCGCTGTTACAATCATTTCAATGATAACCACTGCAGAAATAGAGAAATTGGCTACTTTGGCCAGGATAAAGCTTAGCGAAGAAGACAAAGCTTCGCTTGTTAAAGAGTTTGATTCTATTCTTGGTTATATTGATCAGCTCAAAAAAGTTGAAGTTTCTACTGATACTGAAGGACGTGTTGGTGCTATAAAAAATATCATGCGTCCTGATGAGTCACGCCAAATCTCTACAGATGATCGTGAGCGACTATTGGATGAGGCTCCAGATAGGGAAGGTGATTTCATTGCTGTTAAGAAGATACTTCAGTAATTCTATAAATAAAAAATGAAAATAGATTTACACAAATTAACGATACAGAAAGCACATGAAGCTCTGAAAAAAGGTGAGTATACTTCGGTGCAACTTACGCAGGCATATCTTGAGCAGATCAAGAATAAAAATCCTGAGATCAATGCATATCTAAAAGTCTTTGCAGATGCTATCGATCAAGCCAAACAAGCAGATACGAAAATTAAAAATTTGAAATTTAACATTGAAAATTTTCCTTTACTAGGTATTCCATGTGGTATCAAAGATAATATTCTTATTCAAGGACATATTACGAGCGCGTCTTCAAAGATACTAGAGAATTATCGTGCAACTTATGATGCAACCGTTATTTCTAAACTCAAAAAAGAAGGTGTGGTTTTTCTTGGTCATACAAATATGGACGAATTTGCAATGGGTGGTTCTACTGAGAATTCTGCTTTTGGTGTCACAAAGAATCCATATGATACGACTAGAGTCGCAGGCGGTTCTTCTGGTGGTTCGGCTGCAACAGTTGCTATGGATGCCGCAGTTTTTTCTCTAGGTACTGATACTGGTGGCTCTATACGTCAGCCGGCGAGCTTCTGCGGTGTCGTTGGGCTCAAGCCTACATATGGCGCAGTTTCGCGCTATGGTGCTATAGCTATGGGTTCGTCGCTCGATCAGATTGGTCCGATTTCACAGACTGTTTCTGATTGTGAGGTTGTTTTCAATGCTATCAGAGGAAAGGATATACACGATGGAACTACTATAGATATAACAACATATGCATCAAAGCATGTATCCAAGACATTGGGTGCAAAACCTGTCATTGGTGTGCCAAGACATTTCTTGAAAGAGGGTATTGATACTGCAGTTATAGATGCATTTGATTCAGCCATTGCATCATTCAAGCAAAAAGGATATGAGATCAAGGATATACAGTTGCCGAACATATCATATTCATTGTTGGTCTACTACATTATCATGCCAGCAGAAGTATCTTCCAATATGGCCCGCTTTGATGGCGTGAAGTATGGTCTTCATAAGGATGGTGCAAATGGTATTCAAGATTATTTTGAGACACGCCGTGCTGGTCTTGGCCGAGAAGTCATTCGTCGCATCTTACTTGGTACTTATGTGCTCTCATCAGGATATTATGATGCATATTACAACCGCGCAAATGCAGTGCGCGCTATGATTATTGCTGATTTTCAGAAAGCATTTTCATCAGTAGACCTTATTGTTACACCAACAGCACCATCTCCAGCATTCAAGATTGGTGAAAAGAGCAATGATCCGATATCTATGTATCTAGAAGATATTTTTACTGTTACTGCAAATATCACTGGTATGCCGGCGCTTTCAATCCCGTGTATGGTTGGAGAGAATGATAATAAGCATCTTCCTATAGGACTTCAGCTTACTGCTAGACATGGCGATGAAGCCACTCTCTTTGCTGTAGGAAAAGATTTTCTCGGAGAATGATGAGTTTGTGTCTTCTGCATAACAAATTTTTTCTCTAAAAATAATAATTAGTTTGTATATTAGCTTAGAATGTATCATCTATTTTAAGAGAAAAAATCTAGTATGCATGTGTACACTTTTTGTTATATAATCTATACATGCAACCAAGTGATAGTACCAGTATAATAATTCCAAGTATTGATATTGGAAGTATTTATGATCAAATAGTTATTTGGTGGCCAACTATTGTGATTTGGGCAAAAGCAGGAGCAGGTCTATTGGTTGGACTTTCAATTCCTATTTCTATTTTTTTTGTTATTGCAATTATATATTCTGTTGAACGCTTGAAAATACTCCGAAAAAAGCAAGCACTTATCTATGATACAAAGGTAGAAGAAGCATTTGAAGTAGTACCAGAAGGTGGTGACATTGTGCTTGCTCATCGTTGGGAGAATGTGGTCAAGCATATTGATTCTCCAAATCAGAATGATTGGAAGCAGGCTATTTTAGAAGCTGATATGATTCTTGATGAATTGCTGAGTAAGATGGGTTATCGCGGTGAAAGCGTAGGGGAGAAGCTCAAGCGTGTAGAACCTGGAGACTTTAAGTCTATTCAGGATGCATGGGAAGCGCATAAGGTACGCAATCAGATTGCTCACGAACCAGGATTTACACTAAATAAGATTGAGGCACAACAAGCATATCATCTCTACAAAAAAGTGCTGGACGAGTTCTATTATATATAGTATTTATACACTATACACAGCATGTTTTTGCTACTATAGTGTTATAATATAGAAGACTGGATTTGGAAAATCCAGAGAAGCTGTATGGTGCAATTTAGAAAAAATAGTTTTGAAATATGTAGTAGACAGTTTTCTTACATACTCAAGTTTAGTGTGTGGATTTTGACTTTGTCATTTATTTTAATATCTTTCAATTTTGCAAACGCTACGATATATAGGCCAGGTGAGACTTTGGAGCCAGATTGTGCTCCCGGATCTACCAATTGTGGTGTTGTCTCTCCGAGTGCATCTGCTACAGTTACCGGCCTTTTGACATCAACAGATTGGAATACTTTCAATAATAAACTATCAGTTACTTTGAATGATGGTAAGATTTTTATAGGTGATGGTTCGAATGAGGCTAGTGCTAGGACGATTTCTGGTGATGTTTCTCTTTCCAATTCAGGTTTGGTAATAATATCTGACAATGCTATTGATACATCAAAGATTCTTGATGGTAATGTTACTTATGCAAAAATTCAAAATGTAGGAGCCAGTAAATTGCTCGGTAATTCAACAAGCTCATCAGCGACTGCTGAAGAGATCAATTTGGGATCTGGTCTAATTTTTTCTGGTACTGATTTGAGGATTAATTCTCCAACTTGTGAATCTAGTGAATTTTTGAGTTGGACTGGTACAGAATTTATTTGTGTTGCAGATATTTCTGATCGAACGGCAAGTGCGCACAACTTTCTTGCAGGACCGACAAGTGGTTCGGGTACGCCTGGATTTAGGACGATAGTAGCTTCAGATTTGGGTAATGGTACAGCAACCAATCAAGAAGTACTTTTGGGTAATATGTCATGGTTTCAATTACTTGATCCATCAGGAAAAATAATTGCTGATGTTCTACCAAGTACTGTTACGGGTTCTCTAAAATTCAAGGGTACATGGAATGCCAATACAAATACTCCAGTATTGAGTTCAAGTGGTGGCGGGGGAATTCCTGGTGATTTTTATGTAGTTGATGTAGCTAGTACCACCAATCTATTGGATGGTGGTCATCAAGTTTGGAATGTTGGTGATTGGGTTGTTCACAATGACACGACTTGGGATAGGGTATCGCAAGGCGTTACTGTTTCAAGTGTTAATAATAAAATAGGTGCAGTTTCTCTCAATACTAGTGATATAAGTGAAGGAACAAATCAATATTTTACAAATATTCGAGCGAGAGATGCAATTTCTGGTATTGGTCCAATCGCATTTTCAACTACATCCGGTAGTATTGATTGTCCAACTTGTGTGTTAAATACTGGAAACGGAAATTTGATTGCAGGTACAGGTATAGATTTGGCTGGCCCATTATCTGGTCGCCTTATCGGTAGTGATAATGTGACTTTTTCCTTGGATAATACAGCTGTTACTGCTGGTAGTTATGGTGGTAGTACATCAGTACCAACTTTCACTGTTGATTCAAGCGGTAGATTGACACTAGCTGGTACGACGACCCTAAGTACCTCAGCAATTTCTTCTGGAAATCTTTCCATTGCTCGTGGGGGAACTGGAGCTGGGACTTTCACAACAAATGGAATTTTATATGGTAATGGTACGAGTGCAATCTCGGCATCATCAGCTGGTACATCTGGTCAATTTTTAGTGGCAAATGGTTCTGGTATACCAACCTTTGTTACTGCTTCTGGTGATGTGACAGTAGATTCTACTGGTGCTTTTGTGATTGGTACAGGTGTGATCACCTCAGCTAAAATTTTGGATGGTACTATTGCAAATGGAGATATATCAGCTAGTGCAGGAATTGCTTATAGCAAAATCAATCTTTTAAATTCTATAGTCAATGGAGATTTGGTGGATGGCACGATCACAAATTCAAAACTTGCTAGTTCAACTATTGGCTTATCACTTGGAACATCTGGTACAGACGTCAACGTTTCTGGCTCGCCAGCTTCTCTGGGTGGAACACTAACCTTAAATCTTCCTGATGCTTCTGCAACAAATCGTGGTTTGATAACAAACACTACACAGACTATTGCTGGTGATAAGACTTTTTCTGGAACAACTACAATGAGTGGAAATTTAAAAACATCCGCTAATTTTTCATTGTCTGATAGTGTCCAGTATTCAACAACCGGATCGCAAGATGATGTCAATCTTGGTACTGGTTCATTCTTTCGTTATATAGGCACTAGTCCAGCAACATTCACTGGTATCATTGGTGGAATTGATGGAAGGATAATAACTATTATGACGATGGATCATGGTCATCCATTGACTCTCAATAATGAGGATGCAAGTTCTACAATTGGCAATCGTATTGTAACTGGTACAGAAGGCCCAATAATTATTCCAGAAGATAATGCCGTCATGCTCCAATATGAAAAGTCTGAAAATCATTGGCATGTCGTTGCTCCTCCTTCTAGTGCAACATCATTACTTGCTAAAGAGTCATTTATTCAAGGTGGTAGTGCTTTTGGTAGTGTTGCAAGTCTAGGTACTACTGATGCTTTTGGTCTAGATTTTAAGACAGGTGGTTATACTCGTTTTTCTCTTGCTAATAATGATTTGGGCTCGGCTACTCTGACTGGTACTGGTGCCACAACCATCACAACGAATGATACTCTATCAATATCATCAGCTTCAGCAAAGAATCTCAATATCACTTCAGGCACAACAGGTGACTTGAATATAGATTCTGGCTCAACAGGATCTATCAATATTGGTACTAGTACAAATGCAAAAATAATTACGATTGGCAATACTACTGGTGCTAC